>CAZZCP010000010.1:0-47888 GCA_964653235.1 uncultured Pseudobdellovibrionaceae bacterium | reverse complement strand
TTAAAAGTAAACCTCCAAGAAAGGCAAAAAATAAAAGGCTTAGATCAAAGTCCTTAGAAGGTGAGCGCCGAAACAAGACTTGGTTGGCTTTGAGTTCTTCATTTTCATAGTAAATGTATAGGCCTTGCCATATGGTCTCGTTGGTAAATTGCAGAGACTTTTCTGCGATCAAGTACTCGCCTTGCATTTTTAAAGGCTTGTTGTTGATAATACGGTTGTCTTCGGGCAAAAAATCAATGTATCGACCCTCTTGCAAGCCGCTTAGAAAGACTTGGTCTTTTTCGATTTTGTAATCCCAAGTTAAAATCGCCTCACCTGGAAACTTTTCTTTCTGCCAAAAGACAAAGTCTTTACTGGTGATAGACTTAGCGGCTAAAATCGGAATTTCCAGCTCCCAAGAAGGAAAAGCAGGTAGGCAGGCAATTTTGCAAACCAAAAACTCAGCAGAGACTTCTATTTTTGCAAGTTCATAATCTTTGGGTTCAAATAGAACTTTAAAGGGAATGACTACTTCTTTTTCGTAGCCAAAACTGTAAAGCGGCGACACAGGAATGCGTTTAGGTATGGGCCATTTTATCTTTGCCGGGTACTTCTTGCCATTGACTTTTACATCGAGATTGAGGCTCGATGCCGAATCACCTGGGTTGAGCCAATAGGTATGCCACTCGGGTTCAAGCTCAATGTGCAGAGCGAGTTCAAAAGTCTTATCACCGATTTGATCAAAAGCTTGCAAGAGGCGAACTTGTGAGTGTGGAGTTTGCTGCCATTCAGAGGCCGCAAAGCTGGCAATAGAAAAAAGAAAAATGAGTAGAAACAAAAAAAGCTCCTCAATGAGGAGCTTTGAAAGAAAAAATCGAAATAAGAATTTACTTCTTATCGGCAGCCAATTTCGCTTGGTATTCTTTAACAAGATCCTCTTGAATAGTATTAGGAACTTTTGCGTATTTGGCAAATTCCATTGTAAATTCACCTTTACCTTGTGTACCAGAGCGTAAATCTGTGGAGAAACCAAACATTTCTGTCAAAGGCACATGAGCATTTACTACCACATAGCCTTCTTCGGTATTGGTTCCAGTGATGACTCCACGTCTTTGATTTAGCATTCCCATCACTCCGCCTTGAAATTCTTCAGGGGCTGAAACTTCAACATTCATGATCGGCTCAAGAGCTGCCGGCTTAGCCTTCATGTAGTTTTCTCGAAGAGCGGCCATCGCGCAGATTTTAAAGGCCATTTCACTAGAGTCGACATCGTGGTAAGCACCGTCATCCAATGAAACATGAAGCCCCACAATCGGTGCACCAATCAAAGGCCCTTTTGCAGCTTGGTCACGAAAGCCATTTTCAACTGCAGGGATGTATTCTTTAGGAATGCGTCCACCAACAATATTGTTATCAAATTGAAATTGCTCCTCAGAATCTTCTGGAAGAGGTTTTATATTTCCAACAACTTTTGCAAATTGACCCGAACCACCAGTTTGTTTCTTGTGGGTATAGTCATAAGGAGTGGCGGCCGTGATCGTTTCTCGAAAAGCAACTTGGGGTTTTCCGGTTTTGACGTCACATTTAAACTCACGTTTCATTCTTTCAACGTAAACCTCTAAATGTAGCTCACCCATTCCAGAGATAATGGTTTCACCGGATTCTTCATCACGGTGAACGTGAAATGTCGGGTCTTCTTTTCTAAATTTTTGTAGTGCTTTTGAAAAGTTATTGGCTGCACCACGATCTGTTGGCTCAATCGCCAAAGAGATCACCGGATTTGGTACGTGAATCGAAGTCATTGTGATATTGGTCTTGCCGTCAGTAAAGGTGTCACCAGAAAAGCAATCAATACCAAATAAGGCGATGATATATCCGGCTTTTGCCTCTTCGATATCATGCATTTCATCTGAGTGCATTTGTACCATTCGAGCCACTTTTACTTTTTTGTTTTTCTGACTCACATTGTAGATAAAATCGCCTTTTTTCATCGTACCTTGATAGATACGCATGTAGGTGAGTTGTCCATAGCGGCCATCTTCGAGTTTAAAGGCAAGGGCAATAAGTGGCTTTTCTGGGTCGGTTTCCACTTTGACTTCGGCCTCATCATTGTCTTGGTCCATACCAACATTGGGTACATCGGTAGGAGCAGGTAAGTAGTCAGAAACTGCATCGAGAAGGGCCTGCACACCTTTATTCTTAAAGGCAGATCCCATAAAAACAGGGCAAAATTTCAAAGAGATAACACCGCTGCGAATAGCGCGTTTGATTTCATCGTTTGTTACTTCTTCTTCCATCAAGAATTTTTCACCAACTTCATCATCAAAATCAGCAATCACACCAATCAATTCTTGGCGGCGGCTTTCGGCCTCATCTTTCATATCATCAGGAATGTCGGCATATTCAATGTTTTCGCCCGACTCGCCTTTAAAATAGATGGCGCGCATTTCAACCAGATCAACAACTCCTTCAAGATTTTCTTCTAAACCAATCGGAAGCTGGCAAACACAGGCATTGAGTTTGAGTTTTTCTTTCAACTGTTCAGTTACGCGAAAAGGATTGGCTCCGGTACGATCAAGCTTATTGATGAAAGCCAAGCGAGGAACATTGTAGCGTCTCATCTGACGGTCAACAGTGATAGACTGAGATTGAACCCCAGCAACACCGCAAAGAACCAAGATGGCGCCGTCGAGAACGCGAAGTGATCTTTCTACTTCAATGGTAAAATCAACGTGGCCCGGAGTATCGATGATGTTGATCTGGATGTCTTTCCAGGCAGTGTAAGTTGCCGCTGACTGAATGGTGATTCCTTTTTCTCTTTCGAGTTCCATGGAGTCCATTTTTGCACCGACACCGTCTTTTCCGCGCACTTCATGGATGGCGTGAATTCTTCCTGTGTAGAAAAGAATACGTTCAGTGAGAGTTGTTTTTCCCGAGTCAATGTGGGCAGAAATTCCCATGTTACGAATCTTTGATAAGTCCATAAATTCCTCTAAATCTTGGTTAATTCATATATATAGAGACTTGGTGTAGCTCACTATGAGCACCCTGTCAAAAGATAAGCCCTTGGTTTTTTTTCGGGCCAACAAGACTAGAAATAATCTGCGAAGCAGCCTAAAATGTTGCTATGCACAGAAAACGGCACTCCTACTTTCCGCCTCGCCAAGTTTGGACTGATCCAGACGGAATTGTAGCCGTTGGGGGCGATCTAAGTACAGAGATTCTACTCGATGCCTACTCTAGGGGAATCTTTCCTTGGCCGCATGAAGGTATGCCCATGCTTTGGTTTTCTCCTTTAGAGAGAGGAATCATCCGAATTTCAGATCGAAGAGCTCCCAAGAGTTTTCGCAAATTTTTGCGAAATACGGCTTTCGAGTTGCGAAAAAACACCGCTTTTGCCCAAGTTTTAGAGGGCTGCAAGTCGCAAGCACGCCCCGGACAAGAGGGAACCTGGATCACTGATGAAATCGAAACAGCCTATCTAGAATTGCACAATCTAAAGATCGCCTACTCTTACGAGGCCTGGCTCAAGAATGAATTGGTGGGTGGACTCTATGGAGTTCGTATTGGTGGGGTCTATGGTGCAGAAAGTATGTTCTACAAAGTATCCAATGCATCGAAATTTTGCCTTTGGCATCTTCTAGAAGATTTGGCCCTTATGAAGAAGTCCTTTCTTGATGTTCAGATGGTAACTCCTGTGAGTGAAAGTTTTGGTGCAAGGTATGTAAGCCGTGAAGAATACTACAGGCTTTTTGATAGGACATTTAAAACTCTTTAGCTGCTCCCTTTTATTTCACTTTTTTCGCAGAATTGAATCCTGCTTTCAATGACCTAGGATATTTGTCCGAAGCTGCACCAATTTTTTAACAAGTTCGGACAGAATACACGAAACATTATAAATACTTATCGCTTGCGGACGGACATCCGAAGTGAAATAAAAGGGAGCAGTTAGTAAAACTTTTTAGGGTAAATTAGGCCAAAGACCTTGGTCTTGGTAGAGCAAATTGAGTGCCTCAATGATTTCGTCGTTTAAAACAACGGGCTGTGAAAATTGAATGTTTGCATCGTAGATCAAGCTTAAGTCGCGACTGCCGCCAGTATCATTGACGAGACGATTGTATTCGGATTCAGCAATTTCAACAAGAATAGTACCAGGTACCCAAGGTGCGCTAAAGTCAGAATTAATATTGATATTTCTAAAAAATTGAAAATCTTTATCTAAACAAACTAAGTCCACACTATTTAATGAGTTTCCATCAATATCAGATAAAACCACCCAAAGTCTTTCACCCTGTATTTCAGTTGGAAGTTGAGAAAAGTTATTGCATTCTCCAGGCTCAAAAACGGCAAGATGATTAATAAGAACACCATTTTCATCGACCACGCCACCTGACTGACCGTCAGAGGTATACCAACGTATGACTCCCGCACAATTGTTATGAGGGCCTCCGTTAGCTTGCGCTGGAGAGCGGGCTTTATCAAAATCATGACTGGAACAAACCCATGGGAAGAAATCAGGATGAGATTCAAAAAACACATTTCCATTGGCATCCAGGCTACGAATCACAACCGAAGATCTTTGGGTTTCAGGATTGTTGATAATAAAGCTGCCATCTTCATTGACATCGACTTCACCCAAGCTTCGAGCAAGTCCATTGACAAAGAACAATCTGGAATCTTCTAAGCTAGAAACACATAGGGTAGATCCATCTGCAGGACTGCAGGTATTCTGGCTTTGCGAGACATTGTATTCAGCGCAGTTTTGGAAGCTGATGAGTATAAATATGCTAACTAAAATAACACCAATCGCTTTGTTCATAAATATAGATCGGCTATATTTGATACAAACTTTACATTCAAAGTATAAAATGGAGACGGCGGCCAGCATTGATTTTGTCTCATTTTGTTACAAAAAAAGATATTTATAGTTCAACTTTATCTAAAAATTCATCATCAATCTTGTGTGTGTCTCCAAGAATTTGATAGAATTTGCCAGCATTGCCTCGATCTAGATATTTTTGATGAGCAAGTTGTGCTCTTTTCATCGGGATGATCTCATCTTTTACTCCATGATACTGATAGATTTTAAAATGCGCACTTTCAGCAAGATCATCGTATCTCAATACGGCATTGAGAAGCAAAACTTCTTTACACTGTGAAATTTCTTGGGCCACAAAAGGTGCTAAAAATCCACCTTGTGAAAAGCCAAGAATTCGAACTTGAGAATGCTTCTTGATCTCGGGTAGATTTAAAATGGCACTAATCGAGCTCTGCATATCGATGTAATAGGCTTGTTTCTCGATATCAAAAAAATACCAAGAAAAAACTCGGTGTATGGAGTTTCCCTTTTGAAAAGGAACCGGAAAGGGACCTTGGGGAATCAAGAGGCTTGCATTGGAGATGCGATTTTCAAACTTTTTGAGCATCCATTCGGCATTTTGTTGGTAGCCATGGAGCAAAATATAAAGAAGGGAGCTGTTTCTATTTACGTATAGATATTGAAAGGGAAGCTTGCAGTGAATCTCGGTTTTTAGCATTAGAAGAATGAGAACAGATATTCAACACGATAGTCAGACTCAAACTTCATTTCATAACGTGGTAGCAGGTCTTTGCAAGAAGTCTCAACATTTCGGTCGATAAAACTGAGTTTTTCAATCGAAACACTTTCTTCAATATCGCTAAAGTGGCCAACTTCGACAGTGGCTTGGTAGTTTATATAGCCGCAAGGTTCAGCGCTTTGTACTTTTGCTTTTTCAAGAACAAAGTTATGAACTTTTTTCTCGTCAACGAATTGAATGTGAACCAATCGGTCGCCATTTTCATTTTCAGAAAGAATCATATTTGCTGCGATATTAAATTCATCCAAATTGCTATATAGTGCGATGCCTTCTTCATCAAAATTGAGATTGATTTGGTTTTTTTGAGCGATATTTAAGGTATCTTGTGAAAGCTGAATAAGATGCGAGTCAAATTGAATGGAGAAATCATCATTCATGGCAAAAGTGATAGAAGATAAAATTGATAATACAATTAGAATGAGTTTGTGTAGCAAAAAGTCCCCCTTAGCGCTTTGTATATTAGATTTATAAGCCTAATAGAATAATTTGAAAAATTATTTGAAATTATAAAAAATCATAAGTAATTCTGATAATGAATATGAATTTTTTTGGAGGAACCTATGTTCATATACGAGGTCAACCTTAAGGTAAAACCCGAGATTCAAGAGGATTTTTTAATCTGGCTGCGCGAGCATGTCGAGCAAATGCTTGAGCTCGATTGCTTTCTCTCTGCCGAGCTCTATCAATCGCAGGAAGCAGATAATGAAGATGAGATCGAGTATGTTGCACAGTACGAAGTAAAGAGTAGAGAAGAATTAGAAGATTATTTTGAGAAACATGCTGCGGATATGCGCCAGAAAGGCTTTGATGCCTTTGGTGAAGATTTTCAAGCACAAAGACGTATTTTAGAATTGCTATAATTTGCCTAAAATGAAACCTCAATAGAATAAGAATAATAAAAGGGATTTCATAATACCTCCTAAGTTTAATGTAGCCCTGCTGCTCTAATAACATATTGTGAGACGAACTGAATTGAAACTGGGAATAATATCAATACAATACTCTAAATTGTAAGATCCATAGGCTTTCCAGTGAGAGTTTCTGGTTCTGCTCCGATTCGCATATAGAGCGTTTGGGTATAACCGCCAAATTGAACTGGTGCTGCTTCAACTGTAAATTTTTTTAATTCACAAACCAATGAGTCCAATTCATCTGGTATATAGCTCGCTGCTTCCATGATGGGAGACAAGATATTATCAGGCACTCTCTCACAGCTTCTATTTTGACGGTACTCAATGCCCTCGATTCCAGGCATTCGTAGTTTGGGATGCTCTGAAGAAATGCAAATGATCTGATTTAAATGCTCTAAACATGCAGGGGAAAGTGCCAGTACAGGGAATGAAAAATAATTAGAAAGTAAAAGGAGATAGCAAAATTTAAATTTTCTCATTCGAAGTAATTAGTGCCAGCTTCATTTTTTAGAAAATAAAAATCGAATTATAACAAAAATTTTAGTTTACGCTTTTCAGTCTTTGGTGTTTTTTTCTTAAAAAAAAGCCGATCCAGATAAGGGACCGGCTTATGATTATTCACCTAAGATCAATTTATTGATCTGCTCTGAAAACTTCACAGGGTCGGGCACTTGCGAACCTTCTGTCAAAAGTGCTTGGCCATAAAATAATTCGGCCCATTCTTTTTGCGCTGATTTATCAGCTGTTTGCATCTTTTGAAAGATCTTATGATTTGGATTGATTTCAAGAATGCGTTTCACATCGGGGACATCGCCTTTGTGTTGGGCTAGAATTCTTTGCATATTCGCAGTCATATCATTTTGGTCATGCACCAAACAAACCGGAGAGTTTTTAAGACGTGAAGAAATGCGTATCTCTTTGACTCTCTCTTTAAGGGCATCTGACATATTGGCAAGTAGATCTTTGTACTCTTCTTGGTATTTTTTTTGCTTCTCTTCGATTTCTTTTTTCTCTTCTTCAGATTCTAAATCTAAATCTGCATTGGCAGCAGATACCAGTTTCTTTTCATCAAAAACTTGCAAATGATTTACCACCCACTCATCAATGTCATCTGTCATTAGTAAAACTTCATAGCCTTTCTCTTTAAGCGCTTCTAGATGTGGACTCTTCTTTAAATTTTCGATGTTTTCACCGGCAAGAAAATAAATGTCTTTTTGCCCCTCTTTCATGCGAGAGACATAGTCTTCTAAACTAGAGAGCTCATCTTGCGAAGTCGTTGGGTAGAGAAGAAGTTTTGAGATTTTTTCGTGGTTTTCTCTATCAGTAGCAATACCCTCTTTTAAAACATTGCCAAAGCTTTGCCAAAATTCAATATATTGATTTTTTTCTTTCTTCAAAAGCTGAGCCAGTGTGTTGAGAATCTTGTTTACAACATTTTTGCGTATGGCAGTGACTTGATTGTCTTGCTGTAAAATCTCTCTAGATATGTTCAGTGAAAGATCAGAACTGTCAACCAAACCTCGAGTGAATCTTAGATACTCCGGTAGCAGTTCACGGCAGTCGCCCATAATAAAAACTTTTTTAACAAACAGCTGAAGACCCCATTTTGCATCGACAGTATTAAAATTAAATGGTCTTTTTGAGGGTAGAAACAGCAGGCTCGAGAATTCAATACTCCCTTCAGCACGGTAATGAATGCTTTTTAAAGGGGGATTCCAGTCACCAGAGAGTTGTCGATAAAATTCTTCATACTCTTCAGTTTTTACATCTTGCGGGCTGCGGGTCCAAAGAGCTTTTTGGCTGTTGAGGACTTCAATTTTTTTGGTAGTTTTCCATTTGCCCTCTATAATTTTGCCTTCTTCATCTTTTTCAGGCTCGCTAGACTCCATCTCCATTTCGATTGGGTAGGGGATAAAATCAGAATATTTTTGTACAATTTGTTTGATCGTCCATTGGTCACAGTAGTCTTTATCGAGATCCTCTTTGAGATCAATGGTAATCAAAGTACCTGGCTCTGACTTTTCGGTTTTTTGGATGCTGTAGTTACCGTCTCCTATCGACTCCCAGAGTGTTGCCTCTTCACTTCCTGCTTTGCGAGTCAGGAGGCTAAGCTTTTTACCAACCATAAAACTGGAGTAAAAACCGACACCAAACTGGCCGATCAACTCAGGATTCTCTTTCATTTCTTCATTCATCTGAAAGAATTTTTTGGTTCCTGAATGGGCGATAGTACCAATGTTTTCGACCACCTCATCATAGCTCATTCCTATTCCATTATCAGAAATAATCAATTGTTTGGTCTCAGGATTTCTTTGGATTTCAATTTTGTAGTCATTGTCTTTGGCCTGCAAAGAAGTATCGCTCAGCGCCTGAAATTTTCTTTTGTCAATGGCATCTGCTGCATTGGAAATCAGTTCTCGCAAAAAAACCTCTTTATTGGAGTAAACTGAGTGAATCATAAGATCGAGAACTTTTTGAACTTCTGCATTAAAACTCTTGGTTTCTTGGCTCATAGACAGACCTCCTGTTTCGTGATCTCAATATGGAGATTCGCTGCGAAATGGCAAGTCTGAATCACAAAAAAATTTTCTTTATTCCCCCATTGAAAGAGGCTAGGCTGTCAAAAAACCAAGGATTTCGATATTTTGACAAAAGTAAGTAAAAATACTGTAGTTGGCATCGCCTATACTTTGACCACGCCTGAAGGGGAGATTTTAGATGTTGTTAAGCCTGAGTCTCCTCTCTATTACATCCATGGCCACGGATTTCTGCTGCAAAAAGTAGAGTCTGCTCTTGAAGGGCAAAAAGAGGGCTTTAAAGTACATGTCTCTTTAAAGGCAACAGAGGCCTTCGGTGAATATTCGCAAGATTTAGTCGTTGAGCTGCCTCGAGAGCACTTTCCAGATGAAGAGATTTACGAAGGAATGAAGTACAATACAGTGGGTCCAGATGGTGAAGAGATTGTGGTAGAAGTGGTTAAGGCGGATGAAAAAAATATCACAGTCGATGGCAATCATCCTCTGGCTGGTTTGGATCTAGAATTTGATCTTGAGCTTTTATCAATGCGTGAGCCCACTCAAGAAGAGCTAGAAAGTGGCGTGGTAAATTCAGCCGCAGAAGAAAAAGAGACATTGCATTAAGTCCTCTTTTTCTTTATGTTCCTGCAATGTTCTTTGAAGGTTCCGAAAAAAAATTAGAGATTTACTTAAAGTCCTCAACTCGAAATTTACTAGAGGTTTCCAAAGAAAAATGGGCCGAAGTGGCGAGCGCAGCCTGTGCGAAAATTTTATCTGAAATTCGTAATGATCATCAGATTGCTTTTTTATTGTCTGAATCTAGTATGTTTATCACTCGAGATCGAATCGTGATGATCACTTGTGGTGAAACCACTTTGGCAAATGCAGTAGCCGCAATCCTTGATTTGATTGAGTTTTCCGATGTCGAATCCTTATTTTATGAACGAAAGAAAGAGGTTTTTCCAGAATACCAAAAATCCAACTTCTATCAAGATGTTAAAGTTTTAAGAGATCATTTTTCAGGAACGGCCTATCGATTTGGTGATGAAGATGATCATCATATTTTTTTATATCACTATGGAAATGAATCATTAGACACTCGGAATGACTCAACTCTTGAGATATTGATGCATGGTTTAGACCCAGAGGCAGCTGCCATATTTTGCAAGGGAATTTCACATACAAAAGATCAAATTGCCCAGTCAGGAGTGCAAAATATTTTGCCCAATTATCAAGTAGATGACTTTATCTTTGAGCCGCAAGGTTACTCTCTGAATGCCATTCGCGATGAGTATTATTATACGATTCATGTGACACCACAAAAATTAGGATCATTTGTTAGCTTTGAGACCAATGCAAGTTTATCAGAAAAAGAAATTACTGAGACTTTGGGCAAGTTAGCTGATATTTTTGGTCCGAATTCCTTAGATGTAATTTGTTTTACCAAGCCCAAAAGGGAAGTTGAAATCGGTTGTCCCTATTACCTAAAAAAGAAAGTGAGTGAGATTCTACCTTCTGGTTATGAGGTGGTTTTTCACCATTATTTTCGCAAGCTCAACAAAAAGCAAGGCGCTGAGATATTGGAGATAGACTAAAATGGCTGACTATTTTGTCGAAGAGCGACTCAAAGACCACTACAGAATGCAGTATGATATCGAAAAGATTTTGTTTGAAAAACAAAGTGAGTTTCAAAATGTAAGTATTGTCCAAACAAAATCTTTTGGAAAAATGCTTCTCAACGATTCTTTAGTAATGATTACAGAGAGAGATGAATTTATCTATCATGATATGATTTCACATGTACCACTCTTTACTCATCCACATCCACAAAAAGTTTTAATCATTGGCGGAGGCGACGGGGGAACTCTTCGTGAGGTTTTGCGCCACAAATCGGTTGAAAAAGCAGTTATGGTCGAAATTGATGAAGTCGTAGTTGAAGCCTGTCGAGAATTTATCCCGCAAACATCCCTTGCCATGAAAGATCCTAGAGCAGAGGTTTTGATTGAAGACGGTGTGAAGTTTGCCAAGGAAACAACAGAAAAGTTTGATGTAGTGATTGTTGATTCGACCGATCCAATTGGACCTGCCACTCCTTTGTTTGGAGCAGAATTTTACCAAAGCTTATACCGTATATTAAGCGCCGAAGGTATTGTTGTCGCACAGGCAGAGAGTCCCCATTACGATAAAGAGATGCAGCTCAGTTTATTAAAGAGCACAAAAGAGCTTTTCTCCCGTCGCTACTTCTACAATTACAGTAATTTGACCTATCCGGGCTCTTATTGGTCTTTTTTATTGGCCAGCAAAGGCCTGTGTCCGATCAAAGACTTTCATCAAGAACGGGTACAGGCTTCAGCTCTAGAGTTTGACTATTACTCTGCAGATATCCATCGAGCCAGTTTTGTCATGCCTGCATTTATGAGACGAAACTACAAAGATTTGGTCGACAACCCCTAAAACATATCCAAAGAAGTGGTAGTTTGGTGAAAACTAGGGGCTTCATCTTGACTTCGCTGTATGAGTGTATAAAATTCTTTTCTACTTGTTCTTTCAAAAAATTATAGGTGCATGTATGAACCCTTACCTCGTCAATTCTTTCATATTCTTTGCCCAAGTGCTAGCGAGTTGCGAGTAAATTAAGAAGCGCCACTGAGCGCTTTTTTCATTTGGAGACCCTATGTGTGGAGTCGTAGGAATCATCGGCAGTGAATCTGCCTCAAAAGAAGTATATCGAGCTCTTGTGGCTCTTCAGCATCGGGGGCAAGATGCAGCAGGAATTGTTAGCTTTGATCCGAATTCTTCTGAATTTCATTTGCATAAAGATATGGGACTGGTTTCACAGGTTTTTCATGCAGACAACCTAGAGTCCTTAAAGGGAAGTATTGCCATAGGTCATACACGCTACTCCACGATTGGTCACAGCCGCAGGCTCGATCTCCAGCCCTTAATTCTTAATCAAGCTAGAGGCATTGGTATGGTTCATAATGGCAATCTAGTAAATTACAGCTCTTTGGCACAAGAGATGAACCAAGAGTATATGCGACCGCTTTTAACTAAGAATGATGTTGAAGTTTTGCAAAATCTATTGGCCGATGAATTGGTAAAAGATCTTAAAAATATCAATCCTGAAGGAATTCGTAAAGCGGTGAGTAAGGTCATGACCGATGCGAAGGGGGCGTACTCTGTAATTGCGAATATTGGCTCTTATATGATCGCCTTTCGTGATCCGCATGGCATTCGCCCCTTAATGTATGGCAAAAGAGACCGTGCCTATTGTTTTGCTTCTGAATCTCAGGTTTTTTATTTTACTCAATTTCAATACCAAAGAGATGTTCAGCCTGGTGAGCTCATTGTGATCGATCCTCAAGGGGAATTTTACAGCTTTCAGTTAAAACAAGCCAAGAAACGAAATTGTATGTTTGAATGGGTTTACTTTGCTGGTGCCGAGAGTGTGATTTCTGAAACATCTGTTTACAAAGCTCGTTTGCAATTGGGGCAAGAATTGGCTGCCAAAATAAAGCCACTGATTCAACAGGGCAAAATAAAGCCAGATGTAGTGGCGCCAGTACCAGATACCAGTCGAACCGCGGCCATTGCTTTGGCCGAAGCTTTGAGCCTACCTTACAGAGAAGTTTTGATTAAAAATCGCTATGTTCATCGAAGTTTTATTCTCAATCGGCAAGAAGATCGAAAGCTGGCGGTTGGCTTAAAACTGGCTCCTGTTGAAGGAGAAGTTCAAGGCAAAAATGTTTTGTTGGTCGATGACAGTATTGTAAGAGGAACTACTTCAAAGAAAATGACTCAACTGGTTCGAGATGCGGGTGCCAAAGATGTTTATTTTGCTAGTACTTGTCCCCCGATTTTAAATCCTTGCTATTACGGCATAGATTTTCCTAGCTCTGAAGAATTGGTTGCCCATCATAAAAATGAAGAGCAAATTGCCGATGCCGTTGGTGCGAATGCGGTAATCTATCAAGATCATTCTTCACTGCGAAAAGCACTGCAAAGTGAAGAGCTATGCGATGCTTGTCTCTCGGGTTCTTATCCTGTTCCAGTTGAGAAAGACGCGTTTATGCAAGGTAGGGTGAAGACGTGAAGGGTGAGTTGATTTACGAAGGTTCGGTAAAACGTATTTGGCAGCTTTCTGAAAAAGAGCTTTTATTTGACTACAGCAATCAGTATTCGATTTTTGATTGGGGTGAGATGCCCGATTTAATTGAATCGAAGGGGCAGTGCTTGGCAATGATGGCCCATGCTTTTTTTGTTTTTTTAGAAAAGCCGGGCAATTGGCTGAATTGGCAAGTTCCCACAGCCTTTTTGCAAAGCGAGAGCATCTTAAGAACCTATCAAGAGCTCAAAGAGAGGGGGCTTCAGCACCACTCACTGGGACTTTGTGATAAACAAGGCAAACAAGTCAACGAATCAACTCCTTCGTCTTGTTTGAAAATTCAAGCCGTGCAGGTTATTACTCCTCGTCGATTGAAGCTCGATGGTCATTGGCATTGGGACTACAGTTCCTATCACGATAAACCTAAAAATGCACTGGTTCCACTTGAAATGATCTTTCGTTTTGGTTTACCTCAAGGCAGCTCACTGTTAAAGCGAATCGAAAAGAAACCAGAATATGCAAGTGAGCTAGGTTTAAGTTTGCCTCTCAAAGAGAACCAGATTTTCGATCGTCCTATTTTAGAATACTCTAGTAAGCTTGAGCCTATGGATCGTTATGTGATCAAATCAGAGGCCTATGAAATGGCTGGTCTTGATGCTCTTGAGGTCGAAAGCCTAGAAGCTTTAGAGATTCTACTTGCTCTGCGAATGAAAGATTTTTGGCAAGATCTAGGCATTGAATTGTGGGATGGAAAATTTGAATTTGCTTTTACCGAAAATAGAAATTTTCAGTTGGTTGATTCCATTGGCCCCGATGAGATACGTCTATTATATAAAGGCGTACATATTTCTAAAGAGCTTCTTCGCCAATATTATGTTGGAAGCAAGTGGTATGAAGCAATTCAAAAGGCCAAGCTTGCTGTCGAATCAAGACAAGAACAAGATTGGATGACTTATTGTAAAGAAGAGCTTTTAAGTTTTCCCAAAGAACTTTCAAGTTCTTATAAAGTCTTGATAGAAAACATGTATCGTAGTCTCTGTAATTCTGTTTATCGCAAAGTTTTTGACCTAGAAGTCTTCTCTTCTGCCCCCAGTTTGCAGGAATGGTATCAAGATGCCCTACAGCTTTTGGGAGAAAGAAAATGAGTCAGATTTTAGTTCTCGGTGGTGGTGGACGTGAGCATGCCCTATGTTTTTCTCTACAGCAATCGAAAGAAGTTCAAAAAATTTGGATTGCTCCTGGAAACCCTGGAATTGCTCAAGAAGAAAAAGTTGAAATTGCAGATGTTTCTTTAGATCATGTCGATTGGCTTGCTGACTTTTGCCTACAGAAAAAAATCGATATGGTGATTGTGGGACCAGAAGCTTATCTAGCAGATGGAATTACAGATGCATTAGAATCACATGGAATCTTTGTTTTTGGTCCAAGTAAAAAAGCAAGTGAGCTTGAATCATCAAAGAACTTTGCCAAACAAATCATGCAAATGGCATCGCTACCTACAGCAGAGTACAAATATTGTAGCAGTGCCGATGAAGCGAAAGAATTTATTCTAAACTCTGAAATTGGTCATTCTTGTGCAGTGAAAGTCAATGGACTCGCTTCAGGAAAAGGCGTGATTGTCTGTGACTCCAAAAAGAAGGCTCTGCAAGCGGTGGATGATTTGTGTTTGCGCTTAAAATCAGATACCGACTTTGTGATAGAAGAAAAGCTTACCGGAAAAGAATTTTCGGCTTTCGCTCTTTGCGATGGACAAACGGCATTACCGATTGGCACTGCCTGTGATTATAAGAGAATCAGCGAAGATCTTCAAAGCCCAAATACTGGAGGAATGGGAACTTTTGCTCCTTGCGATTGGCTAGAGGATTCAGAGCAAGCTGAGGTTGCAAAGATTCTGCAAGACACAGTGGATGCGATGAAAAAGCAAGAGACCCCTTTCGTGGGCTTTTTATTTGCAGGATTTATGAGAACCCCTCAGGGCCTTAAATTATTAGAATTTAATGTTCGATTTGGTGACCCAGAGGCACAGAGTATCTTGTTTTTATTAAAATCTGATTTGTATGCATATTTACAGGCAGCTAAAGAGACAAGACTATCTAATAAACGTACTGAAGAAACTTTGAGTTGGAAAACAGGAAGTGTAGTTCATATAGTTATGGCCGCTAAGGGCTATCCTTTAGGTCCTATTCAAAATGGAGATGAGATTCAGATTTCATCTGAGTTAGATAAAAACACCAAAGTTTTCTTTGCGGGTGTAGAGAAAAAAGGCGATCAATTTATTACTAAGGGCGGAAGAATACTAGGTTTGAGCGCTTATGCTGAGACTCGTGAACAGGCAAAAGATCTTGCCTACCGAGAAATCAAGAAAATTCAATTTGCAGGAGCACAGTTTCGATCTGATATTGGAGAGGACCTTGAGTACCATTAAAATTGCAATTTTTGCCTCTGGTCGGGGTTCGAATGCTCTTGCCTTGATTGAAAAAGCAAAAGAATTTTCAAATATTGAGATTGCAGCTTTGATGAGTGATAAACCCGGTGCTTTTGCTCTTAAGCTGGCTGAAGAAAATAATATTCCTGCCTACTGCTTTTCGTTTTCAAAAGAAATTATAGATCAAAGCGAAAGAAAGTCTCAACAAGAGAAGCGAGTCTTAGAAAAGCTTCGTGAATTAAAGATAGACTGGATTTTTCTTGCTGGTTATATGCGGCTATTGAGCAAGAATTTTATCGATAGCTTTGGCACTCAAATTTTAAATATTCACCCATCGCTTTTACCGAAATATCCTGGAGCCAATGCTTATGAGCAGGTCTTTGCTTCACAAGATAATGAAAGTGGAATTACTGTTCATTTCGTAGATGAGGGAATGGATACGGGTAAGATTCTAGTACAAGAAAGATTTGTCAGAAAGCCTGATGATAGTTTTGTTGATTTTCAATCACGTGGTTTGGCTGTTGAGCACAAAATCTATCCGCGTGTTTTACAAATGATTGCTGAGGGCGAAATTGCAACTCAGGGAGTGAATTTATGAATTGGCAAAGAATCGAGATTTACAATCCGAATGATGTACTCTTTAAAAGCATTCCCAAAAGGTTTTCAAGAGATCTTGGAGAACAGCCTCGCGATTTGAAGATCTATCGAGTCTATTGGGTGAGCCCTGAGCTTCCCAAGATAGCTCTTTCTGAGGTTTTTTGCGATCCGGTAACAGAAAAAATTTTCTTTGAACCTGAAAGTTTAGATCTCAATGTACAAATTCAAATTGAATATCTTCCTGGTGTTACAGATAATGTTGCACACTCTGCTCAAGATGCTTTTGCGCTCTTAGGCTATGAAAATGTTCGTGTTGCTACGGGGATCAAAATTGCATTTCAATCTGATATCAAAAAACAGAAGCTCAAAGATTTTTTTATCGAGTATTATGCCAATCCTTTAATTCAAAATCTTCACTTTCTCGAAAAGGGAGTGAATTTTGCTCCTCAAGAGGTGAAAATTCCTAGTACGAGTGAGATGCAATATTTCTCATTAGAGATTTCGGATGATGATCTCTTAAAATTGAGTAAAGAAAGACTCTTGGCTTTGAGTTTAGAAGAAATGAAATGCATACAAGCTGAGTTTGCAAAACCAGAAGTGAAAGCCGCTCGGCGAGAAAAAGGAATCGGTGAACAAATCACAGACGTAGAGCTTGAAGTTTTAGCGCAGACATGGAGTGAGCACTGTAAGCATAAGATTTTTGCTGCCAATGTCGAGTATACTGAAGTGAATAGCGATAAGAATCTTGGTAAAAAAAAGATTCAAAGTCTTTACAAAACCTATATTCAAAAAGCCACGAGAGACCTACAAGCAAAGGGCAAGGCCGATGATCTGGTTTCGGTATTTTCGGACAATGCAGGGATTGTTCGTTATGATGAAAAAAATCAATATTGTATTAAGGTTGAAACTCACAATTCTCCTTCTGCCTTAGACCCTTATGGTGGAGCTTTAACTGGTATATTGGGTGTAAATCGAGATATTCTTGGGACCGGTATTGGTGCCAAACCGATTGCCAATATAGATGTTTTTTGCCTGTCCTTGCCTCGCTACTTTCCGAATGCCGAGCAAGCCGAAAGACCCATTGGTCTTAAAGATCCCGAAGTGATTTTGGAAGGGGTTCATCAAGGTGTTGAAGATGGTGGTAACAAGAGTGGAATTCCTACACTGAATGGTTCATTTTGTTTTCGATCCAATTACTCTGGCAAACCATTGATTTATGTCGGCTCGGTGGGAGTGATGCCTCAGACGATAGAGGGACGCGAGACTCACAAAAAAGAAATTCTCGCAGGACATAAAGCTGTAGTCGCTGGTGGTAGACTCGGTAAAGACGGAATTCACGGTGCAACTTTTAGCTCGATGGAGTTGGATGAGGGAGCACCTGCTGGGGTGGTGCAGATTGGTGATCCCATAACCCAAAAAAGACTGCTTGATTTTACCCTGGCTGCCAGAGATCAGAATCTCATTGCTGGTATCACTGACAATGGTGCTGGAGGAGTGAGTTCAAGCCTTGGTGAGATGGCCGAACACTCTGGTGGTATACGTTTTGATATTGCCAAGCACCCTCTTAAGTATTTGGGACTGGCTTTTTATGAAAAGGTCATTAGTGAGAGTCAGGAGCGAATGAGTTATGCTATCTCTCCAGAAAAAATCGATGCCTTTTTGGCCTTGGCAGCTGAGTATGATGTTGAAGCTACAGTTTTGGGTGAGTTTACCGATCATGGATATTTTGAGGTCTGGCATGAAGATCAAATCATTGCCTATTTGCCACTTGATTTTATGCACAATGCTCTTCCTAAAATGAATCTTAAAGCCCATTGGAAAGGCTCCAGAGAGCAAATCGATTGGTTTACGAAAGAAAAAAAACAAGCTGCGACTGATCTTGCAAGTTCATTGAAAACACTCTTAGCAAGACCAAATATTGCTTCAAAAGAAAAATGGGTGCGCCGCTATGACCATGAAGTGCAAGGAGCGAGTCATATTAAAAATTTTGTTGGTAGCAATCACCGTGGTCCCTCAGATGCTGCGGTCATAGATTGTCGTCTGCATGGCGGTAGAGGTGGAGTCAGTATTGCCCACGGTCTTGCACCTCAATACTCGAGCTTTGATACTTATTTTATGACCTGTATGAGTATTGATGAAGCCGTTCGTAACCTAGTAGCGGTTGGCAGCGACCCATCTAGAATTTCTCTTCTCGATAATTTTTGCTGGCCCGATCCCATACCCTCGAATAAAAATCCAGATGCCGAACATCGAATGGCTCAGTTGGTTCGCTCCTGCCAAGCCCTATATGATATCTCGCAGATTTATGAGACAGCTTTTGTTAGTGGTAAAGACAGTATGAAGAATAATTTTATTGGTAAAAACCAAGCTGGTGATGAAATCCAAATTGCAGTTGACCCGACTCTCTTGATTACGTCGATGGGCTTTGTTGATGATTTGGACAAGAGCATATGTTCGGCTTTTCAAAATGCAGGAGATCAAATCTATTGGATTGGTCAAAAGCCAAATACTTTATTAGCCTCTGAATATGCCCAAGTCTTTATGATTGATACAGATGAGAAGCCAAATTACGACTGGCAGCTAGCGAAAGAATTGTATCAGAAAGTATTTCAAAGCATACAGGCTCAGCTTTTGGTTTCATGCCATGATATCAGCGAAGGTGGTGCCATGGTTGCACTTGTCGAATCTTTGATTGGCAGCTCATTGGGGGCAAAAATTCAAATGCAAGACGAACTCTTTTGTTTTGGTGAGTCAGCAAGTAGCTTCATTGTTTCTACCGATCAGCCAGAAAAATTTGAAGAACATTTTGCTGGTCACTTTTTAAAACTGGGAGAGGTCACAGCAAGTGACAAATTAGAGTGGAACCAAGAAACTCTCGAAAAGCGTGAATTGCAAAAGATTTGGTGGGAGGCACTTGAAAATGAATTCTAAGCCCCATTTTTTGATTTTAACTGGTTATGGTATCAATTGTGAAAAGGAAACAGCTATTGCTTTTGCAGATGCTGGAGCAAGGACAAGTATCAAAACCATCAACCAATTGAGTCGCGATCTCTCGAGTTTAAACCAGTACCAGGGGCTGGTCTTTCCAGGTGGATTTTCTTTTGCAGATGATCTTGGTAGTGGTCAGGTATTGGCGATCAAACTCAGGCACCAATGGAAAGATCATTTGCACCAATTTTTAGAGCGTGAAACCTTAATTTTGGGAGTTTGTAATGGATTTCAGGTATTGATGCGCTTAGGACTTTTGCCATTTCCAAAACTACAGCAAAGTTTGGCCCTAGTACACAATTCTTCAGGACATTTTATCGACAAATGGATCGAGCTTGAGTTTGATACCCATAGTCCTTGTATATGGACCAAGGGGATTCAAACAGCGGTATTTCCGGTTCGCCATGGAGAGGGTAGGGTTCAGATTCAAGCAGGAAAAGAACAAGAAGTCTTTTCAATGCTCACAGACAAGCATTTGATTCCATTGCGCTACAAAGAAGATGTTAATGGCTCCTTTGAGAGAATTGCTGGTTTGTGCGATGAAAGTGGCAGAGTTTTCGCGTTGATGCCGCACCCAGAAGCGGCAAGCCACAGGTGGCAGATGCCATCAAAAGAAGTGAAACCTGATATGGCAAAAAGAATATTTCAAAATGCAGTAGAGTTTTTTAATTAGAGGTAGCTTATGGAACTAAATCGCGCGCTTTTGAGCGTATCTGACAAAAGAGGAATAGAAGAGCTAGCAAAAGCTCTTTATAAAAACAAAGTAGAGATTATTTCTACAGGAGGCACAGCGAAGCGACTTGAAGCTGCTAAAATTCCTTACACCCCTATTGAAGAAATAACTCAAATGCCTGAAGCCTTTGGTGGCCGAATGAAAACCATCAGCTTTCAGATTGAGGGAGGGATTTTATTTCGCCGAGACAATCCGCAAGATGTTGCTGATTCGAGAAGATTGAATATTCCAGGTATTGATTTGGTGGTGGTTAATCTTTATCCTTTTGAGCAGGTTTATGCCTCTGGAGCAACAGAACAAGAATTGGTTGAAAATATTGATATTGGCGGCCCTTGTATGATGCGAGCTGCAGCGAAGAATTTTGCCGATGTATGTGTATTGCCCGATCCGGATTTTTATGGAGAGTTTTTACAAAACTTAGAAGAGTCCAAAGAGATACCTTTAGAATTTCGTAAAAAGACTTCACTTGCTGCTTTTCAAAAGAGCGCAAAGTATGAAGCCTGTATTGTTGAGGCTTTTTCGCAAAATGTACATGAACTTCGCTATGGAGAAAACCCTCACCAGAGCGCTAAGCTGATTGTCGAACAAGAAAATACTTTGGCTAGCGCTAAGTCTTTACAAGGAAAAGAACTTTCTTACAATAATTTTTTGGATGCCGATGCCGCCTTTCGAATTTGCAATGATTTGCATTTTTGGCAGAGCGATAAAAAAGTAGCGATTGTGGTGAAGCATGCCAATCCTTGTGGAGTGGCTGTTGGTGAGAATCAATCTGAAGTTTTAGATGCTGCTTGGCAGGGCGATCCGGTCAGTGCCTTTGGTTCTGTTCTTTGTTTCAATACCGAAGTCGAAGAAGAAACCGCTCGCTATTTTGATAAAAAATTTGTCGAAGTCATTTTAGCTCCTACTTTTTCTGCAAAGGCCAAAGAGTATTTTGCTACAAAGAAAAATCTAAGACTCTTAGAGGTGGCTCCGCAAAGGCTCAATGCGAAACAAAAGGTGAGCATACATGGTGGTTTTCTAGAGCAAGATCTCGATCAAGAAGATCACTTCGAATTTCAAGCTGTGACTGAAACTCCCTTTCCTAAAGAAAAATTGCCGCTTGCTGAATTTGCCAAGCTTTGCGCTAAACATTTAAAGAGCAATGCAATTGCTTTGGTTCGTGAGCAAAACTCAGTCTACCAGTTGCTAGGAGCTGGAATGGGACAGCCAAACCGCATTGATTGTATTCGCCGTTTAGCTATTCCGAGAATGCAGGAATATTTTAAAGATATCGACATTTCCAAAGTGGTATTGGCTTCTGATGCCTTCTTTCCTTTTGCAGATAGTATTGAACAGTGCAGAGAATATGGCCTTCGCTATATTGTTCAGCCCGGGGGGTCTGTTCGAGATGATGAAGTGATCGATGCGTGCAATCAAAACCAAATGGCAATGCTTTTTACTGGCAAGAGAAATTTTAAACACTGAGGGCGATATGGATTACAAAACGGCAGGGGTAGACATTGAAAAAGGCGATCGCTTTGTTGGTAGTATCAAGAATTTGGTTCAATCGACAATGAATGAAAAGGTTGTCTCAGGTATTGGTGGTTTTGCTGCGCTTTATGAGGTGCGTCCCAATTTTTATTTGGCCTCTGCTACAGATGGTGTGGGAACCAAGTTGAGACTGGCTCAAGTTTTGAACAAACACGATAGCATTGGTATCGACTTGGTTGCGATGTGTGTGAATGACTTAATTTGTGTAGGAGCGAGGCCACTCTTTTTTCTCGATTACTATGCGACAGGCAAACTCAATGAAGAACATGGCTTTGAAATTGTAAAAGGCATAGTCGATGGCTGTAAACAAAGCTCGATGGCATTGATAGGTGGTGAAACTGCTGAGATGCCCGGAATTTATAAAGACGAAGATTATGATCTAGCTGGTTTTTGTGTCGGTGAGGCAACAAAAGAAGATCTTTTACCGATTGAGAGTATTGTTGACGGAGATAGAGTCATTGGCCTTGCCTCTAGCGGCTTTCATAGTAATGCTTATTCCTTGGTTCGAAAAATGATTCATGATGACGAGACCGAGATTCAGAGCCAAGCTTTGACCCCAACGCGCATTTACGTTGATTTGATCCAGTCTCTTCGGCAAAAATTTGGCTCCTCCATCAAGGGCTTAGCGCATATTACTGGTGGAGGCTGGGAGAATCTATTGAGATTGCGCGATGATTTTAGTTTTTGCATTGAACACAAGCCTCAAAATCTACCTGCTCCTATGCCCGAAATACTTTCTCGACTTGATCTACCTGATGAAGAACTCTATCGCACCTTCAATATGGGTGTGGGGCTGATGTTGGTGACAGATAGAGAAAAAGAGGTGCTCGAATTTTTGCAAGAGCAGCAAGAGCAGGCTTGGTCTCTTGGTTTTTTACAAAAAGGCGAAAAAAAGCTAAAATTTCTTGAAAATCAATAATTCCTCGTCATAATAGGTTTTTAAGATGACAAAACACTTTCTTTCTTTAGAAGATTTTAAAGACAACGAAATCCAAGATTTAATAGAGCGAACTCAAGAGATCAAATCAGGGGCCAAAACCCCTTTTTTTTTGCCAGAAAAGCCGGTTTTTATTGCCAACCTCTTTCTTGAGGCAAGTACCCGCACTAAGTTTTCATTTGAAATTGCTGAGAAAAAATTGGGTCTACAGATACTCGATTTTCAAGCTGCTAGCTCCTCGATGGTCAAAGGGGAGAGCCTCTATGATACCTGTCGCACGCTGGAGGCACAGGGGGTTTCTGCAATTGTCTTAAGGTGCAAACAAGAGTCGGAGCATCGAAATTTGGCCGATAAACTCAACATCAGTATTATCAATGCAGGTGAAGGAAAAACAGAGCATCCGACGCAAGCCCTACTCGATCTTTTTACTTTAAGTGAAAAGTGGCCAAGTTTTTCAGGTAAAAAGATTTTAATTTTGGGGGATGTCAAACATAGTCGGGTTGTGGGGTCTCTCTATCCTTTGCTTCGACGATTCAAGGTGCAGGTTTACCAGAGTGGTCCTGAGCATTTTCTTCGATATGACATAGAAACTTTGAACCTAGATGAAGCCATACAAGAGATGGATGCAGTCTATCTATTGCGGATGCAAAAAGAGCGTCACCTAGAGAGTCTTGGAATGGAAGAACAGGATTATCACTTTCACTTTGGGCTCACCAAAGATCGCTATGCAAAGAAAAAAAGCGGCTCTTTGATTTTGCATCCAGGCCCTTTTGAAAGAGGAGTTGAGATTGCAGGAGATGTGGTTGAAGCCACAGACTCATTGATTTTTAATCAAAAAGAAAATGGGGTATATACCCGAACGGCCATATTAGAGTGGATATTTGAGGAGAAAAGATGAAGGCCTATTTGCTTTTAGAAGATGGTGATTTATTTCAAGGAGAAAGCTTTGGAGCCGATGTTGAATCAATTGGTGAAGTTGTTTTCAATACAGGATTGACCGGCTATCAGGAGATATTAACAGATCCTTCCTATTGCGGGCAGATTGTAAACATGACCTATCCCTTGATTGGCAACTATGGTGTAAATCGTGATGACTTTGAGAGTATTAAGCCTTTTGTGAGTGGATTTGTGGTTCGAGAGTATTGCCAATTACCCAGCAATTGGCGTTCGACAAAGTCCTTTGATCAACTTTTGAAAGATTTCAACATTCCTGGTCTGCATGGAATTGATACTCGAAGATTGACTCGAAAGATTCGTAAACATGGTTGCATGCGGGCGGCGATTTGCCAAGAAGGCTATAACGAGCAGGTGATTCTGAAAGAACTGCAAAAAGAATTACCGCGAAACCAAGTTGAGCAAGTATCAACCAAGGATGTTGTGCACACTCCTGGTTTGGGGCCTCGTATATGCGTTATTGATTATGGCTGTAAACGTGGAATCCTTCGCGAGTTGATGCGAAGAAGCTGTGAAGTGATTTTGCTTCCTTATAATGTTACAGCTCAAGAGGTTCTTGGCTATGAGCCCGATGCCGTACTTTTATCGAACGGACCTGGAGACCCAAGAGATGTTCCTGAAGCACAAAAGACGATAGAAGGTTTAGTGGGTAAAGTTCCAATTATGGGAATTTGTTTGGGTCACCAGCTTTTGTCTCTTTATTTTGGTGCCGAAGTAGAAAAAATGAAATTTGGCCATCACGGTACCAACCAACCGGTTAAAGATCTAAGCAATTCAAAAGTTTATATTAGCTCACAAAATCATGGCTATGCCATACGAGAAAAATCGATGCAAAATCTTGATATGGAACTAACCCATATTGCTGTCAATGACAATACGGTGGAGGGGATGAAACACAAAGAGCATAAGATCTTTTCGGTTCAATATCATCCTGAAGCTGCTCCAGGGCCGAATGACAATAGCTACCTGTTTGATGAATTTTTAGCTCCTTTAGCTGCGAAAAGAAAAAGGAGTCATCATGCCTATTGAAAAGAACTTAAAGAAAGTAATGGTAATTGGTTCAGGTCCTATCGTCATTGGCCAGGCTGCTGAATTTGATTACGCTGGTACCCAAGCTTGCGAAGCTTTGCGCGAAGAGGGCTTAGAAGTCATCTTGGTCAATTCGAATCCCGCTACGATTATGACCGATGCCGATACGGCCGATAAAGTTTATATAGAGCCACTTACTTTAGATTTTGTCACTAAGGTGATTCGTAAAGAAAGGCCTGATGCTATTTTGCCGAGTCTGGGAGGACAAACGGGTCTAAATATGGCAGTGGAACTCTACAAAAAAGGAATCTTAGAGCAAGAAAATGTTCGTCTTTTGGGTACCGACTTAAATTCTATCGAAATGGCAGAAGATCGAGAAAAGTTTCGCTCACTGATGCGTAAGATTGGTGAGCCAGTGCCTCCCAGTGCAATCATCAAAACCATGGATGAGGCCTTGGCTTTTGCCAAAGAAATTGGCTATCCGATTATTATTCGTCCTGCTTACACACTGGGTGGAACAGGAGGGGGAATCGCGAGTAGCGAAGAAGAGTACAAAAAAATTGTCGAGAGCGGACTTGCCAACAGTCCGATCACTCAATGTTTGGTTGAGCAGAGTATTGCCGGTTTTAAAGAGATCGAATATGAAGTGATGCGAGATTCAAACGACAATTGCATCACCGTCTGTAATATGGAAAATATTGACCCGGTCGGGATTCATACAGGAGATAGTATTGTTGTTGCTCCCAGCCAAACGTTGTCTGATCGTGAATATCAACTCTTGCGTTCGGCCTCATTAAAAATTATTCGTTCTCTTAAAATTCGTGGTGGCTGTAATGTGCAACTTGCTCTCGATCCGCAGAGTTTTCAGTACTATGTGATAGAAGTGAATCCAAGAGTATCAAGGTCATCTGCACTTGCTTCAAAAGCAACGGGTTATCCTATCGCTAAGTTAGCTGCAAAAATTGCAATAGGTTATACTTTAGATGAATTAAAAAACCCCGTAACACAAAAAACCTATGCTTGTTTTGAGCCGAGTATTGATTATGTGGTTACAAAAATACCACGTTGGCCTTTTGATAAATTCATCTCAGGAGATAGAAGCCTATCAACACAAATGAAAGCAACCGGTGAGGTGATGTCGATTGGTCGAAGTTTTGAAGAGTCTCTGTTAAAAGCAATACGCTCTTTAGAGCTAAAAACCCATCACTTAGAGTGGAAGGCATTTGCTGGCTTCTCAAAAGAGCAGTTGTTTGCAAAAATCAAAGAA
The DNA here is from genome assembly GCA_964653235.1 of uncultured Pseudobdellovibrionaceae bacterium. Classification (GTDB taxonomy): domain Bacteria; phylum Bdellovibrionota; class Bdellovibrionia; order Bdellovibrionales; family UBA840; genus CAZZCP01. The sequence continues at coordinate 22,299 of CAZZCP010000010.1, read as the reverse complement.
CAAACCGACGAGAGAATTTTTGCTATTGCTGAGGCCTTTCGCAAAGGAGCAAGCCTTGAAGAAGTCTATCAAATTACCAAAATCGATGTTTTCTTTCTCTACAAAATTCAAAATATTATAGAGCAAGAAGAACAACTCAAGGGCAGAAATCTTGAAGACCTAGGTAAAGAAAAGCTCTTCTCTGTCAAAAGATTGGGTTTTACTGACCGAAAAATCGCTGAGCTCACCTCAAGCACCGAGGGAGATGTTCGCCGCTTTCGTGAAAAAAATAAAATTCAAGTCGTGTACAAAATGGTAGATACTTGCGCTGCTGAATTTGAGGCCTACTCTCCCTATTATTACTCCACTTTTGAAGAAGAAGATGAAGTTTTAGAGACTGATAAGAAAAAGGTTTTGGTTTTGGGCTCTGGTCCGATTCGTATTGGACAAGGAATTGAATTTGATTATGCCACAGTTCATGCGGTTCGTGCGATTCAAGAGATGGGTTATGAAGCCATCGTGGTGAACAACAACCCTGAAACCGTTTCAACTGATTTTAGTACTTCAGATCGTCTCTACTTTGAACCACTCTATATTGAAGATGTCTACAACATCATTCAAAAAGAAAAACCAGAGGGAGTCATCGTTCAGTTTGGCGGACAAACAGCCATAAATTTGGCAAAACCCCTAGAAGATCTCGGGGTCAAAATTCTTGGTATGTCTTTAGACAATATTGATCGGGCCGAAGATCGAAAACGTTTTGAAGAACTATTGAAAGATCTAGAAATTGCTCAGCCGCTTGGAAAAACAGTTATGTCAGAGGATGAAGCTGTAGAGGTTGCCAATTCGCTAGATTACCCTGTACTGGTTCGTCCTTCTTATGTTTTGGGCGGGCAAGCTATGGAGATTGTTTACTCTGAGTCGGAACTAAGAAATTATATTTCTACCGCAGTTGAGGTAAATCCCGATCATCCGGTTTTGATTGATCGCTATATGCTTGGACTTGAGCTAGAAGTCGATGCGATTTGCGATGGTCAAGACGTACTGATTCCAGGAATCATGGAGCACATCGAAAGATCAGGCGTTCACTCGGGCGACTCAATCGCAGTCTATCCACCACAAAGACTTTATCCAGAAAATAAAGAAAAAATCATCGAGATCACTACTAAACTTTGTAAGAAATTAGAAGTTAAAGGCATTTTAAATATTCAATTTGTTCTGAAAAAAGGAGTGCCTTATGTGATCGAGGTCAATCCAAGGTCGTCTCGAACCGTACCTTTTTTGAGTAAGGTCACCGGTGTACCGATGGCGAAACTTGCAACTCAAGCTATTTTAGGAAAGGGCTTAAGAGAGCAAGGATATCGCCCAGGTTATTATCCTGAAGATCGCTTTGTATCAGTTAAAGTACCTGTTTTTTCATTTGCTAAATTGCGCATGGTTGACATTGGTTTGGGCCCCGAAATGAAATCTACCGGTGAAGTCATGGGCCGAGATACGAATTTATCAAAGGCTCTTTACAAAGGTCTTTTGGCTGCAGGTATGCGACTTCCAACCTATGGTAGCTTTATTTGTACGATTGCAGATAAAGACAAAGAAGAAGCGATTCCTATTATTCGTGACTTTTCAAGGTTGGGATTTCGCATTTTTGCTACAGGTGGAACAGCTAATGCCATTGAAAGAGCAGATGTGCAAGTCGAAAGACTCAAGAAGATCGAAGAAGGATCACCAAATATTCTTGATTTGATCGAGCAAGGGGGAGCTCAGTATGTTTTCAACACACTCACCAAAGGCAAAACCCCAACGCGTGATGGTTTTCAAATTCGCAGGGCAGCTGTTGAAAGAAATGTACTTTGTTTGACTTCTCTTGATACAGCAGAAGCTTTATTAAGAGTTTTGCAGTCGATTAGTTTTAGCACAGAAAGCATTCCAGCTTTTCATCAAGTAGGAAAATATGAGTGAAGTCATCGTCGCCCTAGATATTAGTTCTGAGCAAGAGCTAGATGCTCTATTAGAAAAAGCCGGCGATCACATGACTTGGGTCAAGGTTGGGATGCAGCTCTATTATGCCAACGGACCTCAAGTGGTGCACAAACTCAAAGACAAAGGCTACAAAATCTTTCTTGATCTAAAAATTCATGACATTCCGAATACAGCAAGGGGTGCAGTGAAAAGTGTACGCGATCTTGGAGTTGATATGCTCAACTTTCACTGCGCTGGAGGCCTTGAGATGTTAAAAGCAGTTCGGCAAGAAGCCGGAGATGAAATGATACTGGTGGCAGTCACACAACTTACGAGCACAAGTGAAGAGCAAATGCAAAAGCAGCTTAAAATTTCTGGAAGCCTCAAAGATTGTGTACTCGACTATGCAGCAATGGCAAAAGATGCCGGTCTTGATGGAATTGTTTGTTCTGCCCAAGAGGTGATCGATATAAAAGAGAGATTTGGTAAAGATTTTGTTTGCGTTTGCCCCGGAATACGTCCTAGTTTTGCTGCAAATGCAGATCAAAAAAGGGTAATGACACCTGCTGAAGCCACTCGAGCAGGAGCTGATTATTTGGTGATAGGAAGAGCCATTACTCAGGCCGAGAATCCGACAGAGGCAATAAATTTGATACGAAAAGAAATGGAAGAAGCATGAGAGAAATAGCCAAAGCACTACTCGACGTTAAAGCGATCAGTCTAAGTCCTAAAAAACCCTTTACCTGGAGTTCTGGTACCGAGTCACCTATCTACTGTGACAATCGTTTAACACTTTCTTATCCTGATGTTCGTAAAGCCATTGCCAAAGCCTTTTCAGAAATCATCAAGAAACAGTTTCCTAATGTTGAAGTGATCGCGGGCACTGCCACCTCTGGTATACCTCATGCAGCTTGGCTTGCCGATGAACTACAGTTGCCAATGGTTTATGTTCGCTCTAAAGCAAAAAAACATGGGCGTGAAAATCAAATCGAAGGTAGGCTTCACAAAGGTCAAGAAGTTGTACTGATTGAAGACCTCATATCAACGGGTGCTTCTGCTTTACGTGCTGCAAATGCCCTTAAAGATGCGGGAGTCGAAGTCGTTGCTGTACTCGCCATCTTTACTTATGGATTTCATGAATCAAAAAGAAGCTTTCGTGAGGCTCAAATTTTCTTAGAAACTTTGACCGACTATCATGAGCTCATTCAGGTTGCCGAGATGTATGACTTGATCAATAAAAGTGATATCGAAGATCTTGAAGCTTGGTACCTTAAAATCAATTCTTAAACCCTTTTCAGGTTTTGCAAACTAGCCATTGTTTTTTAGCTTTTGGTTCATTCCTATTATTCGAAATTAATGGGGTAGGTCACTACAATCGGATCGCCCTTGAAGGATCGAAATTCAACCCGTTCTACAATCGATTTTGTACATTGTTGAAGTCGTGGATCTTCAATACTGGCACTTACGATATTTACATCAGCGACTTTGCCTGTGGGCTGTATCACAAATTGCAACTGGATTCTCCCGGTTGCGTTAGGGTTGAGTCGCAAGTGCTGAGCATAGCAACGGTTGAAAAAAGGTCTCTGCAATTTAATGCGACCTGAAATATAAGAGTCCGGTAGAGTTTCTTTTTTCTGTCTCTTTTCTCTTTCCAGTCTTTTGGCCTCAATTTCCTTGAGTTTATCTTTTTTGAGTACAGGGGGAGCTACCTCTGGGATGACTTCTTCTTCAATGATTAGTTTAGGCTCAGGCAGTGTTCCAATTTTAGGAAGCGCCTTGGTGCCTTTGATTACGCTTTTACTGTTACCTTGACTACGAACTTTATAGCGACCACGAAGAAAGGAGAGCAAAACAATACCACCAGAGCCATCTTCTGGTTTCTCAAGAACCATAACTGTATTGGGACCCAACTCAAGTTGCAAACCATCTTTAAAGCTCAATAGAACCGAAGAATTGGCATCAGTAGTGATCGTGTCAAAATAACGAAGCTTTTGCTCGTCTCGAAGTTTTTTGTAGATCAATCTACGGGGAAGTTTAAAACGAACTCTGCCCTTAGTTTCACTAGCCTCTGCGATAATTTCTCGTGAATCAGGTTCACCAAAATAGTATTCATAGACCTCTGAAATTCGGTCTCTTTGCATCAGAACGCCTATGCCAATAAGAAATAGAAGGCTTAAAATGGTGTAGAGAACAATTCTTCGCAGCATATACGAAGAGTTTACAACTTATTGGGCGGCAGGAGTAGGTTCTTGAGTTTGATCGGCCTCGGGCTGGACCTCTGTACTTGCTCCAGGTTCAGCAGCTTCCCCTAAGTTCTCCAAAGGAGCAGAGATGGCGGCAGGGGTGGTTTCAGTTACGCTAGCGCTTTGGTCAGAAATAATCATAGTTAGAACAATACAATTGAGGGCAAAGATTACTGCAACCCAACGAGTTGCTTTGGTGAGAATGTTTTCAGCACTTACAGAGCCAATTACAGCTGAAGTTCCACCGCCCATTCCACCTCCAAGGCCACCGCCTTTGGAATCTTGAACAAGAACGAGAACAATAAGAACGAGCGCAATAAACAAATGAACAATACTCAAAAATGTAAGCATGAATACCTCTTAAGGCTGGCAATATAGGCCGAAATGAAAAGGAATACCAGTTATTTTTGCTTAGCGTCAATGGTGATTTTCAAAGGAAAATGATCTGAGACCCCTTTTTTTGCTACAGGGTCAAAGCTCAAAGGCCGTCCTTTCGGGTCTTTTTGATTGTCATAGAGATTAGCGACTTCGACTTTACTGATCTGCCATTGATCATTCTTTTTGAGCAGAATCATATCCAAAAAAGACCAGGATTTCTTAGGGGGATAGTAGCTGGTTCCGAGACAGTCTTTGCATTTTTTATGAGCCACTTGCCAAATTGGATCTGTAAAAGTGGCGATGGGCTGTCTCTTTTTCTCCTCCTCCGAAGGAATATTAAAATCGCCCGCTGCCAGAACCAATCCCGTTTTTTTAAGGGCCAGTTGATTGAGGTGGTTGAGGGCATCGACCCTTAATCTTGCTGGGTGAAAGGGTGCCGGAAAATGAACGCCAAAGACTGTGATTTTTGTAGGTCCTTGCAATTGCACCTCTAAAATTCCTCTTTTGTCTTTTTTCTTAAAATCGCGAAAGGGAATTCGATGAAGTGTTTTCGCTGTGACAGGAAAGCGGCTCAATACGGCGATGTCGATTCCTCGATAGTCATTGCCCTCGATCAAGGTGGCCTCTAATGGATAAACTTTGGCAAGATAGCTTTTTCTCAGATCTTCTAAGATCGAAAAATTCTCTACTTCTTGCAAGATCAAAATATCAGCCGGGCCATTTTTTAAAATGGCTTGGGCCACTTCTTTTTGTTTGGCCTTTTGCACCTCTTCACTCCAGTCGAGCTCGAGACATTGCTTCTTCCATTTTTTGACCTTGATGCTTTTGCACATCGAAGGCTTTTTTTGGCTCAAGGGCAAAAAAGTTTCATCTCGTTTGCCTGGATCATCGAGATGATCAAAGAGGTTTTCTACATTGAAAGTCATCAAAGTGATTTCAGAGGCATGTGTCGACAGACAAAAACAAAGAAGCAATAAAATACGCATAAATTTTCTATTTCGAATTCTGAGAAATCGCAATAAAGCTCTCAACCTTAAGTGAGGCGCCGCCAATTAAAAAACCATCAATGTCATTTTGCGCGGCTAGCTCAGCAGCATTCTCTGGTTTTACACTGCCGCCATACAAAAGCTTTTGTGAATATTCTTTGCGAATTTCAGCATGTACTTCTTGAGCTTGCTCGGGGCTAGCCACTTTGCCGGTGCCAATGGCCCAAACAGGCTCATAGGCAATTAAGAAATCTCCATCTAAAGAAGCGGCATGAAGTTGGCCCATAACGACTTCGAGAGTTTTACCCGCTTCGCGCTCTTCTAAAGTCTCTCCAACACAATAGACAGGAATAATGCCAAAATTTTGCAGAGCAGAGGCTTTTTTAGCCAATATCTCATCGCTTTCGTTAAAAATTTGACGACGCTCCGAATGGCCTACCAAACAGTGAGTGGCGCCCATTTCTTGTAATACTTGTGGAGAGATTTCTCCCGTAAAAGCACCCGAAGCTTCAAAGTAGCAATTTTGCGCGCCCCAACCCACAGAGGTACTTTTGAGCATATCGGCACAAAGGTAAAGATTGGTGGCAGGAGCAAAAAGCAAATAGTCTTTTTGTGCATTTGCCTCAATTCTCTCTAGAAATTCCAATAAGAATTCGCGAGTTTCTTTGGGGCCCTTATTCATTTTCCAGTTACCGGCAAAAATCATGATCTTAAAACCTCGAGTCCAGGCAAAGCAGAGCCTTGCAAATATTCAAGACTTGCTCCTCCGCCGGTTGAAATATGTGTCATTTTCTCTTCTAAGCCACTTTGTTTGGTTACAGCTGCTGAGTCTCCTCCACCGACAATAGTTGTCGCATTAGATTGTGAAAGAGCTTCTGCAATCGAAAGACTGCCTTGATCGAAGGGGGCAATTTCATAGACGCCCATGGGGCCATTCCAAAATATTGTTTTTGCCGCAGTCAACTTCTCTGTATAGAGCTTGCGAGTTTTGGGGCCGATATCGACTGCCATCCAGCCATCAGGAATGACTTCGGAGTCAGTGATTTTATACTCCGCTCCCGCTTTTAGTTCTTCTACGATGATATGATCGATGGGTAAGAGGATCTCTTTGTCGCGACTTTCTATACGCTCTAAAAGCTCTCCAGCAAGCGCAACTTTTGCTTTTTCGATTTTAGAATTTCCTAAAGTAAAACCACGGGCCTCTAAAAATGTATAGGCCATTGCTCCACCAATATAGAAGCAGTCGATTTTCTCCATCAGGTTTTCAATCAAACCAATTTTATCTGAAACTTTCGAGCCTCCCAAAACGGCATGAAAAGGGCTTTCTGCTTTGTAGAGAACTTGATCGAGCATCTCGACTTCTTTTTGCATTAGATAGCCAATTGCTTTTTCTTTTGCCAAGCTAGGCAGGCCAACAATAGATGCATGGGCACGGTGTGAAGCTCCAAAAGCATCATTTATGTAGACATCGACATAACTTGCCAACTGACCTGCGAGTTCATGAGAATTCTTCTCTTCACCTTCAACAGAGCGGAGATTCTCTAATAAGATAATTTGATTTTTCTTTAAACCTGATAGCAAGCTTTTTGGCGCTACACTATCTGGATCTTCAACAAAAAGAATTTCTATCTCAAGCAAATCACGAAGTCTTTCGGCGACAGGTTCTAAAGAAAACTTTGGGTTCTTTTGTCCCTTTGGACGACCTAGATGAGAAGCAAGAACTACTTTTGCTTCTTTTTCGAGAAGATATTGAATGCTAGGAAGAGCTGCGCGGATGCGGAAATCGTCTAAAATGATTCCACCCTCGATTGGGACATTGAGATCGAGACGAAGAAAAACTCTTTTTTCTTTTAAGTTTAAAGATTCAATTCCTTGAATTCTATCCAGGCCTGAAGACATTTATAAACCTCTTTCTTGCAGATAGATTGCAAGATCGACCATTCGATTGGAGAAACCAGTTTCATTGTCATACCAGGCAAAAACTTTAAAGTGGGTATCATTGATTACCATTGTGTTTGCGGCATCAATAATGGAGCTTTCAGGTGAGCCATTAAAATCGCAAGAAACCAAAGGTTCGGTAGCTACTTCCAAAATACCTTTGTAGTCGCCATTGGAGGCGTTGGTGAGAACTTCGTTGATGGCTTCCTTAGTAACTGCTTTTGAAGACTGAACTGTAAAGTCCACCAAACTAACATTGGGAGTTGGAACTCGCACCGCCAAACCATCAAGTCTGCCTTTGAGTTCAGGCAAGACTTTGGTTACAGCAATCGCAGCACCCGTGCTGGTTGGAATCATCGAAAGAGCAGCAGCTCGAGCACGACGCAAATCTTTATGTGCATTATCTAAAAGTCTTTGATCACTGGTATAGGCATGAACTGTTGTCATTAAACCTGATTCGATACCGAAATTTTCGTGAAGAATTTTAGCCACAGGAGCAAGGCAATTGGTGGTACAAGAAGCATTGCTAATAATACTATGTTTATCAGGATCATATTTTGCATGGTTTACACCATAAACAGCGGTGAAATCTGCAGCCTCCGCTGGAGCGGAGACCAAAACTTTTTTTGCCCCTCCAGCAATATGTTTTTGCAATTCTTCGGCTTTTGAGTTGAAGGCTCCAGTGCATTCAAGAACCACATCCACTTCCCAGTCTTTCCAAGGAATCTCTGCGGGGTTTTTGGTTTGCGAAAAAGGAATATTTTTATTATTTACGAGTAGTGAGTTCTCTTTGGCTTCGATGCTTCCTGGAAAACGACCATGAGTGCTATCGTATTTTAATAAATGAGCCGATGTTGCAATACCACATGGGTCGTTAATTCCGACAATGTCGAGTTTTTCATAACCTGCTCGAAAAAGGATTCTGCCGATTCTTCCAAATCCATTGATACCAACGCGTAACTTTGACATATAGGGCCTCCTAAGAATGCCCTTTTATAGGTTCTATCCATAATAATTGCAAGGATTTAGCCTGCAAAGGGGTCTTCATCTAATTCGGGATCTTTGCGCAACTGGGTTAAGCTTCGAGCTGTATTGTAGGCCAAGTTGATATCAGGGTTTTGGTCAAACTTGGTCAAAATTTCGGACCATATCAGATCTTCTGTACCGCGCCGCTTTCTTGGACTGGATAAGTATCTCATGGTTAAAAGAACTCCGGAATCTCTTTTAGATAGATAGACCTTTGGTGTGAGGTGAGTGTAATGGATAAGATATCTCTTGGAGTTTGCACGAATTTTTCTCTCAGCAGATTTACTGAGCTGAAAATCGGGATGCTCTAAAATTTCTTCGAGTATTTCACGGGTTTTTTTCCAATTGCTTTCAAAAGTGATCAACACAGGTATCTCATTCCAAATATAAGAAAAACCTCGATTGTAGTTGATATAAGATGAGGTAAACACGCGAGAGTTGGGTATGTAAATGATTCTACCTGTACTTTGTTCCGCATCGATCCAAGCACCAATTTCTAAAATAGTGAATTGAAATAAACCAATGTCTATAATATCTCCTTTGTCTGGCCCCACTTGGATTCTATCTCCCAATTCGAAAGGACGCTTCCACATAATAAAACCCCAGCCGGCAATTTCGGTAACGGGCTCTTTCAAGGCAACGGCCAAACCGGCAGACAGTAAACCCAGATAGGTAGCAAAAGATTCGATACCTTCAAGCCAAATGCTACCGACAAAAAAGAACAAAAGAATGCTGGTTGCCGCACTGATGGTTTTTTGCATGCGGTAGCGGGTTTTTACATCTTCAAATCGGCGAAAGCCGTAGCGAGAGATTAAATAGCGAAGTAAAAGAACCAAAGAGACGACGATGAGAGTAGAGATCAATTTCTCTAGCGTAACTTCAGAAATATGTTTGAAAGGATTCAGGTTGTTCTCAATCTTCTGTACATCCATAGTTCTTTATCGGTGGATGTGCCAGAAAGATACACGCAACCTTAGTCTGTTTTACAGAAAGTAAAAGCAAAAAAAAGCGAATACAAATAGGTCGCAAGTTTAATTATCTAAAATAGCACAAAACGAAAGAAAGGGGAGAAGATTTTAATTGCAAACCCAGCAAGAGGCCCTAGGAGACTCGACTGGATTAGGATCACTCTCGTTTAGAACATCTCTTACGGTATAGTAAAGATAGCATGAATAGCCATCGGAGGAATAAGAATTTGCTCGATGATAACATCCTCTAGCACCTGTCGAAGAAAGCAACTTACAAGATGAGTTATAGGGTTCAAATATTGTATATTCACGAGAGCGATTGGATTTTTTATATAGTTGGATATCTGAAATTATGCTGAGACTTCCTCCTTTGTACTGACAAAGAGGCAGAGCATGCGATGAAATACTAGCGAATAAAATTGAGATCAAAACTAAAACTTTCATAATCATAATTTTTGTTTTAAACTTCAATTTTGCATCCTGCAAGCTCAAGATAACCTATTTGTAATAACTCAAAGACTGACAAAAGATTCGACAGAGCACAAGCAGGCTTGCAAATAATTGCCTTATCATTCATTTTGTTTTTAAAAAGGGGAAATAATGACGAAAGTTTTATTTATGCTATGTTTTGCGTTTATGGCCAATGCTGAAGTGCAAACTGTAGATTCGGTGGATTTGAATGCCTATCAAGGCGATTGGTATGAGATTTTACGAATTCCACAAAGCTTTCAAGAGGGGTGTTTTGATACTCGGGCGAACTATTCGATTCGAAGAGATGGCAATATAGATGTTGTAAACTCATGCATCAAAATGCGAAACGGAAAAATTGATCAAAGTGTCGGAAGAGCTCGGGCCAGAGTGGTCGATCGGCAAAGCAATGCAAAACTAGAGGTGAGCTTTGTTCCTATTCCAGGTCTTCGCTGGCTCTTTGCGGGAGACTACTGGATATTAGCTCTGGGTGAAAAGAATAATGAAGGTCTATATTCGTGGGCTTTTGTCGGCAATGGAGATCGATCCACGGGCTGGATTCTATCGCGCACTTCTGAATTGAGTGAGGAACAAATGCAAGCCGCAACGGATGCGATACTCTCTAAAGGCTATGATCTGAATCGTTTTATTAACGAAGAAGAATTAAGACCATGATTTCATTTTCGAGAAGACACGTTGATTGTTCTTCTCGACTTGTGCATTCAAGTCTTCAAGACTTACACCTTTCAGTTCGGCGAGCATTTCGGCAGTGTGAATCACAAAGGCAGGTTCATTCTTTTTACCACGATGTGGAACAGGCGCTAAAAAGGGCGAGTCGGTCTCAACGTGCAGCCGATCTAAAGGTACTTTCTCAATCGTAGCTCGTAGATCTCTGGCATTTTTAAAAGTAGCGATTCCACTCACAGAAATATCGAGCCCAAGTTCTAAACTCTCTTGGGCAAGAAAGTCGGTTCCGGTAAAGCAATGAATGACGCCGCGAAATTCTTCACCGAAACTTTTTAAGATCTCGATGGTATCTTCTTCGGCATCGCGGGTGTGAATTTCAACAGGTAAATCATTCTCAAGAGCAATTTGTAGGTACTCTTTAAATACTTTTTTTTGGGTTTCAATATCTGAGTGCAAGTAAAAGTAATCGAGACCAATTTCGCCAATGGCGACAACCTCTTTTTTTAAAGATTCAGCTCGAATCTTTCTTTCAATCTGTGCGGTATTGAGCTTTGCCTCATGGGGGTGAATTCCAAGTGTACAGTAGACTTCGGGGTAGTAGCGATCGGCAAGTTCTTGCACGATATCCAAATCACCTGGCTCTGTCCCAATGGTAATGAGTCTCTCAACACCATTGTTTTTGGCATTGTGAATAGCTTCATAGGGGGTAATCTCTAAAAAGTTCAAATGGCAGTGAATGTCAGTCCAACGCAACATAATCTATCCAAGGTTTGGGTTTTTACATATCTTAGCAGATTCTAGCCAAAAGTTTTCAAAAACTAAGGATTTATCTACATTTTGCAAAAGATTCTGTTCCATCGCGATCGAAAGCTGTGCCAGTTTTAAGATTTCAACTTGGCTTTGATTTTGCCATTTTTCGAGCTCATCTTTTTGATCTGAAAAGAGAAGATCATCGGGGCTCGACTTCAATATACTGAGATCTCGAAACCAATATTGAATTAGAGAGAAGAGTTCAAGAGATCTCTGGCGATCCGTAGCCATTTCTTTGATTCTTTGAAAAGCTTCCCAACTACTGCCTTTGGGAATGCTTTGCAAAAATTCGATGCAGTCTTTTCGCAACTCTTGTTTGTCATTGTCTTGCCAGTACTGCAATTGATCCATGCTTCCTCGAGCAGCGCGGATCTGCCAATCGGGTGCATCACTCAAAGCTCTTAATATTTCATTGGGTAGAGCTTGAAGCGCAATCAATTGAGATCGAGAGCGAATCGTCGGTAGAATATTGGCCAAGTTGTGAGTAATTAAAAAGAAATAAGAAGAAGGCGGGGGCTCTTCGAGAACTTTTAAAAGTGAGTTCGCAGCCTGTGGGTTCATCTTCTCGCAAGCATCGATTAAGACAACACGCGCTTCATGAAGACGCGCTAAACCTAAAAATTTATGAATTTCTTTGGTTTGCTCTACCTTAATACTTTGTCCATCTGGCTCAATAAAAAGCAAATCCTCACTCTCAAGATTCTCAATTCGCAAACAAGAGGGGCATTGTCCGCAAGCGAGTTCATCGTGTTTGCATAAAAGAGCTTGAGCAAAACCAAGTGCCAATGATTTTTTGCCTATTCCAGAGGGGCCAGCAAAGAGCAAGCTCGGATAGAGTTTGCTCTGGCGATAGGCTCGAATTAGGCTCTCTTTTTGTTTTTCGTGACCTAAAATTTGCTCTAGGATTTTGGCCACAGGGCACGCTCCTTTAATTCAGATACAAGTATTTGATACAATTCTTGTGGTGAATGATTGGCATCTAAAACCAACCAAGAGGGATTCTCAGCAAGCTGAAGGTATTTTTGGCGTACTCGTTGATGAAACTCCGATTTTTCTTCTTCAAAACGATCTTTCTCTCGATCTTTCATTCTCTTCTGTGCTGTTTGGATATCGAGATCGATCAACACAGTTAAGTCTGGGCTCAAAGCTTGAGTGGCAAAAGCATTCAATGCATCGACCTCTGACTCTAAAATTTCTCTGCCCCCAGCTTGAAAAGCAACGGAGCTTGCGGCATATCGATCAGACAGCACCCATTTCTTGGCTTGCAAAGCAGGTCGAATTTTTTTATCCACATGCTGGGCTCGTCCTGCCATATACAAAAGTAGCTCAGTGCGAGGGCAAGGTACTTCGCCTTGTTTTCGAATCAAAATCTGCCGCAGCTCTTCTCCCAATTCGGTCCCACCCGGCTCACGAGTGGCGATGACTTCACAACCAAGGTCTTGCAAATCGCTTTGCAAAAGCTTGAGCAAAGTCGATTTTCCTGCTCCATCGATGCCTTCAAAAACCAAAAAAGCCATGCTTTTTCATAAAAGACATTGTGCCAAAGGTCACTCGATTTTTCGGACTGGGCTTTGCGACATTGGTCCGTTGAATTTTACTTTAAACAGACCGATTTAATTCCATGAGCTCTGCGAATTATAAGATTTTGATTGCCGATGAAGATGGTTTGCAAGCCATGAATCTCAGTAAATTTTTAGAGCAAAAAGCCTTTGAATGTAAAGTCTGTAAAAGTGGCTTAGAGGCCAAATCAATTATCGATCAATGGCAACCTCATTTTAGTATTGTCAACATGGTCTTGTCTGAGTTCAGTGGAATCCAACTTCTTGAGCACTGTAAATCCAATAAGATTCAAACCAAATTCTTTATGACCTCTTCTCACAACAATATTGAAAATGTTCGTAAAGCTCTTAAGACGGGTGCAGATGACTACATCGTTAAACCATATCGAGAAGAAGACATGCTCTCTAGAATTATCTTTCATATTCAGAAGAAAAAGAAAATTGAATTGATTAAGAGCAATGACAATAAAAATGAGTACGCTCCTTTGCTACATCTTTTAGATTTGGTTTTAAGAGAGGCTACCAGTCAAAAAACAGCTCGCGATAAAATCTTCACTCACACAAAGATGCTATCTTTGACTTTAAAAGCCGTTCGTTGCAACGTGATGTATTGCCACCCCGACAGGCAAAGGGCTTTTGTTATGGTTTCTAGTGATGATAAAAGTCTCAATGGATTGCAGCTCGATATGAACAAATACCCTGAAGTCATTCATGTAATGAACACTGAGCGCATGGTGGTAATTGAAAATTTAGACAATGATCCTACAATGGCAAAAATCAAAGAGAATGTTCAAACAATTCAGTTTAATGCTATCATAGTTTGTCCGCTCTTTTATCAAGGTGAATTTTACGGCGTGATTTCAGCAAGAATGCCCAAAGAGCACAGTAACTTTAAAGACAGCCATATACGCTTTACTCAACTCTTATCTTATGCGGTATCTTGCGTGATCAATATGGATCAGAAAAAACAAATGTACCCGAATCTTTCACAGAAAATAAATGATGATGAGGAAGATGATCCACTATCCGCCTAGTATCCTAAGAAAGCTTCGATGTCTTTCTCTTTACCAAATAAAATCATATAATCCTCGGGCTCTAACTTTCTGTCTATATCGATAATACCCATCACTTCTATATTTCTTCGCTTGCCCAAAGTGAGCATTTCATCCGATTCTTTCACTCTGGCAAGGGTCACGAGGTTGATTTTGTGAGAATTTCTTAGATCGAGTTCTTTTAAAGTTTTACCAATCACCCAGGCAGGAGGTTCAACTTCAACGATTGTAAAGTCTTTGGAGACTTCCAGAGACTCGACTACGCCTCTCATATGTAGTTTTTTACCTAGGTGCTTGGCAGCTTCTGCTTCAGGGAGAATGATTTGGTCTACCTTCATCTGTTTCAAAATACGCTCATGTACAATCGATGTAGCACGAGCAATAATTTTTTTGCACTTCATATCTTGTAAATGAGACACAGTCAGTAGAGAGCTTTCAAAGTCTTCTCCAATAGCAACCACTATAAAATCAAAATCTTTGAGGCCAAGGCTTTCAAGAGAATTGTAATCTCGGCTATTGGCAATGATCGTATGTGCAACTTTATCTCTTAAAATCTCAGCTCTTACCTGGTTTTGGTCAATGGCTAGCACCTCAATCCCATTATGGGTAAGGTCTAAAGCGAGATGGAGTCCGAAATGTCCTAAGCCAATGATGGCGCACTTTTCACCTTGCATATTCTATCCTTTAATAAATTAATACATTGTCTTCTAGGTATTGAAACCTTCTTTTTTTAGCTCGGGCAATAAAAGCACCTAAGACGGTAATAGCTCCTACTCTTCCGACAAACATCAAAACAATCAAGAGTAACTTTGCGGGACTGCCCAAATCAGCAGTAAGCCCGCGTGAAAGTCCAACCGTACCCCAGGCCGAATAAACTTCAAAGATCAAATCAATTGCCGGAAGATCGGGCTCAAGTAAAAGCATTGTCATCACCGACAAGCCAATAAAGATTAGAGAAACTACGAGTGCAGCAAAGGCTCGGTAAATGCTTTTTGATCCGATGCTTCTTTCAAAAATATTGATCCGATTGTAGCCGCGAATATGGGTGTAAAGGTTGAGCAGTGCAATCAAGAAAGTGACATTCTTAACTCCTCCACCTGTCGACATAGGAGATGCGCCCACCCACATCAAAAAAAGCAATACGCCAACGCTACCAATAGAAAGAAATTCTGTAGGCCAAATATTAAACCCAGCTGTACGACTGGTGACTGACAAAAATAGACTGTGATAGAGACGATCCCACCAAGGCATCTCTGCAAAAGAAGAAGGGCTTTCCATTAAAAATAAAGCAAGCCAACCGCCAATTAAAAAAATACCTGTGCTCAATAAAACTAATTTTGAATGCGTACTGAGAACACGAAATGCTCGGTCTCTTTTAAAACGATTTCGCAAAACATCTAAAAAGTTTGCCAAAACCGGAAAGCCCAAACCGCCAAGAACAATCAAGACCATAAGTACAAAAGTATAGGGGTAATTGTTGCGAATCAAATCAGTGTTCATACCTTTTTCATAAACACTAAATCCAGCATTGCAAAATGCAGAGATCGAGTGAAAAACCGACTCCATAAAACTCCGCAAATGAAATCCCTGACCCTGATAGTGAAATTTGTAAAGCAATAGGGCTCCAATTCCCTCGATAGTAAAAGTAAAAAAAGCAATTCTTCGAAGCAGACTTTTCACCTCTCCAATTTTTCCGACATCAAAAAGATCAGACAGTAAAAGCCGATCACCGACCCCGAGTCCACGCCCGCCAAGCATCGAGGCAAAAGCGATGGTTAAAGTCATAATGCCAAGGCCGCCAATTTGAAAGAGAACACAAATTACAAAGAGTCCAAGATCGGTGAACTCTTTTGAAATATTAAGTGTGGTCAGACCTGTGACGCAAATAGCACTGGTCGCAGTAAAGAAAGCATCGACCCAAGTAATATCCTCAACAGTTGATTTTGGGAGTTTTAACAGCAGGGTTCCAATTAATATGGGAATGAAAAAACTAATGGTAAAGATTTGTGGTGAGCTCAAAGATAGTTTTTTTACCCAAGCTTGGTTGTTGATTGAGCTAAATAAAAAACCAATTAAGATCGGTGATTGGCTCAAGCCTAAATAAATCAGAGTGAGGTCACCTATTTCAATAGGAGCGCCAATGCCAATCAAAAACTCTTGCAATTGTGTAGTAAAAAGAAGTTGAACTACTGCCAGTAAGGCAATAGCCGTTTCAAAAATACGACTTTTGAGAAAATACATATAACTGCGGCAGTACAGCCAGCGCAAAAGCTCTTGTACAACAAAGGCAATCAGTAAATAGCTGGATATTTTTAAAAAGAATTCATCGAGCCAGCGAGGAGGAATAAGAAAGTATTCAAAAAACACAGTGGCAATAGAAACTATACCAATTGTAAGAAGAGACTGATCTAGAAAGAAAAGAATTTGCTTGCGATAGCGATTGAAAAGCAAATTTTTTAGTTTTTCCATACCCACGCAGCATATCCAAGCAAGACTAGACTGACAATGGAACTTGTAATCACGAAACGAGTCTTTCTAATCACTTAATGCATTGCGTTTAAAATTGCAGATCTTATTCAGTAAAAAGTCTTAATTCTTTGGTCGAGTTGCCGATAGAAAAGTTAAGGGTTTGTTGCACGTAGGTTTTGCCCCAAAAGATTTGCTTGGAGGTGCTCGTGAAGGAAAGTCTTCACTTAAGGCGCTGCCATATATGCGGGCATGTAACTGAGCAAAAGTCAGGAGTTGTGGATCGGTGCGAAAATTGTGGGAAAGCATTCGCTCCCTTCTTCTATCACAAGGAAGCCGAGACGCCTGTGGTGTCCGTCGATTTAGAGAGGCCCCCTTTGCTTCCGGGTGAGTTTCTACCAATTCGTGGTTTTACTACCTATTGGTAGTCAGGCCGGTTGTCGCAAGGCATCCGGTCTTTTTTTTATTAGCTGCTCCCTTTTGTTTCACTTTTATCCCAAAATTCAATTGCACTTTCAACAATCTAAAATACTTGTCCGAAACTGCATCAAAATTTCAACAAATTCGAACAGATAAAACCAATTATTTTGGTAATTTACCTGCCTCCGGACGGACGTCCGAAGCGACACAAAAGGGAGCAGTTTATTTTTTTATCTTCTCTGCGAAAGCTATGTTAGCTTGGCCAAAATGCAAATACCAACCTACAAAAGCATCTTAGTTTTTTCTCTGCCCTTGATTATTTCAACGGCTTTTTGGAATTTACAATTCACAATCGACCGAATGTTTTTGGCCAATTATTCGACCCAAGCCATCGCGGCCTCGATGTCAGTGACGGGCTTGTTTTGGATTCCGATGGCTCTGTTGCACCAAACTGCAGCCTACACACTTGCTTTTGTAGCCCAAAACCTAGGGGCAAAGCACTTTCAAGATATTGGTTATTCAATTACACATGGAATTTACGTTAGTATCTTTGGGGGAATTTTATTTTTAATATTGGTTCCGCTCTCTCCGTTCATTTTTAATATGATCGGACATGCGCCGCACTTGCAGGCTTTAGAGAGCCAATACTTTCAAGCCATGTGTTTTTCGGCTTTGCCAATGGCAGCAGTGGCCGCGATAGGTGGTTTTTTTACCGGTATCAATGAGAGTTCAAAGCTCATGTGGATTAATTTTATAGGTCTCATTTCGAATGTGATTTTAGATTATTTACTAGTTGCAGGTAGGCATGGCTTTGCTGAGATGGGCATTCTCGGCGCCGGAATTGCAACGGGTCTTGCCAGTTATGCAGCGATGTTTTTTGGCTTTTTTTTGATGTTTCAGAAAAAGTATCGAGAACCATACTCATTACTCAAAACATGGGGGATGAAAAAAGCTCAGTTTTATTCTTTTTTGAAATACGGAATTCCCAATGGCTTGCAATTTGCTCTCGAAGGAATCGCTTTTACAGCCTTTTTAATCATTCTTGGCTATATGAAAAATGGTGAATTGGCATTGGCGGCAAGTGGAATTTTAGTCAGTCTTTTAATGATTTGCATTCTTCCAGCGATGGGTATCGGGCAAGCCATCGCCTCACTCGTGGGCCAGTGTATTGGCGAAAAGAAGTTAGAGATCGCTGAGGCATCTACCTACAAAGGCTTTCAAATCACCTTTGTATTTATAGTGCTTATTAATTTGAGTATCTGGCTCTTTCCCGATTTTTATCTCCAGTTTTTTTCTGCCGATAGTGATCCAGAATCATGGCACGCAGTAAAGACTTTAGCCAAGCAGCTTTTGATCTTTTTACTGAGCTTTACACTTTTTGATAGTATGAACTTTTGTTTCTCTTCAGCCTTAAAAGGGGCAGGTGATACCCGCTTTGTCAGTATCGTCGTACTGATTACGCCTTGGCCCTTAATGGTGATTCCAACCTATTTTTTCTCAAAAATAAATGATGGAGTTTATTATTCGTGGGCATCAATTTGTCTCTATGTGTTTGCGATTGCTAGCATTTTTTATCTTCGGTTTCGCGGTGGAAAGTGGAAGAGCATGAGCGTAATTGCAGAAACTTGACAGCGACACAAAAAAGAATTGATCTGATGTTATGAAAGTAAATCTAGAAGATATTCAAGCGGCACAGCAGCGAATTGAATCGGTGATTCGAAGCACACCTATGCGTTTTTCAGAATCAAGTTCGCAAAGAGCTGGTCTTGATGTTTATCTCAAATTTGAAAATCAACAAAAGACGGGTAGCTTTAAACTTCGAGGAGCTGCCAACAAGATTTTGCAATTGCAAGAATCAGAAAAAAACTTAGGTGTGATCGCCAGCTCGGCGGGCAATCATGCTCAAGGAGTTGCTCTAGCTGCAAGTCTTGCTGGTGTAAAGAGTACGGTGGTTATGCCTAGATCTGCTTCGATTATCAAAATAGAAGCTACTAAAAAATATGGTGCCGATGTGATTTTGCATGGAGATATGGTCGATGATGCCAACGAATATGCTAAAGAACTTTCGCAAAAAGAGGGCTATATTTTTATACATCCTTATAAAGATGAAAAGGTCATCGCCGGCCAGGGTACTCTCGGTTTGGAGATTCTTGATTCTCTAGAAGATCTCGATAGTATTTTTATACCCATTGGTGGAGGTGGCTTGATCAGTGGAATCGCTACTGCCATTAAAGCCATCAGACCAGATTGTAAGGTCTATGGAGTTCAGTCAGAAGGCTGCGCCGGTATGGTAGAGAGTTTTCGAAATAAGAAACTGATGCCGCCAAGTCTTCCTCCCTATACCATTGCCGACGGAATTGCAGTAAAGTATCCCAATGAAGATATTTTTGAAAACTTTATTCTTCCGCTTGTAGACGATGTCGTTAGTGTGACAGATGATCAAATTGCGGAGTCTATGGTCTACTTACTAGAAAGGTCAAAGACAGTTGTCGAAGGTGCAGGTGCAGTTTCTCTTGCTGCCATTTTTAATTCAAAAGTAGATAAGGGTAAAAAAACCTGTGCTCTTTTGTGTGGAGGAAATGTCGATCTCAATATGATTTCAAAAGTAATCTCTATAGGCTTGAGCAGTCGAGGCCGGGTCAGTGATTTGAGTGTGAGAGTTTCAGATCGGCCCGGACAACTTTCGAGACTTACCAAAATCATTGGTGAGCATGAGGCAAATGTATTAGAAGTACACCATAACCGCAATGATGAAAGAACAGCAATTCAAGACACGATCATTCACTTTAAGCTTGAGACTCGCAATAAAGAGCACATTCAAGAAATTCGCGATGCGATCTCATCGGTTGGTGCCGAGGTTTTAAGCTAAGGCTTGGTCAATTCAGACAAAAGTTTTTTAATTTTTTCAAGAGCAGGGTCATTCAATTCGTGCCGGATTCCCAAATATTGTGGATCATTAAAAACAAGAGTCGAGCCGCCCTGCTCATTGGCATAGATAGCAATTTTTTGCGGAAGATCAATAGCCAAACTGGGAGCTTTATTCATCAGGCGACTGCCAACTTTCGGGTTACCAAAAATCACAACCCGAGTATCTCGTAACTCTTGGCCAACACTCTCTGCCCCTTCAGAGTGGTTTATCACTGTGAATACTTTTATACCCTTATCTTCAATTCTTTTGAGCACCCGCTGTAAGTTGACCTCGACCGAGTCTGAGTTTTTAGAAAAGATCAAACCGCTGGCAAAGCTAAAAGAGGGCAGCCATAATAAGTAAAAAATGAAAAACTTCATGAAAACCTCCAAAATCTCAATTATATTGCCACAGATTTTGGAGCAATCAATATAAGTAGATTGCATCATAACCAAAACCTGAGCTTTGCTTTTTCTTTCTCATTTACTTGCTGTTCTTAAGAAAAATCTTCAAAAGCTTATCTACATTGATTTTTTCGGCAATTACGAAGATTGGATATTTTCTCGGGGGGGATCATGATTCGCTATTTCATTTTTTTACTATTGATTCATAGTATAGTTTTTGCCGCAAGTATGCGTGAATTAAAACCTAGTTTTCAGAAGGCCTCTACAAGAATCAGGTTACCAATGATGAGCAATGCACAGTTTCAGGAGCCCATCCGCGCCAATCTTTATGTAGAGGCAGATCTTTTGGTATTAGAGGTGTATGATGTCAAAAACCATGTTTCTAAAACCTATCGAATGCAAATTCAGGGCAGAAGTCAGAATCCAAGTTTTCAGGGAGGAAGTCTAGAGGCTGAATTTGCAATCCTTAAAGAAGAGTTAGCGAAAGTCTCTTTGCGAGAAGCTGAGAAGGAGCAGTATTTGGCTTTTCCTGATTTGCTTGGGTATTTTTCGAGCGTATTGCAAGATGCAGATATCAAACTGCATTTGATTAAAATTCGCTATCAAGATTTAGAACAAACCTACCGTAATAGTGAATTGATGATTCGGATCGAAATGCAGCTAGATCAAGACCAAGGCGAAGTCGAATTTGATTTCAACAAAAGCACTCAGGTCTGCCAGGCCCAAATAGGCTGTACTCAAAAACAAAGCCTGGTTCGCCTGCCTTTGCTTGAGGAGAGCGAATTTTATTACTAATTTTTAGCTGCTCCCTTTTATTTCACTTTATCTTTGCAAAAAGTATAGGATATTCATTTCGTTCTAGTAAATCGGTGATTGCTATATAAATAAAATACCTCAAAAACAGAGGTATAGATGGCCTATTTTGCCAAATTTATTATTTTAATACTATTTTCATTTCAGGCTCAATCCTTTGAGCGACTTGAATATCCTGATTTGTTTTTTATGCCAGGTGAAGAAAGAGTGTTAAAGATATCCAATGAGTCTGGCCGAACTCTTGATGATTCACTAGTTTGGCAAGCTGAACATTTTAACTATTTATTGATGCGAGAAGTTTCTCAAGAATCTGGTACGAATCGCGATGCTTTTGAAGTGGCGCTCGCTTTAGACCCATCAATGTTGAGTACTTATTTACATCAATGGTTTAGGGCGAATCCTCTATTTGAAATAACTGAACTTACAGATGAAGGAGCTCTCTGGTTTTTCAGAGAAGATACTCAGCAAGTTTGTTACGCTCAAGTTGTAGAAACCAAATTGAGCTATCAAATTGCTATATCAGGTGAAAGCTGTAGAGATCAAAAAATTGAATTTTTGTATAAGCCTGTTTACAAAGTAGAAATTGATTCAGATTTTTTTTCTGATTCGATTCATTATTTCATGAACGAGCAAGTTGATAGATATCCGAGTTTTGACACATCAATGTTTATTGAAGATGAAGGTACTTATCGTTACAATCCTAAAGTGAATTCTAAATTGGAACCTGTATCTTGTTTGCCTGATCAATGCTTTGAAAGAGCAGGCGTGCAGTAATTCATAATATGCTTCTATTTATTCTCTGCTTGTAAGTTTTATTTACATTAGATTTTTAAATAGATAGAGATACAAAATCATTCTCGATCTTGCCGGCCAAAGCCACCACCGCCTCCGGCAAGAACATGAATCTGATCGCCTGCTTGCAGTTCGAGTTCACCGATTAAATCTAAGATCAGCTTTTCTTTGCCTTTTTTGTAAACCTGAACTTGTGCAGTAACCGCATCATATCCACCCTGAATTCCACGAGCTTTGTGCGAGTTCATTAAAGAGATCCAGCGAAATTTTGCAGGGGCCATAAGTTCGTAGCGCCTTTGCATACCATTGCCGCCTTCCCATTGCCCCCCGCCGCTAGAAGCTTGTCGCCAGCTACTGTTTAAAATTCGTAAGGGATAGAGCTTCTCCATCTTTTCAATGGAAGCCTGCAGGCGAGAGAGCCACCAAGCTTCAATGGCATCTTC
>CAZZCP010000009.1:0-49520 GCA_964653235.1 uncultured Pseudobdellovibrionaceae bacterium | reverse complement strand
CCCGAGTAAAGAGCGACATAGCCGACATTGTAAATTCGATTGATGTCTAAAACAACATTGTTGGCATAGCCATCCCAATCTCCATAGGGCACTCCGATGGCGATATCTGTTGAACCATCGGCATTAAAGTCGCCGATAAAACTAACTGAACTGCCAAAAGAATCATTACCACCGTTCAGGTTTTGAAAACTTACATAATTTCCACCCAGGGGAATATCAAAGAGATCATGATCTGCTGTGAGTTTTACTGGGCTACAGGTAGCATCTTCTACTTTACCGTCGCAGGTCTCGACATTTACGGAAAAGTCGCGCTCATGCTTTGGTGCAACCAAGCCAATGCTTGAACCAAAAAAGACATAAGCCGCTCCGCGGTTATCTTGCCCTGGGGCACCAACGATTAAGTCATCACAACTGTTACCCGCACGGGAGTCGCCATTGAGATTGCCATTTGCTGCCATGCTGGAGCCGAACTGCGCATTAGCAGTCATATCATCAAAAGCAATAATTTGTGGGTCAATTCCGGGCTCTACAGGTTCTTGCAAGGGTTCGGGACTGGTTTTCAACCTAAAAATACCGCTACTGGGGGCAGTTTCTGCCGAATAATACACATAGACTGCGCCAGTGGCTGAGTTTCTACTTCCTAAAATCCCGATTGAGGCCTGGGGCAGGCCGACCGCTAAATCTTCAAATCCATCACAGTTAAAGTCACCACTTGCCATGCTTGTTCCAAAATTGGCAATACCTCCAATGTCAGTGTTAATGGGCGGAAGATCGACCTTTTGCGTTTGATCTTTAATATAGGTTTGTTGATCTGCGAATACGAAGGTCTCATTGATTGTTCCATCATTGTAGGTAAAGCGAACACTAATATTATCAACCAATCCTGGTTTTAAGCCTATAGAGTCAGAAAACAAAACTGTACCTGGGCCAATCAATGGGTTTGAAATGGGGGAGCCATTGCGAAAAACCTGAGTTGTGTAGTTGGCAGCAGGGTACTGAGCATTGACAATAGGGTTTGAGATCACAAAAGGCAGCGCTCCAATACTCATAGGTGCCAAGGTAAAGTTGGGTGTCGGAAAGTTTGAGGGAGTAAGAGCATTTAAAGATTTGGTGTTTCTTTCGTATTCATTTTCGGTATAGCGTGCTTGAACTACAAAGTAGTAATTGGATGCACCGTCTAGATCTTCAAAAGTAATACTGTTATTGGTAGTGGTTGCGTCGGGTATCTCCCAGTTGTTTGTATTGGCAGCAGTTGGTGCTTCGTCTTTGCGGTAAAAGATCAAAAATTCGCGAACCGGAAAATCATAGTTCCATGTGAGTTCAATATTGCCATCAACATCAAGTGCTGCTGTTTCGATACCTTGAAAGCGAGGCCAGGTTCTCACTGTAAGAGCACGGTCTCCACCTTCTTTTCCTGCACCGCTGACGGCAAGCACACTAAAAGTGTATTCATGATCGGGCGTTAAATCAGTTAGGGTGATATTATCAAAAATAATGGTCTGAATAGGTTCAGGAATATCTGTATTGTAAATCTCATAGCCCGAATAGCCCTCTTCTAGTGACCAAGCCAAGCGCACTTGGGTGGGCGAAAGAGCCGTAACAGTTTGCAAACCCGAAAACTCTGCTTCGAGAGATCCATTTTTAACACCTTCTTCACAAGAGGTAAGCAAAAAAGAAGTCAGTAATAAAAGCAAATATCTTTTAGTACATAACATAAAAGACTCCTACAGCAAAAGCTTGTCCGCTAGGGTGTGATCTTCCAACACCGCCGAGAATAAGTTCCGGAATACCATCACCATTGATATCCCCAGAAGGGCTTGGTGAAAGATACATGGTTTCGAATTCTTCTCGATCAGGCAGAAAAATTAAAAATGGATCACAAATAAGACTTGCACCAAGTACACAGAGAGGTGTTTCAGAAGCAGTAGTAAGGCTCTGTACACCAAGATCAGAGCCAAAGTAAAGAATGGAGTAGCCAACTTCTGCTTGAGTCACTTCATTGTTATAAAGTCCTCGTGGAGCAGTAACAATGATGTCATTGTAGCCATCTTGATTGAAATCTTGTACTCCAGCCACAGCCTCAGCAAAGTTTTCGACATCAGTCACTCCAAAATTTTGTAATACCTGTGGGTGAGGTTGAGTAAAGTCAGCATGCATTTGGTTGAGCCCGACACTGGCCCAGAAGTCACCGGCATTTAAGCCACTTTCGCCAAAAAATGCAGTTTGGCCTCCGACTGTACCAGAGTAAAAGACATAGGCATATCCAGGGTCAGCTGGCGCGCCAATTACGATATCAGGAGAGAGATCTCTATTGATGTCTCCGGCATAAGCGATCGATCGACCAAACTGATTGTCACTAAATTTGGGTACTAAGGTTTGTAAACTTGCAGGATTTAACCCAAGAGGTGTACCTTTGTATAAGAAAACA
Organism: uncultured Pseudobdellovibrionaceae bacterium; assembly: GCA_964653235.1. Lineage (GTDB taxonomy): Bacteria > Bdellovibrionota > Bdellovibrionia > Bdellovibrionales > UBA840 > CAZZCP01. The sequence continues at coordinate 47,092 of CAZZCP010000009.1, read as the reverse complement.
CGGCCATCATTTGAAGAGTGATTCGGATCACCAACAACCAATTCATCAAAAAATTCACCCGAGCTAAACTCAAAAGATTCAATGGCAGCAAGGCTAAAGCCAAAAAGCTCACCATTACCAGTATTTTCGGCAATCATTTGTACTTTACAGACCGGATCGGCACCTGGTGTACAGGGGTTTTTTGAAACCACATCATATGCTGTATCGGTCGAGCCATCAGAGATTTGAATAGTCCCAAAGTTTCTAGGAACCTGCAGTCCATCTTTAGAGCCATAGAGAATGTAGACACGGCCATCATTGGCAGCAGAGTAATCCAAGGCATCTGGATTGGCATCTGCAGGCAAGACAAGATTGTGATCCATGCCGATGGCAAGATCTTCAAAACCATCACCATTAAAATCACCATGTGAAACTCTATGCATAGAGTAATTATAAGAGTTATTAAATGCATTGAAGTTGCCAATACTTGGTCTTAAATAGACACCTGTTGCGTCAGTCCATCTAGCAAAGAAAAGAGGATTGTTTCCGATTGGTTGTATACTAGGCTGAATGCCCGCAACCAGACCAGAGAAAGAGCCATTGTAAATATAAGCACCATCATCGCCAAACAAAAGAATGTCATCATAGGCATCACCATTGATAGAGCCGGCAGGAAAGAACTCTTCTCCAGCATTGTTATCTGCATTTACGTTAATAATAAGAGGGCTAAGTCCAATCGGATTGATGCTTGGGGCTGGCGTTGTGATCAAACCTGAAATAGATCCATAAAACAAAATCAACTGAGTCGCATTACCCCAACTGACTTTGCTTACAACATCATCAAAACCATCGGCATTGATATCGCCTATCACTCTAGCCATTTGGTATTGATAACCAAGATCTTTTGAGATATTTTCATCGACTTTTAAATCTTCATTATTTACGACTGCACCAAAGTTTCCAATTGAGAAAAAGCTGTAGAGTGCGCCGTTGTCCGAAGTGACTTCAGTCAAACCAGGTGCTGCACCCATGATATCTCCCAGAGCATCACCATTAAAATCACCACCAGCAATAGATAAACCAAAGTTGGCGTCGCTATTGAGGTCTAATGGATAAACAATCGAAGGACCAAATGGACTCACACCACCGCTATACCAAGTACAATTCAAGGGGCTCGCTGCAGAGTTGCAAGATATATTGGTATTTGCAGTTCGAATGGTCTGCGTCACTTGGCTTGCGCTATCAATACCAAAAGTAGAAGTATCTGGCCGAAATAGATAGATGGCTCCGGCATTATTGATAGTTCCGCCACCTGGACTAAACTGGTTTTTAAAGGGGGCTCCAACTGCAAGAGAAGGTAAGCCGCGGGCACCATCTTCGACATCAGGAATACTCGCCAATGAATATCCAAATTGTGCATTTTCTTCAGGAGGTGAAGCGATCAAACTTTGGTGGTGACAATGTAGTCCGGCGGTAGAGCTCACGTTTTTGTTTACAGCATCACAAGGAATCATATTGGGGGCATTGATATCGTGTGGAGCAGCTCCTAGTATTCCTTGAATTCCACCCGCAGTTTGGCCCTGAGATGTAGGAGTCACATAATAGCCATAGACTTTTCCGGCATTATCTTCACCGCTTACATTTGCTCCTGGGGCACCTACAAAAAGGGCGCCAGCGATATCTCCCACATTAGGTGCACCTGTAACATTGTCAAGAGGATAGCCATTTTGGTTTTCAACACCAAGAATTGACCATCCATAATTTGCAGTAATGCGTGTCGGGGTCTCTAGCTCTGCGGGATAGTGTTCAACACATGTCCAATCATCTAAGTTTATACCCGTAAATTCGCCTTTGCAGGTAAAGATAGAACCTCGATCTGTAGAGCGAGACGGAGCACCAATGACCAAATCATCACATTTTTGCTCATCATAGCCTAAATCAGCCGAAGAAATACCAGGACGAAAGCCATTCGAAATCAAACAATCACGAGAGTTGTAGGCAGTAGCTATTGAAAAACCAAAGTCATCATTTGTAGTTACGGCACCATCAATAAAAGCAAATTGAGCAGCACTTTCAGATCGAATTGTCGGAAAATTAGAGCTAAGCCCAAAAGGCGTAACTCCTTGAGCTGAGCCGCGCAGAACATGTATTTCAGGATAGCCACTGAGATCATTGAATGCATAGATTGCTAAGTCATCATAGCCATCATTGTTATAATCTCCAAAAGCGATAGATCGGCCATAATCAGAATAGTCTGCGGGCGGCGTAAGTCTAACGGTTCTACAAGTAGAAGAACAAGTTGTCTCATTGATACCAAAGTTGTTTCCTCCAGAGCCAGAAACCAGTCCCGAAAGTGGGTCTCCAAAAACAACAAAAACTTCGCCTCGATCATTGGTCATCGCAAGATCATCACATGAGTGAATTGTCGGGTAATCAGAGCTAAAAGTAGCAGCTAAAATAGTATCGCAGTTGCCAGTTGTAGGGCTTGCATTGGTTCTTCGGCAATCGCCGTTGACGTTTCCTACAGCAAGTCTTCGTCCCAAACTAACGTCATTAAAAGTAACAGGAAAATAAATCAATTGAGGATTCGGCGCAATCGCAGCCTCAGTGGGTGTTCCTGAAGTGTCTAAAAAGGGTGGTGGATTGGTCAATGTGATCGGGTCAAAAGGAGGGTCCACTCCGTAGTAAACCACAACTGCACCGACGCGATCATTATTTCGCGGGGTAATGTATGGAGTCGCATTGGGTGCGGCAACAGCTAAATCATCAACACCATCACAGTTAAAGTCGCCGCGAGCAACATTTTGCCCTAGCCTTTGTTGTCCCCGACCATTTCCTTGTAATATTGGATAATTGGGGCCATTTGTACCAGAACTCTCATAATAACGAGTTTGGGTTTTCTCTGTTGAGGTTCCAGAAAGTGTTACATCAATAGTTGCCTGTTCTCCATCTGGACTTCGTACAACAGCATAATAGTCTTTCACTCCTGGAGTGATGGTTTCAAAAGAGCGAAAATTTCCGTTTCCGATTCTAGAAGCCACCCTGAGATCATTCAAGCGATCAAAGACCTCAATTGTATAGGTTGGGTCTCCAGCTCGTGCCGCAAACCAAGGAAAGCGCCCGGGAGTTACATTGTTGATCGATACAGCAGGGATGTTAAGAAGTGAGGAGTTGGTGGTCGCACAAGGTGCATTGGCATTTACCCTTGCAACATCATCAGTAGCAGGCTCAGTCACGCCATCTAAATAGGTGGCCGTAGCATAGAAGCAGTATTTTGTACCTCCCTCTAAACCAGTGACAAAGAGCGATCGATTTTCTTCGTTGTAAATCAGATTTGGCGTTAGAAAATCCCAAGTCTCCCCCTCTTTGCGTACATAAATCTTGTACTCAACACTAGGATCTTGTACAAAAAAATCCATATCAATTCGAGTTGCAGAAACAACTGTAAGAGCATTAGTATCAAGACCCTCAAATTTAGGGAAGGTTCTTGCAGTTCGAATATTGTCAACTCTACCTTCTTCGATTCCGTCTGATTTGATTGCAGTTACTGTAAAATTGTAACTTGTGTTGGGCTGTAATGATCCGATGTTCGCTCTTGCAAAGGTTTCGTTGCGAATAGGGTCGTTGATTCCACTTTGGTAAATGTTGAAAGAAATAAATTTGTCACTCTCTTTCTCCCAAGTCAAATGAACAGTGTATGGCGAAATTGAAGTGGCAGTGAGTAGTCCTTGAAACTCAGACTCCAAGTTACCACCTTGATAGTTGTCCTCACAGGCTGTGAAAACAAACAACATAAGAATATAAAGACTAAGAGATACTTTTCTCATAGACATAACCACCTACCGTACAAATCACATATTTATCGGTAGGCTAAACTTAGACTTTTAGATAAAAATTGTCGAACTTAAGCTAAGTATCTCATATTGATAAAGATGATTCTGCAAATTTTAAGTTTCTCAATTTAAGATTTTTTTTGCAGTTGCAGTTGCAGGTGGCGATTGTTGATCTCGAGCTTTTCTACTTTTTCTTTAAGTTTATCGGTCTCATTTTGAGACGCAAATTCTAATTTTTTGATTTCAAACTTGTGCTCATGCTCATTGGAGAGAATCTTTTGTTTTAAGGCTTGAGTTTCAGATACATAGTTTTCGATCTCAGAGTCACGATAACGGTTTTTCTTCTCAAGATAGATGTTTCTTTGGGTCAGATCTTCTACTGTCACCTGCTTGTGTTCAAGCTCTCTCTCAAAGTGAATGGCTTGTTTTTCTAGAGCTTTGACTTGTGTTTGCAAGTCATCTTCTCTTAGATGAGCTGCGCTTAATTTCTCTTTAAATTCTTTGCTCAGTTTTGAATGCTCGCTCTGAAACTTAGCTCGAAGTTGATTCTCGTTCTCTTGCATCTCTTCTCGAAGATGAGTCTCACGATCTTGCATCTCATCTCTTAATTGAACTTCTAGCTCTTGGAGCCTTTTGATTTGCTCGCAAAGCTCGTTATTGGCTTCAAAGCTTTTGTACTGCTCTCTTTTGATTTTATCTAATTGATGATAGATCTCTTTTTTCTCAGATTGCCACTGCAGATATTGTTCTTGATGGGCTGTCTTTGATTTGGCATTTTCTTCACGAACTAAAAAAAGCTCTGCTTTTAATGATTGCATTTGCCTTTGGTAGCCCTCGATTTCTTTATTTTTCTCGTCGATGGAATTTTTAAGATTGTGGATGCTATCGTTGTAGTACTTTTTCCATTCCTCACGAACATCGGCTTGACCACGGTATTTTTCATTTTCTTTTTTTAGCTTGTTAAGCTGAATTAAGTCATTGCTGTGCTCTTTTTCTTTTTCTTCAAGTCGATATTCGAGCATTTCTATTTTTTCTTTGTAGGCTTTTTCTACAAACTCAAGTTCACGTTGAAAGCGAAATTGCAATTTCTTGTAGTTTTCATTGAGTGAGTTCGTATACTGTTGCAAAACACTTTGCGTATGCTGCAATTTATGCTCAAGTACTTCAATCGCCTGTTCATCATCTGCAGCATCAAGCACAATATCTTTGATTTGGTATTTGTCCTTTTCCACCTTTTTAGTGTAGCAGAATAAGTCCTAAAAAACAGAGCCAGAGCTGATTTTAGACCAAAAGCAGGTAATTGAGTATTGGTTGAATACTGACTCAAGGTCGGGCAGATGAGTTTTTTCGAAATAGTTGTTGAGTGACAAACTCTTGCACCTCAAGAAGCTCAATATATTCTGGATAAAAGCATGGGTCATCATAATCAATGACTAGACTTGCCTCAAAGACGGGTGGGGATGCATTGCCAGAGAGTTGCGATTTTTCTGACAGAGCCGTGCAAACAGGAGTAGAATCATCTTGGCTATTGGTTAAAACAGAAAGTAAAGCTTCCAATTCAATTTCTGCTGCACTTTTTATGCATTTGTTAAGAAGTGTTTCTGCTTTGTTTTTTTTTCGATTTTTTGGGTCGGCCAGCATCTGTTTGAGTAAGGGGGCATAGAGAGCGCAAAGATGGCTTTTGCTGAGTCCGTCTAACTCAGGAATATTGCTGAGCTTAGTATTGTCATTGAGTACATCTTCGAGTGTTTGCAGGATTTCTTGTCGAAAACCGCGGTGAAAGCTTTGCACCGTAGTATCGATCACATCTTGACGAAAAACATTTCTGTCAGGTCGGTACTGCATATAGTTTTCAATCACAAAGGCGCGGATCGTCTCTTGTCTTTGAAAGCGCACAAAATCACAAGAGTTTTGCTCAATGTCTCTATCATAAAACTCTTGGACGGCCAAATTGAGTGCCCTATCGATTCTAGCTACTACTCTTTGTGGTAAGAAAATGACGGTTTGATTGCTCAGCTGCGGGATGGTGCCATAGGCCATGATTTTAAAAAGCTTCGCTCCTTGTTCTGAAAGTTCATCTTGAAAAGCATCATGATCATTCGGGTTCATAATATCTAAAAAGGCTTTGACCTCATACAATACATAGAGAGCATCATTGATTATATGTCTTCTGCGATCTGATACCAATTGGTCTTCTATGAATTTTTCTAAAAAAGCAATCAGATCAACTACTGTGTAATAGAACTCAGGGGAATTTACATCAGAATCTGCTCTTATATCTTTAAAAACCAAACTGTTTAAAATGCTCAATTCGGTCGAATCGATAAGAGTTTGGCGATTTTCAAGTACGGCAATTGCGTTTTCTCTTTGTTCAGGAAAAGCAATTATCGCTCCATTAAAATCTCTTTCAGGTATATTCACAACCCCAATTTGGCGAATGCCCCGCAGCCATGAATCAAGAACTTCATTACCAGCATCTGGTCCTGGGTCAGAGGCTAAAAAGCCCTCAGGGTTAAGAACTTTTGCATCGAGATATTCCTTAAGACCATTTAAATCGACAGAAAAAATCGAACCACTCTCTGCAATAAGATTAAAAAATCTTTCAAATTCTTTTTTAGCAGCCGTAAGTCTAGCTAACTGTTCGTATTCCCCGAAATTACCAGGGCTATATTCTCTGCCAATCAATCTTAATATTTTTTCAGTTTCATTGCGATGGCGAAGGCTTTGTCTGAGATCACATATATTTCTTTGCATGGCGAGATAGCTACAAGCCAAAATTCTTTTGTTATTGACCTGAGTGAGATCAAGGCTTGCTCTCTTTACAGTCTGATCTGCAAGCATTAGATTTAATGAACCAAAGAGCTGCATCAGACCACCTGTAAGATCGGCATGGGCAAAAGTGCTTGCTCCGCTGAGATAAGAAGTACTATGCAGAATACTGGGTAGAATCACATTTTGCCCACCAATTTTATCGGCGCAAAGAGGGCTCAATGATCCCAGTCGGGTATATAGGGTATTTAGACTCTTCACCATTTCTGAGTGAAAGTAGGCATTGCGGTTTTCTTGAAAAAACTTTTGATTGAAAAGAGCATCTGCAGTCAAAGCGGGCTCTGCCGCTTGCAAAGCCAAAAGCTGATCTTGCAAGCTTTGAATTTGATAGCTGTTATTCTCATTTGTAGGGTCTAAAGTTCTTAATTCAATTTCGATCTCAGTGACTCTTTGTGAGTTAAAGTCGAGTAAGAGTTCTTCTTGCAACCCAGGTATTTTGCGCGAAGCAAACAGGCGATCGATATGTTCTGCAGAGCTAAGAATTCCGCGATAGGCGCGAATGCACTCTTCGTTTTGCTCAACTTTTGTATCTAAATGATCTCGAATCTGACTTAAAATCGGATCAAAACTGTATTGGTCTTTTTGAAAAAAAGGACAGGTTCCGATCACGTTGGCCGAAGAAAGCTCGTAGCCTGCTTTCGCATGCAAAGTGATAAGAACGAGAACAAAAGCCCAAAGTTTTAGCATAGGGCTTTTCTATCAGCTTTATTTGCGAGCACCAATATTGCTTTTGATGGATGAAAAAATACCACTAGCTGCTCCCTTTTATTTCACTTCGGACGTCCGTCCGAGAGCGGTAAGTATATAAAATAATTGGAATATTCTGTCCGAAGAGCTTGAAATTTTGATACATTTTCGGACAAGTATCGCAAGTCATTGAAAGCAAAAAAGAACTCTAAGAAAAAAGTGAAATAAAAGGGAGCAGCTAGTGGCTTTCCACAGAACCTGCATCACACTCCAAACCCAAAAAGCGCGGGTTTCCAAGCTGGTCCTGCGAGGGACAATTCGATCCGCTTGTGCGGTGATCCACACCATCAGATCCTGGAGCGAGGCGAAAACTTAAAGTGGGGCCCCCATTGTCTACAGGGATTAAGCCTGATTCAAAGTTGACTGTAGCAGAAGTTGCATCGCTACCAATAGGACTGCAAGCCGTTGCTGGACTTGTAAATACATTATCTCCAGTGTTTAAAATGAATCCACCGCCACCCAAAGCACAATCATCTCCAATTTGCGAAACCATAAGATTGCCTTCAAGATCGATGTTTGCTGATCCACCTTGTGCTTCTACAGCCCCACCGGTCGAAGTATTGTTTTGCACAAAGCTATTGTAGAATAGCGCTACATTAAAACCATCATCATAGATGGCACTTCCGTTCACTGCTGAATTGGCATAAAAAAGATTGTTAGTAGCATTTAAGTCTGAGACAGCAAGAATAGCACCTCCATTTAATGAGGCATTGTTGCCAGCAAAATAAGATCTATCAATAATGCAAGTTCCAACTCCGCAATTTGCATTGATGCCAGCTCCCTCAGGTGCGGTATTGTTGACAAATGTACTTGTGGTAACATAACAGCTTGTTCCAGCGCAATACAAAGCTCCACCACTAGACCCAGCTGCACTTTGGTTATTGTAAAACTCTGTCTCTTCAATAGTGAGGCTGCTGGTATTAAAGATCGCTCCACCTGAAGCTGCAGAAATATTGTTTTGAAAAAAACTATTCTGAATAGAGAGTGTTCCATCGTTTCGAATGGCACCTCCTCCGCCAGACGTTGTGGTTGAGTTGCCTTTAAAACTACATGTATCCAGATTTACATTGGCGGCAGCATTTCCGATACGAATCGCAGCTCCACCGGTACTGGCGGCAGTTAGATTTGAAAAAAGGCTAGATACAATACTTAAATCAAGGCCTTGGGTAATTTCTATAGCTGCTGATTCACCTGATGAACTTGAGTCTTGCAGTTCAAGATTGTTCATAAAAAAGTTGCCCGTATTGCTAAATTTGAAGATCGGGTTGCCGGCTCGAAGGCTTAGAAATTCAAATTGCGCACCTGCTATAGGATTTGAAACTTCAAAGATGGGGTTCCCGTTTCCGTCAATTGTTGTTGCTGTGCCATCGTTTTCGCCGTAGATCACCATCAAACTATCAATTAAGATTACACTCGTTGTATTATAGGTTCCTGAAGGAACTAAAATCGCCTGTGTGCCCGGGCTCAGATTTGCTTGTTCAACAGCAGCGCGAAGACTGCAGTTTCCCGCACCATCATCACAAAGCCCGTCATTGGCAAAATCACTTGTGTCTAATGTGCTATTGACTACATAGCCATTTAGTTTTCGTATATCTAGATTAAAGCTTAAGCTTCCTTTTAAGTTGCTAACAGTCACTGTGTAGGATGTTGGCACAATCGACTCGCCCCCTGGCAAGGGAGTGCCCGAAATCACTCCCGTTTGTGTGTCAATATCAATACCAGTAGGTAAACTAGGGCTTACCGAAAAGTTTGCAGGTTCTCCAGAGTAAATTGGAGCAATTGGATTCATGACTTCACCAGAAACAAGGGTATAACGCGATCGAGCATAACTCAAAGAAGTCGGAGCGGGTGTGTTGTCAACAATCTCAACAAATGAGCTTGACCCCCCACCAATACCAGAGCCGCAAGAGTTTAAAAAAAGAGCTAAAATTACAAGGTAATACGTCACTCTAGTAGATCGGTATTCTGCAAAAAAGACTTTGCTGGCCGAAAATCGGGATTTCTCTAGACAATTTGGGTGATATGATCTAATTCTCAGGCTAGTGAAAACAAAGAATAAACAAACTATACCCCAAGGCCTATGGCTCATTTTCTTTTTGCTTTTAGGAGTAAATCTTCTTTCTTACTCTGACTTTGCAGAAAAGTGGTATTACCAAAATGTTTTCTTGTCTGGCTCGACAGAGTCAAATGATTTAGATTGCATCACTTTTGCTGAGGCCAAGCTGAAACTACCAAAAACCAGTCTTTGTTCCGACTTTGCAGTAAGTTTATTGAATTTACATCAAAATCTAAAAAAGCATAAGTCTGTAAGTTTTCAGACAGATTCACTCTTCTCTATTCTAAAAGCTCAAGTCTTTAGACTTGTTTACGAGGAGCAGTTTTTCTCTTTTTTAAGAGAGGCATTCCGGGGACGCGCACCACCTTTTAGCCTTTTCATTTAATTCGTTGTTTCTTTCATTTTTATAGGAGTTTTGGTGAAAAGTATTTTTCTGCTTTTTTATTCTACATGTTTATGGGCGATGAGCTATCAGGCTCCTGAGTCTTTTTATGCCAATAGGTCTGAGTATAAAGTCATTGTTTTCTTATCGGTGCTATGCCCTTGCTCAAGAAGCCATGTCGAGCATCTCAATGATCTACAAGAAAAATATAAAGAGGTCTCTTTTCATGGGGTTATTGTTGATAGTGTAGAGTATCAAAAGCTAATTCAAGACTACTTTACAGCCGATCGATTTTCATTTTCTCTTCTCAAAGACCCTCAGCAAGTTTTAATAAGAGACTTTAATGCTTTAAAAACCCCTCATATTGTTCTTTTAAAAAGACAATCCAATGGCAAATACAAAAGACTCTATGAAGGGGGATTATCGAATCAGAGAGATTTTTCAAAATCAAGTAGGCGCTATTTGCAAGAAAATCTTTTGGCGCTTTTTGAAGGTAGAGATCTTCCTTATAAACATGGTCGAAGTCTAGGCTGTTACATCAGGAGATTTTAATGAAATATCTTGTCTTTTTGTTTTTTTTGATCGCTTGTGACTCTCCAATGAATCATCGGATTGAGGGTGATACTGAGAGTAATCCCAATTCTCAATCTAAACTCAGTTTTCAAAAAAATAATTTACAGGTCAAGGCCATATGGTTGGATGGCCCTTACGGCAATCCTAAAACCAATAATACTTTAATGGTCATCTTGCATCAGGCTGGTGAGCTTAAAGATCTTGGTGAAAATTTAGAATTAGAATTCTGGTCTACAATGCCTAGCATGGGCCACCCAATGGAAGATGAAGGTTGGTTTGAGAGAGAGAGTAAGGGTATTTATATCAATCGAAATATCAAATTCAATATGCCTCGAGACTGGCTCAATGAAGTTCGAATCATTGATCTCGATTCCAATATTATAGAGAAGGTCGAATGGTTTATGTTTTTTTAATTCTTTTTAGTTTGTCTTTAGCTGAGGCCAACTCTTGCTGCGGGCAAAGTCCTGCCAGTTTTACTGTATTGCAAATGCAGCAAAAACTGAGCATAAATACCAGCTATGCTTTTTTGCGTGCCGAGGGCCGAATTTTAGCAAGTGATGCTTTTTACTTGTGGGATGATCGTGTGCGCGAAATACAATCGATCAACTTAAATATTGCAGGCAGTATTGGCGAAAGGCATCAGTACTTTTTGAACAGCTCCTATCTACAGGGGCACTACCAAGATCTAAGCATGGATTCTTATTCTACCCATTGGGCAGATACTCTTGTTGGCTACAATTTTGAACTTCTACCTGAATACTCTTTTTCCTACTGGAAGCCCATCATATACATTTCAGCTCTTCTCAATCTTCCTACTGGCAAATCCATTTTTCAAACAAATGAATTGGGAGAGGGAGCAGATGTCACGGGTCACAACCAGTGGGGTACGGGAGTCGGACTAAGCTTTCGCAAAGTCTACTTTCCATTTTCACTTACTTTGCAGCTTCGAAGCCTGCGGATTTTTGCAAGAGATTTTGGCGATACAAATGTATCGAACTTCTATGATTCCTCTGCCGCCGTATTGATGAATTATGCTAGTAATCTTTGGGGCCTAGGTTTTAATTCTGGCCTGACCTTCAATCATTTAAGCCCAAGAAAAATTCAGCCAGTCAATCGAGAATCAGAAGTTTCGCAAAACTTTACTTTGCTTTTGGGATTACAAAAATCGATTGATGAATCTATTTCTGTAGGGCTGAACTATTCAGACCAAACTTTGATTGGTCCGGCAAAAAACAGTATTTTAAATCGCAGTATGAACTTTAACTTTGGCTATGAAATATTTTAAAGGAGAGAGAGAATGAAGAAGTTTTTTATGTTAATTCTAATACCATTTTTAGCAAATGCGAATTGTCCCTATTCGTTTCAGGTAGAGGGCGATACATATTGTATGCAGATCGAGTGGCTCAAAGCAGAGAAGAGGCAAAGAGGGATGTTTCATTTGAGCAACCAAGATTCGCCCTTTCTGAACCCAAATTCTACAAGCTCGCGTGATCGCCTTTTTTCACAAGCTGAAATTTCGATTTGGCTAAGTGAAGATCCCAAACAAACTTTGCTTGCAATAGATGGCTTTCGGGTTTTTCCATGGATGTGGATGATGCATGGACATAGCCACGGAGCCAATTCTCAGTTTTTCTTTCAAGCAGATTCAAACAAGTATTTGCTTCGAGAACTCAATTTGCAATCCATGCCAGGATGTTGGACTCTACGCTGGACTATCGGGTCAAATGAAACCCCCGAATACAGTTCACCTATTCAAGAAATAATCAATTTCTCAAATCTAAATGCTGCGCAAAGAGAAGAGCAAAGACAAATGTGCCTTGATTCTTACTAATTAGTCTAAATCAAAAGAGCAAAAGTAAACTTCATCGCCGATCTTAGCTTTTGCTTCCTCATCCAAGGGAGTCAATAGATTATCGAATTCAGAGGCTGAGAGCTGCACCAAATTTTCAGCCACCGCGGACCGGATACACGAAATATTATCAATACTTATTGCTCGCGGACGGACGTCCGAAGTGAAATAAAAGGGAGCAGCTAAAATTTCACAATTTAGAAATTCTGATATTATAAAAAATCTTTTATTAGTTTTAGGTCAGAGTTTCAGTAAACAGTTTATAAGTTCTTAAACATAAGATTGACAAATTAAGCAGCATCATAAAAGTATGCATACTGAGTTTTTAAGCCTAAAATCGAATCTACTATGAAATTGTTTTGGATCTTATTTTTTATTTTTACCTCAAGCTATTATAGTTATGCCCAAGATTATATTTTGGGAAAAGAACGAAAAGAGTGGGGTGTTGCGATTCCGGTACCAGAAGATTCGCCCATTCAATTTCGAATCGGAACCCGATTTCAAGCAATAGCGAAGCATCAAGAGAAAATTGGGGCTACTGACGCAGACAGTGACCTTCAATTGCAAGATGCATTTATTCGTCGAACACGCTTTCAGGTAGAGGCCTCTTATAAAGAAGACTTTAGATTTTATATGGATATTCGAAATGATAAAGCCAATAAAGAAGATAAAGGCGAGAAAGATTTCAATGTCGGTGATGCCTACTTTGAAGTGGCTAATGTCTTTGGCCAAGAAAAACTAAAGTTTCGTTTTCTTAGAGCAAAAGTCGATGTCTCACGCTCACAAACCGTTAGTTCGTCAAAATTGATTTTTCTTGAGCGGGCTCACATTGCCGAAGAAGCCTCTGATTTTGTAAACCAAAATCGACGTGCCACCAATGTTCAGCTTTTGGGTTTTTATGATTATTTTTATTTTCAATTGGTGGCTGGTGACGGGGTTTACAGTGGCGACTTAACCGATGCCAACGGAGATGAAGCGGATTCTATTACAGCACAAAATTTTATGATCGGTACAAAACTTCGTATTTATCCTTTCAAGGGCTGGGAAGACAAAAAGGTTCGTGATACCTATTTTGGTAAAGGAAAGCATTTTTCATTTGGTGGAGGTGTATTTCAAACCTCCAACATCAAGTTTACCGATGGTTTATCAAACGACAATGAAATCACCCGCACTCTCTGGAATGGAGAGATCAGTTTTCACTACAAATCTCTTTTACTTCAAGGCGAGTATTTTCGTTTTGAAGGTGCAATTGAAGATATGAGTGCTACCAGTCTCAATTACGGAAGCTCAGATGGTTTTTATCTTGAAGGGGAGTATGTTTTCACTTCGCTATCTTACTTAGCGCCTTACTTTCGCTATGAAGAGTGGGACCGCTTTCATCAAGCAGATAATTTTAGTTTGACTTCAACTGTTTTCGGCTTGAATTGGTATATGAAGGGGCACAATATTCGCCTAGGTCTTTTTTATGATCTCACCAAAAGAGATAGCAATCTAATAGAAACAGGATTTGATGGCAATAACTACAGAAATACGCAAAGTCTCTTGCTTACTTCGATGATCTATTACTAGAGCTAAAATGACAGCTCTTTGGGATTCGCTCACTTCGATATTTTGAATTTGAATCATTGTATCCTATCAGCGATCAATTTTAAGTTTCTTCTTCAACAGATCGGCCACCCGAAGGCAGCCGAAATGTAATTAATGACTCTTCTTCAATGATTCAATACTCTTTTGCAGTGGTGAATAAGAGAAGAGCTTGATTACTTTATTAGGTCTGGGGCTATTAACTGTCGATAACTGAGAACTCCAGTGGCTTCAAAATTAATGAATCTACCATTACCCTCAATAGCCATATGCTCAAGGTAAACTTTACCTCGTGTATCACCGCCATAGAAAGCTGTGCTAAGAAATATTTTTGCAGGATTGATTGCTGTAATTGCTGAAACCCTTTGTCGTGCCTCGGATAGGCTAATTTCAGGAACTGGAAGTCCATCCGATAAAAAGAAAACTTGGTAAGCTGCAGCTTCGTTTGGATTTGCAGAGATATCATCCTCAATGACTTGTTGAACCAATGATAATGTAGCTCTATAAGGTGTTGCTCCATTATCTTCCTCAACTCTTAAACGCTCAATTGCATTTCTGATCAAGATTTCATCATGAGTAAAGGCTTGCTCAATAAGGGATTCAGCGTATTCACGATTAAAGTATACTATTCCCCATCTCAATTGCGGGTCGCTTTGGTTTTGGTTATAAAAAGATTCAATATTTACAGATCTTCGAAGTGAATCAGGATCTGTGTTGTTATTTTATCCAGATTTGTCGATCACAAATAAATACTTTGTTATCAGATTAGTTGTGGTTTGAGTCTCGCCATCAGTGTTTGTGTTGCTGTCATCATTACCAATCAGGGATGGATTTGAGTTGGTTTGGCTTGTATCACTCTGGCTGCAATTTTGAAAAGTAAGCACTATTATCAAGCTCGCTACACCAATTAATAGTTTTTTAAATGTATTCATGATTTAACTCCTTATAAATCTTCTGGTACTACATAAGTTCCAAAGACATCATCATTGACTTGCAAACCGAAAATAAAATCATCTCGTCTTCCATCATTGATCAGTTCTTGAAAGCTATATTTTAAAACTCCAGGTCCGTCTTTGTCTGACTGTGGTGTTTGAATGTAATAGAGGTAAACAATATTCCCTCCAGCTCCATGCTCAAGGCCTGGCAGTGTGTCTTCTGCAAGTACCTCTAAAGTAGGGTAGGTAGGCAAAATATTTTGTTGAAAAGTGTAGCAATTCTGACCTTCTAAGTTGATCCCATCAGGTCTTACTCGCATATCATAGCGAATTTGCTGCGGATCAAAGAACAGAGGGTTTCTGTGCTCAAGCATTTGGGTTCCTGCATCTTCTTCTTCACCATCAAAGCTTGTTGTAATATTTTGATCATCATTGGCAGAGCCCTTATCTTTGAAGGTTAAGATCTCAATACCATCTAAGAAACCATCTAAATCGGTATCTGGGTTTCTTTGGTCTCCAGAGAAGAATTCAGTACCTCTTGGTCGATCGTTTTGTAGATAGGCTTCTTCACAAGGAGTCAATAGATCAAAGTCTTCATCTGTTCGATCTTCACAAGGCTGCAAAATTTCACCAAAAACAAGGTGTCGCCAAATAAAGTAGTCTTTGTAGCCTGATAGCTCCCCAGTTTGGCTAAAATGTTTTGCCGGATCTAGGGGCTGTAAGTTGTTGTTAGCAATAAAATCTGCATATTTTTCATTGGTTGCGATTTCATCTTTATCGCAAAGTCCATCGGCATCAGAGTCAGTGTCTACCGAGCCATCTAAACAAAAACCTGCATTGGTGTTAAATGTCATCATGCGCTTGAGTTGCCAAGGTTCTTTTTCGGGTTGAACGATCAAGTCATTAAAGTCGAGCTCATCTGAATTTTCAAAGTTTATAAATGCTCCTCGTCCTTCGTCTGCCATTTGTCTTAGATAGTTGATATTGGTTGAATTATTAGGTCCATAGTAGGCGGTACTCAAAAAGACTCTTCCCGGTTGTAAATTAATAATATCTCTTACTCTATTGCGAAGCTCACTCACACTTTTTGTATCTGTTGGTCCACCATCAGATATAAAGAAAACTTGATAGATGGAATCTTCTTCTGGAAATTCAATCATATCAGATTGAATTGCTTCAAGAGTTAAGCTCAGTGCACTTCTATAAGGAGTACTCCCCACATCTATAGCCCTTAATAGATTGACTGCATTTCTTACAGTTGGTTCATCTTGAGTAAAGTAGGGATTAATAATAAAAGCTTCACTTTGACCTTGATGAAAATCAATCATACCCCATTTAAAAAAATCATTATCTTTATTGTCGTTATAAAATTGTTCAAAATTTCCTGCTCTTTTATTTGCCCCAGGGTCTGTGGTATCGTTCGACCCAGATTTATCCATTACAAAAAGAAACTTGGTAAATCTTTGAGTTTCATCTGGAGGACTGATACAAAATCCGCCAATAGAGCGAGTAGATGCTAATTCTACTTCAGGTGCAGATAAGTTCACATCCGAACATGCATTAAAAAGAAAAAGAAAGCATGTTAGAAATAGTAATTTTATTTTACCCATAATTGTCTCCCAATTCTTAGAGAAGCAAAAATGAGTCCAAGTTTTTAAAAGTATCGATTAATGAATGATTCTAAAGACTTAAGTAACCAAATGAGAGTACATAGTGATCAATATCTGATCAGTTCAAAAACAGCTGACTACAATTCGAACAGTCTTTGAAATTGAATTGTTTCAAAACGATACAAAGATCTTCGAGTGACTAGAAAATAGACATTAGCGAACTAGTTTAACATACTAAAATTATTCATTTTTTTCTAAAGTGTTCCAAATTTTGACCGATAGACTTTAGTGTTGTTAGAAAACTCAACACAAGGATAGAGGTTAAAATGAAAGTACTAATTTTAAACATCTTATTTTTTACGATTTTCTTTTTTCAATTGCATGCAAAAGCAAATTGCCCTGAATCGCATAAGGTTAAAGGTTCTTATATTGTGAAACTTCAATCACATAGTTTGGTAAGCCTGCAAGCACATTCTGAGCAAGATGATTTGTTCGATCAAATTCGTCAGCATGCTCAATTAAAAGTGATTCACAATCAGGTGACTGCGAGAGCACAAACACTATCACTTTCAGCAAAAATGGATGTACCCTCTAGCCTTCTTCATATTGAATCAGAAGATCAAGACTTTATAGATTCTTTAATGCAAGATGAGCGCATAGAATCTCTTGAGCAAGATTGCTATCGATTTTTAAGTGCTGTTCCTAATGATAGTCGTTATAGTCAGATGTTTCATCACCAAGTAATGAATTCTGAAGCAGGTTGGGATATTCAAACTGGTACAGATGTTGTCGTTGCTGTAGTTGATGATGGAGTGGACTACAATCACGAAGATTTAAGAGATAACATGTGGACCAACGATGCCGAGTTAAACGGTCAAGCGGGTGTTGATGACGACGGCAATGGACAAGTTGACGATATCTATGGTTATGATTTTGCCGACCGAGATGGTGACCCAATGCCAACGGGAATTCATGGGACCCATGTTGCAGGTACAGTAGCGGCAAAAGGAAACAACAATACTGGAGTTGTCGGTGTTGTATGGGATGCCAAAATCATGGCAGTCAAAGGCTTTGGTGATAATGCTCAAGGTGGTCGTGATTCAGATCTATTAAATGGTCTTTACTATGCTGTAGATAATGGAGCAAGGGTAATCAATGGTTCCTTTGGTGGCCCAACTCGCTCAGGTGTAGATCGAAATTACAGTGACCTAGTTGATTACGCGATTCAAAGAGGGGTTGTTCCTGTATTTGCTGCAGGAAATGACACTGTAGATGCTCGAAATTTTGTTCCTGCAAACGTGCCAAGAGCGCTGACTGTGGGTGCATCTAACTCAAGAGATGAATTAGCTACATTTAGTAATTTTGGCAGCATTGTCGATGTTATTGCGCCAGGAGGAGATCGTCGTTCTCAAGGTTTAGGAATAGAAGAAAACATACTTTCAAGCTTTCCAAACAATCTTTATGAGGCGATTCGAGGAACGAGCATGGCCTCACCCCAAGTTGCTGGACTTGCCACTTTAATATTAAGTGAAGATCCAAATCTTTCAGCAGAAGAAGTCATGGATGTGATACGTGATACAGGAGATCTCGTAGATGTTCGTGCTGCGAATTCAAGCCGATCTCAATTTACCTATCCTCGCATCAATGTCGGACGAGCTTTGGCTAGTGTACAAGTCAGTCAACCACCACCAAGTGGTGGAGGCGGTAATCCAGGTGATACGGGAGGTAGTATTGAGCTACCAAGCTGTAATGAAGGTGAGCCATGTGCCGCTTCAGGAACAGCGGCCGGCAGCCAGTTGGCAGAATTTGGTGGTTGCGGAATGTCTTCAAAAGGGCAATCCCAAGCCAGTACCGGAAATCTCTTTTTGCTTCTTTTGATTTTGCAAATGCCTTTAACCAGTCTTTTTTACTTAAGAAAAAGAAATAAAAATAACTAAGTCTCATGGGAGGATTTATGAAGACTTTAAAGATAAGTGTAATTTTAATGAGTTTGTTACTTGCAAACTGTTCACAAAAAAGCCTTGATGCTCAGGTAGGGCAAGCTTCACTGAGTCCCAATAACCCTAACAACCCTAGTCAAGAAGCAACAACACTCAGCCAAGCGGAAGCAGAGCTTTCGGTAGAAGCGGCAGTCACAAGCATGGGTTCTATGATGGATGAATTTCGATCTGGCTCAAGGCTTGGTCTTCAATCACAGAGCTCATTGGGAGCAAGCGGTCTTAGCATGCAAAGAGCAATGTCACCAACATGTGCCCCTGCCTTTATGCAAGCTTGTAACAATGGTGTTAAAGAGATGAACTTTTCCAACTGTAATGTCTTAGGCCGTGTTGAAATTTCTGGAAACATCAGTCTCGATTTTTCTAATACTTCATGTGGAATTCAAAATGCAGGAGATCAAGTAGTTCGAACTTATGATGTGAGTTTTCTTAGCACACGTCGAAATATTCGCTTAGAAGCAAGTAGTGCTGATCAAGCTGATTACCGTGGAGAAGTTTATGGTGGCGGCGGAATGCTCACTAGAACAAACACAGGTTATGAAATTGAAATTTTAGGAGATCATCGCTTGTTAGACAAATTAGACAAAGGAGAGAATGATCCTATCGAAGTTTCTTCGCGAACTTTAGAACAACCAATTGTAATCGATGGTGATATTCAACAAAGAGACCTGAGATTGCGCAGCGGAGTTTTAGAAGTGAACCACAACACAGCTCAGTACACAGCTGTAATCGCAGCCAATAATCTTCAATGGACTAGCAGCTGTTGTCATCCCATTGGTGGTAGTATGACTTTAGATGTAACTGGTAGCCGTAGTGGCTCTGGAAGTTTGACATTCAATGCATGTGGTGACGCAACATTGGATATCAATGGCAATGTTCGAGATATTGACTTGGATATTTGCAACTAAGTATTTCATTTTTCCCCCCCCGGGCTCAAGGATGAGCCTCCTTTTCTATGCTTCCGGTTGGTTTTCTAAGCTTAGTTTCGCTTCAATGGGTTCAAATAAATACACTCGACCATCTTCCATATGAAGTAGTAAAACCTCACGGCTGCCATAGACTCCCTTTGCGGAAGGATGAGACCATGAGTAGAGCGTCATTCCAAAATCTCGAATTCTACCAATATTGGAGTCAAAGTCTTTATCGAGCTTTACTAAAGCTCCAAGACTGTTCAACTGAAAAATTTCAAAACCTTTTTCAGTGATAACCAAAAAGAGGTTCATGGTTTCAGGCTTTCTTCTACCAGCTACTTGAGTGTGTATTCCTGCGAAGCGATACTCTAAGAGAACGAGTCTTTGAGCAGAGGACTCGAGCAAATGATAAGCCTGAACTTTTCGATAGCGATCAAGAATTTTAATTCGATTGCCCTCAATCACGGCCTGAAACTCACGCTTTTCTAGCGGTAAATTCTTAAGATGAATATAATCAAACTTTCCTTGCAGAATGTGAAAGAAAGGGGTTCTCAACTTAGAGAAGTATTCATTACAGCTCGCCGTCACATTTGAGCTAAAAAGACTAAGAAATAGTAGGCAAAGATATTTCATACTTTCATTAATCTGTATTTGAATGGCATTTCATCTTTTTTTTCAGAAATAGAAAAAAGCTAAGATTGCTACTCTGGAATTTCGACAAGGATTGATAATTTGTTCAAATCCCCATGGCTTTTTGAAGCGATATGCAGCTTTGGTAGCCCAAAAATCTCATTTTCTTGTCTTCTCCCTGATATAAGATTTGTGGGGTAGAGTCCTCTCGGATATCTAGAGCCTTTAAAATGTCTTCACTAGCATAGAAAGCAGGATAATCTACATGAAAGCCCAAATATTCTCTTTGAAGCTCTTTTTCACTTCCCTGGCTTGCAAAAAGCTGGATGCGGATTTTATCTTCAAGGCAATACAAGTCTTTAATTTGCTTCTTACAGGCCTGACAATTGCTTTGAAACAAAAGAATTAGACTCGGTGGTTTTTGCAAACTAGAAAGCTTCTTTGTTTCAGCACTCGTTAAGCTTTTCACATAGACATCAGCAAATAGAATATTAGGCAAAAAAAAGAGAAAAAGAAGTTTCATATTCTGCTTGCATCCATGCGGTAGGCAATCGGGATTACAAAGTTTTCTTCAGATTCAAAACTTTGCGGCAAAGGCTTGAAACGGCCCAGTGATTTTAAAAGATCGACAGCGGCTTGATTGAGACTATCAAAAGGCGATTCATTTAAGATTTCAACATTTCCAAAGCGTCCATCGGCATAAATCTTTACTCTTAGAGTAACCGTACCACTCTGCTTGAGTCGTTGGGCAAGTCTTGGATATTTTTTGTTTTGTTCGAGAAAAACTTTCAGTTCTTCAGAGTAAGATTGAGCAGATTGACGACCTATTTGCTCTTTTAAAAAAGAATTGCTCTTTATTCCTTTTCGGGCAGCTTCTTTTGAAATGGAAGAAGATCTTGTCACCAGCTTTTTGGTTTTTACTTTTATTCCTTGCTGTAAATCGGGTATTGCTTTTGTCTTTTGTTTTTTTGAAGCGGTTTTAGGGGGTAGAGAACCAGAAGTGAGTTCAACAAAAACATAGCTGTTAGTGGCCATTTTTTGGTTTTTTTTCTCAAAAAAGAAAAGTGAAAAAAACAGCAAATGAAAGAGCAAGCTCAATAGTAAGTATTTGTTAAATTTCATAAAAAGCCCTTGCAACTCAGCGGCTATGACACTATAACCCAAAATCATCTTAATGCAAATCATTCGCAATAAGTAAGGGAGTCAAAATGAATGTCTTGATGAAGTTTTTTTTAGTCTTATCCTCAATGCTCTACTTTTCTGCTTGTAGTCAAAGTGATTCCAATCCAAGGCCTAATGATGGTCCTAGAGGCCAAGAAGTAATTCTAAATGCCTTAAAATACACTGGAAAAGATGGTGATGGAAATTCTTGTAGTTTCTATATTGCCGAATACGAAGAAGAGCATACTCACGAAGAAGGTGAAGAACATGGCGCTGAGCATGAGCTCCTGATAAAAGTAGACTATCCGTTTGCTGATGGACATAGCCCTAGTGTCGAAGAAGCTTATTTTTTCATGTTTAACGAAAGAAGAAACCAGTATTTTGCGGCAGACAGCAATCAACCCAATACAAATCTCTCTTTGGTTTCGATCGACTTAGAGGAATCAGAGGGCGAAGCGAACCCGAATGATTTAACAGTTTATGAGCAAACAGGAAATCTAGAGCAGTTCATTCGCATTGATTTTAATTCTACAGATTCAGAGGATTTCGAAGAGAGTCTGCATAAAGTTCTTCATGGTGAGAGTACATTAACGACTGAAGCGGGAGTATTGGATCAAGCTATTTATATGGTGCTTCGTACGATACATGGCAACCATGGGCACGATTTAGAGTGCGATCAATTTCAAACTCAAGAAGTTGTTGAAAGCAGTTTTCTTATTGGTGAAGACCACGATCACGACTAAAAATGTTTAAGAACTATTTCATCTGCCTTTTTTTACTCAATTGCTCTCTTGCTTTAGCAGATGAAATGGTCCCTACGGTTCTGATTGATACCGAATCTCAACTTAAATCACCAATTGAAGAATACTCGACCTATAAAGTAGAGAAGGTATCGAAAGAAAAATTCAAACAAGCACAAAGACAGACATTGTCTGAATTGGTCAAAGACCAGGTGGGTGTTGAAGCACAAACCTATTGTGCCAATTGTGGAGCCAAGCGCTTAACGATCAATGGTTTGAAAGGCGAGCATACTTCAATACTAGTCGATGGCCTACCTCTGCATTCAGCCATTTCTAGTTTTTATGGAGTCGATAGCATTCCTGTGAATGGCATTGAAGATATCGCAGTGATGCGTGGTACGGGTGCTTCACTTAGCAATCCCGAGGCAATTGGTGGAAGCCTTGATCTCTTAACAGTCGATCCTTTGATCAAAAAGCAAATCTATTCAACATCTTTGAGCATCGATGATTTCGGTAATGGCACTGCCAACAATCATTCTTTTTTGGTGAGTACAGCAAATAACGAAAAGAATTTTGGACTCAGTTTTGGCGCTCAATACACCGAGCAAAACACATGGGATGAAGATGAAAATGGAGTGGCCGAGTCTCCAGAGAGAGACAATATCAGTGGTCTTTTCAAGGCTCGTTATTTACCCAATGCCAAGAATGATCTTCGCTTTCGCTTAGGGGTATCTGATCTCACCATATTGGGTGGACCAGAAAATCCTAGAAAACCAGATGGAGTTAGAGAGATCTCTGCATTAGAAACCGACTTTGTGGACGGTAATGTAGAAAAAGACTTTATCGGAGATCCGCTTAAAATCACCGATTGGATTTCACTTCAAAGATACGAGGCAGCTGCACATTGGACCCATTTTTTAAGTCAAAAGAGCACCCTGAACTGGAATACGGGTTATGCTCACCAAGCCCAAGATGCGATCTACCAGCACGGCTTTGATTACGCCCACAATGACAATCTTTTGGTTTCAGATTTTAGCTATGAAACCTATCTTGGTGACTCACATTTTTTTACAGTGGGGCTTTTTCATAAGTCGCAATTTTTGCGCTCTCAATCAGATGTCCTCTTTGGTCAGCTCGCCTTGCCGAAAGATGACTTCAATCACAATTCAAATGCGATCTATGCTCAATATACCTATATGCTATCTGAGAAAGTAGAAATTGATTTTGCCCTTCGGCTCGATCAAGTCTATATCAACTGGCTCGATCTTAGCAATGAGATCAATGAGTTTGTACCAGCACCACGTCTTCAGCTGCGGCAAGATTTTACGGATCATCTATCTCAGAGATTTTCTTACGGTTTAGGCTACCGGGCTCCTCTTACTTTTTTTGAGTCTCAACACGGCAACCAAGAAAGTGGTTATGTGATTGATATCACTGATCTTGAAAAAGCCCATTCAGCAGTGTATTCATTGAGTTACAATAACCCTGAGTACTACATTACTTTTGGCAATCACTATGTTTATTTACAGAATATGGCTTTTGGTTTTGAGTCACAAGGACAACCCATTTTTTATCGCAATACAAATGAAGATTATGAAATTTGGGCTCATGACTTACTCTTAGGCTACCAAATCAGTCCTAATTGGATGTTAGAGGCGAGTGTTGAGTTTTTTCGCTACCAAGATGGATATACCAAAAAGCTTCCCACGGCAGCAATTGAAAGACGCTACCAGTTGCAATCGAATTACAAGACTGGAAATTGGACGCATAATTTTGCAGCTCGTATTGTTGGATCCCGCGATCTTGCCCGCTACGGTCGATACCCTGACCATCTTGTTGATCGCAAACAGTTTCCTCCCCCAGAGAGAAGGGGTGATGAAGTCAAAGATCAAAAAGCTCCGAGTTTTTATATATTAGATACTTCAATCAGCTACCTTGTAGCAGAAAACTATACTTTCACTTTTGGAATTTCCAATTTGCTTAACGAAATACAAGTGAAATATGGGGATAGCCCTTCGATGTGGCATTGGCACTTTGACCATGCACACTATGATGGCCTTCACACATGGGGGCCCAATCGAGGGAGAGAATATTTTTTATCTTTTCAGGCAGAAATATAGAGGGTTTATGAAGCATTGTCATGATTTTGATCGCCATACAGAATATGAGTTTTTTCTTTCTACTTTGAGTGAAAATGGCAATCGAATTACAGAGCAGAGAAAAAAACTGATTCAAGCGATTCTTAGTTTTAAAAGTCCATTTTCAGCTGAAGAGATATTTGATGTGACCCAGATTGATCTTTCTACGATCTATCGTAGTTTAGCAACCTTTGAGCAAATGAAGCTGTTGCAGACCATCGACTTTGCCGAGGGTGGTCTACGCTATGAATATCATGGTTCAAGCCAAGAGCACCATCACCATGTGATTTGCAGAAAGTGTAAGAAAGTAGATGCTCTTGATGTTTGTCAATTAAAGCCCCTTGAAGCTGCAGTTGCAAAAATGGGCTACTCCGAAATCAGTCACAAACTCGAATTTTTTGGGCTTTGTAAAGATTGTTGCCAATCAGTTTAGTCTATTAATTCTACTCATTTTAGTAATGGTTCTAAAAAACTCTTTAATCTAAGTGAAAATACTTCTGAAAAAAATTGATCTACGGGTCCAGTTAGATCTGTCGTTAAAAAGACAGAGTAAATATTCTCAGGAATATTAGACAAGGCTTTGAGTTTTACAGCATCTTTTTCAGTACAAAATATAGGAGTCGATTTGCTTTCTTCAAGGATAAGGTTTAAGTCTTTTTCAGTAAATTGGTAACTCGATTCATAATTAAAATGATTTTTTATTTTAAAATTTAGCTCTTTCATTTGTTCAACAAAGACTTCTGGTCGAGACAGGGATGTGAGAAGAATGATCTCCTTATCTATAAAGAGTTTTATTTCTTGCATCTTTTCTGGCTGTTGAAGTGAATAATAGTAAATCAAATCATAGTGAAAATGTAAAACTTTACTATTAACACTGGCAATTTCTTTGGTTTTTGTTTTCACAATCCAATTAGCTCGAGATAATGAAAAGACCAATTCACGAGCTTTGCCAACTGGTAGTGGATAGTAGTGCCATAAAGGTGCGCTTGCATCGAGCAAGACAATGTCCATGTTTCGATGAAGACTTCTGTGTTGAAAAGCATCATCAAGAATGATTAAGTCATAGCTTTTCAGGTTTTGAATCTCTTTAGCAATCATCACTAAATCGAGTCCTACAAATATATCGACTTGAGAAAATTTTGAAAAGATCAGACAAGCTTCATCTCCATATTTTACAGTATCAAGAGAGCTCACCTTCTCCCACTTGCTTGTCTTTTTGAATAGAGGAGTGATATAGTACGGCAATTTTTTTCTGTTTTTCTAATAAGAATTGAATTATATGCATGACAAAAGGAGTTTTTCCAGTTCCTCCGACTGTGAGATTTCCCACACTTAAAACTGGAACGTTCACCTTGTGAGTTTTTAAAGCCCCTAAATTGTAGAGTAAGTTGCGAAAGCTAATGGCTAAGATGTATAGAAATGAAAAGGGTAACAGCAGCAGTCTCAAAAAAACCTCTATCCATTAATGTATTTAGTGAAGAGCTCTTGATTCATAAAGAGCTTCTATTTTTATAAAATAAACGACTAAAATATACAGTCAAAAGCTTACTATTGTTTCTTGCAAGTATTAAATACGAAAACATTGGGATAGGTGTTTTTACTAACGTCTTCGTCAACTGTTTTCATCTTTAACTCAAATTGAGATCCCTTTTCTTTTTGAGTTGAATAGAGCCCGGCAAGAATCTTTGTTTTTTCTGAATCATAAAAATGAATTTGGTTCCAGCGATTACTGGCATCTAAAGGGTATATACTCGAAAAACCAGCGTAATATTGAACTCCAAGTTCTTTGAGAAATGAAGGGATTCCTTGGTTGCCTAGATTTTGTATTTTGCCATTAAGTTCTAAGCTGAAGCTTCCTGTCCATCGTTGAGTATCTTGATTCGATTTTAATGCTATTACATTCAATTTTAATTTCGAGTTTATAGCATTAAAAGCACTTGTCTCGACAACATAATTTGCCTTTGTATAGTGTTCTTGAAACTCAAAACGAAGTTCTTCAGCTAGAGACAAAAAACCAATAAATAAAAAAATGTATTTCATATTCAGGATGTAACAGATCTTAGTATATTTATGAAGTTATTTATTGGCATATAAGTGCCTACGAGAAAAGATTCCAATTTCGTATCAGATTATCTCTGATGTATTGGGAGCAGAATAATTACAGTAATTATGTCTCTTATATGGATGATCACTTGCTTTGTAAGTGACTCTTTCATTTCGATTCTGGCAGTGAATACAGACTCGTATTTCCATTTTAGACCTAGACCGACATTTTTTGTCAGTGTTTAAATTTTATTCAGAAGAATGCAGCTTAGATTGAACTTGGGATGGCATCAGTTTCGCAGTATTAAGCCTGAAATTAAAAAGGATACCTCATGTTACCGATTCGAGACATCGAAAGTTCTACTCAAGAAGTTTGCCTATGGCTCACTTTGGTGACCTCTATCTCAATGCTTGCCGGGTCTGGATTTTACCTATTCTTTGAGGCGCAAGAGCTAGCTCAAATGTCTGGCGTTTGGGGTGTTGCCTTCTTTGAATTTTTGTTTTCAAGTTTTGGTTATTCTGTAATCTACTTTGCCCTGGCATTCTTTCTTGTTGGTAGATATTTGTTGCCTAGAATGACCTGCCCTTCTGCAATTCTTAAAGAATTTAAAAATCTTATAGGCCAAACTTTTCTTCATTTGTTTTTTGTTATTACCCTATCGAGCTTCTTAAGCGTTCTTCAGAGTTTTTATCAATTTACTCCTCACAAGCAACTGATAGAAGGCAGCGGGGGAATATTTGGTCAATTAATAGGTGGCAATGCTTATAATTATTTTGGTATTTATGGTTCTCTTGCTTTGCTCAGTTCAATGCTCATTATTGTAGGAATCGCTGCAGGATTTATTCATTTAGTAGACTGGTCTTTATTTCTGCAAGAGCAAATTTTGAGACTGTTAACAGCGGTGAAACATAGTATTTATAAGGTTATTCGAAAGCTCATCGGATGGGGAAAAAAGAAGTATCATCAATTTCTTTTGTATCTCGATTCTAACTATCAGTTTATAGATTTTGCTGTCGCTGAAGGTAGTAATTTAGAAATGGATTCAATTTCTTCTAATGAAAAAGATGTATTTACTTTGAATGGGGTAAGATTCAATCGCGAAGCTTCTATTGAACAAGATACAAAGCTAGTGGATATGATTTCAAAGCTTGAAAATCAAATTGGTGAGCTTCAGCAGAAAGTAGAAAAGTCACAAGTTAATGAAAAGGCAGCACAGAGAACAAAGCAAAGCATTCAAAATTTAGAGAATCCGGATAAAATGGTCGAGAAGCAAGAAGAGACAGAGGATGAAATCAAGGTTGAGTCTTTTATAGGAAAATATATTAAACCTGATATTGATCTTTTATCTAAAACACCTAAAGCCAAAGTTCCAAGTCAACAACAAATTGAAACACAATGTTCTGAACTTGAACAGCGTTTGGAAAGCTTTCAAATTAAAGGTAAAGTCATAGCTGCACACATTGGACCTAGCTTAACTATGTATGAGTTTGAACCAGCTCCTGGAATGAAACTCTCTAAAATTACTGGGCTCACCAATGATTTGGCTCTTGTCTTAGGTGCAAGTTCCATTCGAGTTTTGGCGCCGATTCCTGGTAAAATGACTGTTGGTATTGAGGTTCCTAACAAACAAAGCTCACCCGTTGCTTTTGAATCTCTTTTAAAAGAAGTCGAAAAAAGAAAAGAGATGGCCTTGCCGATTGTACTTGGCCAAGATGTATACAATCAACCTGTGATATCAGATATTGCAAGCATGCCGCACCTTTTGGTTTCAGGAACCACTGGTTCTGGCAAGTCGGTATTTATCAATACCTTGATTTCATCCTTACTTTTTAATAAGTCGCCAAAAGAGCTTCGATTTTTAATGGTCGATCCAAAGATGATTGAGTTGAGTCCTTACAATGGAATTCCACATCTTTTAAAGCCAGTAGTTACCGATGTTGTCGAGGCCAAAGACCTCCTGGTGTGGGCCGAGCAAGAAATGGATCGTCGCTACCAACAATTTAGTGATATTGGTGCTAGAAACATTGAGTCTTTCAATGAAAGCATTAAAGAGGGCAATAAGAAAACTACAGAGCGTAGAATCCGTAGAGAGCTTGATTGGAAGTGGCAACACATGCCATATATCGTGATCGTGATTGATGAGTTGGCTGACTTGATGATCACACAAGGTAAAGAAGTTGAAATTCCTATTACTCGCATTGCTCAAAAAGCCCGAGCTGCGGGAATTCATCTTGTTATTGCAACGCAAAGACCGAGTGCTGAGATTGTAACAGGTTTGATTAAGACCAATTTTCCAACTCGCATCTCTTTTAAAGTTTCATCTGGTATTGATTCTCGGACCATTTTAGATACAGCTGGTGCTGAAAAGCTTTTAGGAAAAGGCGATATGCTCTTTATGCCAAATGGTAAATCTTTAGAACGAGTGCAGGGAGCATTTATTTCTGAAAAAGACGTTAAAAAAATAGTAAAAACCATTAGCAAATAAAGGTCGATATATATGGGGCTTTTCGTCTTATCCTTATGAGTTAATCAGTGGTGATTATAGAGAGATTTGTGAGGTCTTTCCTGTGGATACGAATTTAAGATCTCTCAATGAGGTAAAAACTTACAAACTACATGCAGATCATGATTAATTTGGATCTGTTAAAGATTTTATTTTTGATGATGAAACTTGGAGAATTCTATATTTGGTTGTAGAAACAAATCGTTTTTTTCTTGCAGGTGATACTGTATTGCTTCCAATAGATTGGGTTGAAAATATAGATTGGGTTGAAAATATAGATTGGGTTTTGCAAAGGTTTGAGTTTAATTTAAGTAAAGAAGATTTAAAAAGTGCTCCTAAATTTGATGAGACAAAACCGATAAATAAAGAGTTTGAAGTTCGACTTTATGATTATTATGGAAGACCTAAGTATTGGCAAGACGATGTAAGACATTAAAAAAATCTGAAAATCACTATTCAGAGTCAATTGAACTTTAATGTTTAAACTTATTTTAAAACCATTTTAATATCTATTAGTAATTACTTGATCTTTGGTCGAGTTTAAAAGTATTTACGAAATACCGATATTTATTAAATGAAAGTAATTCTACTATTGAGTATTATATTCATATCATTCAATGCACATGCCTTTATGATGGAGACAGGGATTGGCTACAATCGAGGTCACTTTGGCAGTAGCAAGTTACAGGGAATCGGACTTACGGCAAAACTTGGCATTGAGGGTAGCAAGTTCTTTGTCGCTGCAGATGTTGGTTATCATGACCTGCAACTAGGCAATACTCCAACCTCGACTCAAACCAATATGGGAGTTGCCATTGGTGGAATTATTAATAAATGGCGCATTTGGTACACCCATTTGCTCTCCTCCAGCCTTGTGATTGAGTCGGGTGGCAACGAAACCGAATATACTGGCAAAGGCATGAAGCTCGGTCTGGGTGGTGAGATTGCTTCAGATATTTTTTTAAATTTAGAAGTGCGTTTCATCGATATCACAGAAGCAAATGGTGAACCCACCACCAATTTTATTGATGCGGGACTTTTGAGTGTTAGCTGGAAATTGTTTTAATGATGATTCAATGCCGTTATTTATATTTTGCTGATATTTTTTCTCACATTGAATGAAAATTAATTTTTAACTTCTAAGATTAGAGATGTTATCCAATGTGAATCGTGGTGGTCTTATATTTATCCTTTCAAGTTTGAAATACTTAAAATCTAAATAATATTTTATCTGCTACCACGACGTCTTTTTGATCGATCACTTCTGCTACGAGAAGATGAGCCAAAGTCTTGAAGACAGCTCTGTTGGTTTGAAGATTGACAACATTGAGCGAACTCATGTGCGTACATCCGAAGACGAGAGATCATATGAGAAGATCTGTCAATCGTTCTCATTATTCTTTCTCCTTCACTTCTTGAGCCAGTATTGCTTAAATCTGGAAATTTAATTTTAGTTTGATTGAATTCTTGATCATACTCTTCGCTCAATTCTTCTGCTCTGCCAGGGTAAAAAGCAATCCGTTGAATGCTCCAATCAGCGCTACCACTGTTTCTGATATTCAATTCTACCGGCACATACTCACCCTGCGAGTTTTGAACTTCAAGAGAGGCTTTGTTACCATTGCAAGAAGGATTTTGAAATCGATCAGTAACTTCAGTTGTTTCTAACAATTCGGTATAAAACGCACATACCTGTGCGTTATCCTCTAATAAATAATCTTGCTCTTGTTGATCTAGATCTAAAAAAGCCAAAACGCCATCACTCAATTGTAGTGGGCCTTTCTTTCCACAGCCGTCGGGTGAATTGATATAAGTATCAATTGGCTCTACGCTGCAGGCTGCATATGCACTTTCAGTGCTTACTAAGCTGAGTCCAGTTCCTAAAACTTTTAGTCCAACTCCCAATGCGACACCACGGGTAAGAAATTGTGAGGCCTGTCTTCCCACTAGGCGAGCGGAAACCCTTGGAGGAGTACGGGGAGCTTTAAATCTTGATTTCACTTTCCCAGGTTTAGGTTTTGCATCATCTGCATGATTTAAAGAGCTTTGAATCGCTGTTCTTAAGGCTGGGTTGAGATTTTTTATAGCATCTTTGATATTGCCCCCTGCTCGTTTAACTCTAGCTAAGGCATTTTTAAGGGTAGCTGTGGCATTTTCAGTAACTTTGATTCTAGCATTCTCGGGCAGTTCAGAGAATCTGTGATTGTTAACATCAAAGAGTCGATAGGTTTTAGTTCTGGGGTTATATTCAAAATCAATAATTGGTTTTCTTAAAATTGGCTTTTCCTTAAGTTCCTCAAAATAGATTTTAAAAGCATCTAGTTTCTTTCGGGCATCTGCAATTGCGCCCCTATCTATGCTTCCATCGAGATTGTTTGGGGTAATATAATATCTTTCAAGATGTGCTTTGAGTTGTTTTAGGCGTTCAGTTTTTCTCTGAATATCATTAGCCCTAGGTGTTTCTATTGCCTTTCCTCCAGAATAGGCCTCTCTTAGGCGACCTAATTCACTTTGCAATTCATTATGTTCACTGATCAAGTCATTCATATAAGCTTCCATACGCAATGCAGAAGCAATTTCCTTGTATTCTTTTTTTAAGGTTGAAAGAAGAGTAGCACGATCATCTACCTTTGGTTTTTTGGTGAGTGAAGAATTATGATAGTCCTCTGCAAAGTCTAAGGCTCGATTGGCGTCGGTCGTAATTTTTCGAGTAATATCATCAAGGTGATTGGCTCCAGCCCTACGGCCAGCTAGAATCGCACCCATTGCTCCGCCAGAACATGCTAACAGAGATGTTTCTGATTGGCATATGAATCGATCTTTGATTTGAGCAAGATCATAAGAGTTAATCTTACAACTGGGCTCACGAGTAGCTATCGGTGCGCTCCGCAGAGCAGGGATGTCACAATTTTGTCTTTCTCTCTTTCTTTGGCAACGTTCGATGTAGTGAGTTCTTCTTGCAGCAGAAAGCCTAATTTCTTCATTACCGGGTAAATCGATAGAAACTAAATTTCCACGAGAGTCTGTCAATCTTGCAGAGTCAGTAGGTCTTGATTGAGCCATGCAAATGTTTGTAAAAATTAGAAATACTATAAAATATCTCATATTGATACTATCGGTTGTCTCAAAATTATACTTAAGTCTAAAAAAGACTTTTTCATAATGACCCCTTGTACCTTGAAGGGATGCTTGCTTTAAAGAAGATTATCAAGCCACTGTATTTAAATTCGCTCGGATAATCCTGGGGTGTCGTGCAGCAATACGTAAAAGAGCAAGAGCCGGCCCTACAGGGACGCGTCTTCCTTGTTCCCAGTTTCTTAAGGTATACACGCTAATCCCCATTGCATCAGCAAACTCAGCCTGAGTAAGATCAACAAACTTTCGCAACTGAGCAATGTCTTTGCCAGATTCAATCTTACCGGCGGCAATTTTTCTGCGTAATTTCCCAGATATAGCTCGTTTAAAATCATTTTTAGTCAATTCTCTCATTTATTCTTTCCTCGTTTAAAATCGTTAAATAAAACCACTTCAGACCGAGTTGCTTTTCTTGCCGAAACAATACGAATAACATCAAAATCCCGTTCTACATAAACAACAACTATGAGCCCTTTTGCGATTGATCCAATGGCAATAAAGCGATCTTCATCTTCAGAACGAGACTCATCATAAAATTCCAAATAATCAGCTCGCCCCTTAAAAATCTTGGATGCTTCATCAAATGAGATTCCATGTTTATTTAAATTTTGCTTTTCTTTTTTAGAGTCCCATTCAAATTTCATAACCTAGTGTAAGTCATTGGCACAGTAAGTCAATGACTTAGTTTAGTTATTCACGGATGTAGGTGTAAAAATTTGGCAATTAGCAGCCTTTGGCTGCGGGACTCCTCGTTCAGAATAGATTCTTCACTATTTTTTCATGCTGGTTAATTTATTGGGGCGATCGACCCACCCTGAATTCTTTCAAGGGCTTAGGTGGTCAGTGGCACCTAAGTGGCACTCCCAATAGTGACCACGGTGAATTTGTGAGATCAATTATATGCAACTAGAATATGCTTTATAATACACATATTTATGATAAACTGGGAAATATGATTGATAGGACGAATATTCACGAACTATTTAGCATTTTAGACAAGAAACTTAAAGATGAGGGTATAACTCAGGAATTTACCATTTTTGGTAGCGGCTCCCTCATCATCCAGGGAATCGCTCGTAAAGACCGCTCAACGATCGATATTGACCTTGTAGAACCTGAAATGGATACTACTTTGCAGTCGATAGCTGGTGAAATTGGTGAAGAATTTGGAATGGACCTGACTTGGCTCAATAGTGCCGGCCGTATCCTTTCAAGAAGCTTTCCCGAGGCCTGGCAAAAACGAAGCATAGAGATTTTTAAGGGCGAGGCCATAATCGTTAAATCTTTAGGGCGAAAAGATATTATAGCTACTAAATTTAATGCCTATTGCACAAGGCACACTCAAGTCGATAAAGATGATCTCATCGACCTTAAGCCTAACAAGCTTGAGCTTGAGCTTGAGCTTGAGTTTTCTAGAACCTGGATTTTAAGCCTTAAAAAACCACCAGATAAGGATTTTGTCGATCTTTGCTTCAAAGAGGTCTTAGAGCAATCGAGGAGCATTGAACGTGGCAGGTAGGTATCATAGTGATGAAATAATAGAAAAATTGACCTCGCTTGGCTGTGCTTTTAATTTTAAAAAGGTAATAGAACCCGTTGATCCTGAAAAGTTTATTTTAGAAAGCCTTCGTTTTTATTGGGAATACAATGATATATTTTTTATGACGTATTCTCTTTTAAAACACCGACTTTCAAGCTTGATTCATGTGGAGCGGTTAATTAGTTTGGCTCAAAACTCCTTCTTAACATCTGATGAGTTGGTGTTGTTGATAGCTCTTTGCGAAAAGTTTGTCGAAATGGGAGACCACCGTTATAAATTAGCATTTAAAAAACTCCATAAGCCGCGCCTTAAAATGACAAATCCACCTAAAAGTGAGTGCCATGCCTCACTTATAAAGCAGTGGGGAGCTGAACCCGCATTGTTACACTTTGGAGTTAAAACAAGGGCATTTTACGAGGTGCCACCTAAAAAGTTTTTTACCCTAGAAAGAATACTAAAAAATCACTCCTGGTTAAAACTTAGGGCAATGATTGGCTCGAATTATCGGTCAGATATCATCTACCTAAAATCATCAGAGAATGCTAGAACGGCTTATCAAGCAGCTAAAATTGCTGGCTGTAACACTTCAACGGCCACTCGGATCTGGAAGTCTCTTGAAGCTGTGCCAGACTTAGAAAAACTGACGGGTTAATTGAAAGATACTTGAAAAAGTCATTATTGACTCCCATTATGAAGAAAAACACAGCGACACTATAAATGATGAACTTAAACTAGAACTTGTAAGCTTCTGGATGGTTATAGAGCTGAACCCGAGAAGTGAATTGGTAGATACGAATACTTTGCGACAAATAGGCTGCTTTTGAGAGCTAAATACTACAAGCTCTTCTTGCCTATAAACATGAGAATGAATTAAAGAATGTCGAACTTGCAGAAACTTTGAGTGTTCCAGAAGCTGATCTTAGTCGAATTTTTCATCACCGAATTGATGGCATAAGTACCGACCGTCTTCTAGGTTTACTCAGTCAAGTAAGACCAGATCATAAAATTAAGTTAAAGGTTTCCTAAATAAGTATTGAGTATTTTCAAATTCAGATAAAAATCTATTCTTAGTTCTCTTTGAAAATCAAACGGCTACAAATATTGGATCAAACAAGAATTTATTGATAGGGCTTACTGCAAAAAAGTAATTCGTAAAAAAGATTTATTCGTCCGAATGTCATTAAGAAAGTATCGCCATAAGATAGAAAATTTAAAATAGACGTAGGCACAGCTATTTCAAAACCTCTGTTTTCACCATATATTTCAACAAATCTTTGTTTTCCTTCAATACTTTCACCACAATAGGCCATTATCTCTGTCTTGCATTCTATTGAATCTTTACTGATTTTTTTAAATTTTGATTTCTTATTAAATTTTTCAATTTCTTTTTCTAATTTCTGTATTCTATCTTCTATTGATAAATTTATTTTTGATTTCTTTATTAATCTAATTTTGTAATTCGAACTTCTACTATTCATAAATCCTCCTAGTTTATGTTTAGCAATGATCAAGCCAAATTCATCTACATCTAAATTCGTTAACAAATCCGAAAAAAGGATTCTCGGACATAAAAATCCGAAATAGGATGCTTCGAACATCTTTAGCATTTCAAGGCTTTAGGTTGTCAGTCACAGCTTGTATTGCTCTCCCTAATGACACACAGTAGGTTATTTCTTTACTTAGTGGTGTACTTTTGGTACACTAATGCAAAGGAGTTTTAAATTGCCTACATCAAAAAAAAGAATCCAGATCCCTGTTTCTGACAAAGTTCATAAAGAGCTCGATAAATTGGCAAAGAAAAGAGGGGTCTCTGTTTCCTCTCTGACTCATGATCTTGTGGAAGAGGCTCTTGAAATGCAAGAAGACCTATATTTTTCAAAGCATGGTGATAAAGCAATCGATGAAATGGATGAGCAGAACCTGATTGAACATGATGATGCTTGGTCATAAATATGTATGAGATTCTATATCTTCCTGATGTTGTAAAAAATCAGATACCCAAGCTATCTTTACCTGTAAAAAGAAAAATAAAAAAAGCGATTGAAAAGAAATTGCAAGTCGATCCCATTCGATTCGGAAAACCACTCAGGCATTCACTCAAAGGATTAAGAAGACTTCGGGTAGAAGACTACAGAATCATTTATAAAATTGATGAAAATTTAGAAAAAGTGATTGTAATTCAAATTGCTCATCGAAAAGAAGTATATGAGTGATCACTTTAGCTTCTTTAGCAACTCATCATAGGCATGTGGAGCACCTTCTTTTTTACACCATTCCTTCACTTTCGAACGATTAAATGGAAGGCGTTTTGCTACCAAAGCTGCTTGGTCCAAACATTCACGGGCTTTGAAATGGATATACGAAGCCAATCTATCTCGAATGCAATCTGTTGGCGAGAATATATATAGAGTTTGCCCCGCAACTTTTTTTTCATCAGGTTTGATATTGATGTCATCGCCAATCCCAACGGGACCCGCACAAAACTCGACAAATTTATTGCATTTAGGATGGATGTAATGACGACCTAATGTCTTTTTAAAACCGATCGACTCCATGATTTGAGGAACCGCATCTTTTTGGTAAGTAAGCTCAACGAAGTCTAAGTCTCCTGATTGATAGGCTCCCCCAGAGTATATGGCACAAACTGCTCCGCCAACCAAGATGGTGTTTATACCATTTTTAGCTAAATGCCAGCCGACATACTCCCAGACATCTTTCTCTGTGCAGTTCTCCCAATTTGGTTCTTTCATGTGACAGGTTTGCCTTTTCGACGCGGCCGACGACGGGCTTTAAAGATCCTCTGTCTCTCTTTCAGAGGAATAGACTCATAAGCGAGTTCAATGAGATCCTTCACCGGGCCTACAAGAGGAGATTTTGGATTGAAGATATAAACTCTTGATCTGCCCACTGTTTTCGAAACCAAAATTCCTGAAACTTCAAAACGATTGAGTTGTTGAATAACAGGATTTAATGCTGTTTCAAAATCTTTTGAAATAGCAGATGCATAAGACTCCCCATAATGAAATATGTGGAGAAGAACTTTTTCTGCCGTTTTATTGCCAAATACACCTTCTAGCATGTTTAAGTTATATACCACTTATTGGTAAATATCAACCATATAATGGTATAATAGGGCGACCGACCCAACCTGAATTTTTCAAGGGCTTAGGTGGTCAGCGGCACCTAAGTGGCAGTCTCGGTAGCGACTCAGATTGAGTATTTCTTTAAACATGGTGGTTCACTTTTTTTGCGCAATTTAAAAGGAATCATAAATTTACTAAATCAACCAATCTGACCTCAAAGAAGAATGTAACTCAAAAATACTATATATATAAAAATAAAAAGTGTGTATTTACAGTTGTTTATAATATATGATGTATAGGATATGGCGGACTCTAAACCCACTCAATATGAGCTCGAGATCACAGTGAATGGTCATGAAGTATCAATGGTGCTTATTGGTCGTCACTATCTTGAAAAGCATAGCAGCTACTTGAATGACGAAATCATCTTAGAACTTGTGACGGCTCTCGACGGTGGAAACTTCCCGGTGGATTCTACAACTGAAGGGCTTGAGTATTTTGCTGCCGACATTGAGTGGGGAGAGCCCGTTAAGGTTTATCGTCTGATCTGGCTTTTCGAGGGTGAAAAATTGGAAGTTTTAGGTGTGGTCAGCGTGTATCGCCGAAAAACTAAGAAGAAGTAACGAGGTTTTAATTATGAAGAAGAAAAAATCGAAACTGGAAACTATAGCGAAGAAGCAAATACTTGAAATAGAAAAACGGGCTGAAGCTCGAACCGATGTTCCGCTGTTAAAGTCTCAACAAGTGAATATGCGATTGAAAAAGGACACTCTAGAAAAGGCGAAGAAATTGGCCGCGGCTCAAGGTTTGCCTTACACTTCATTTTTGAGCAAGCTTTTGAAAGAGGACATCGAGCGACTTTGGAATGTGTTTAAAAAGGCCGAGTAGAACCGATAGGTTTTTTTCTTTTTTAAAATTGGTTGCCAATGTTACCAAAGAGGTCTGGTAACTAGCAGCCTTTAAATTTGATTAAAAATGTAGCGGGTTAAATGGGGCGACCGACGGGGCTTGAACCCGCGACAACCGGAATCACAATCCGGGGCTCTACCAACTGAGCTACGGCCGCCATCGAATTTGGCTTCTAATAATACGTATCCGCTATTGAAGATCAAGTTTTTTTCTGTAAAGTTTTATGATTTCACTGAAAAACATAAATATTTTAAAGGCTTAGCTATTGTTAGCCAAGTACTGATTGCTTTTGACTCAGTCTGAGAATCTTTCTATTGCGACTAAAGTGCAGCCTCTAAATAACCGAATAGAGATATGATGAACGTTATTTACGAATTTCGTAAGATATTGGTCTTAATAATAAGTCTAGCCTTGGTTTCTTGTGGTAATAAGAAACTCGAATTCAATGGCGATGAGTCCTTGAGTCTTTCAGGTAGTGTTGTAGAATTTTTTTCTGCGAGCTTGCAAAAGTCTTCTTCTTGCACCGGAGAAAATGTTTATCTTTATGCAATTGATGATTTTGGCAATAAAAGTGATTTGATTGCCTCCACTCCTCTCAAAGCAGATGGTAGCTATCTTTTTACTGGTTTAAATGCTTATGGTTTAAATCAGAACTCGTTTAAAAAGGTGAATTATCTCGTTTATCTAAACTGTAGCACAGATTATTATGAAAGATTTGTAACAGGTGAGAGTGAACAAAAACTCTCTAAGGGAAACAGTATTTTGAGTTATCTAAGAAACTCAGAATCGAGTGAAAACCTTCGATCAAAAGATGCCAGTAGTCTTGCTGAAATCTACGATGCAATTGAAGATACAGATTCATTGACAGCTGCTTTTTCAACTTTTACTTCATCTAGTTCATTACGATCTCGATTTCGTGATATGTTTGGAATCGAGCCCAGTCGTTTGATGAATTCAGCTCCGCAGATTCGAAAAATAATTCTACCGAATTCTTTTGGCGAAGAACAAAGTCATAGTCTTAGTGTTCTAACAAGCCATTGGTCATTGAGTTACAATATTGCTATAAGTTGGAGACTCAACGGCAATGAAATTTCAAATTCACCTAGTTTTACTTTCACCCCCAATGCAAATGCTCAAGGGCCATATACATTGCAAGTTTTTGTTGGCAATGATGATGGTGAAGGTAAGATTGATACCTCAAAGCCTTATGCTCAAAGGTCTTTTAATATAAATGTCTATGATTTGGTTCCTGCCAATGCTCCAAGTCTTCAACTTTTATCTGATACTTACACCAATGATACCGATATTTCGTTGCAAATTGTAACTGGAGCCCTCTTAGATGCTCGTCCGCTGAACTGCCGAAGTTTTGAAAAGATGGCCATTGTAGAGAGTGATGCCGCTGGGGCTGATCTACCCCCCTTACTCGATTCGGCCTATACGATTGATTGTACAAACGCCAACAATCAAGCTCATAGCTTCACTCTTTCTGGTGCCGAAGGAGATCGAAGAATTAGTCTTTGGGTTAAAGATTCAGCAGGAAATATCTCATCAATTTCTTCAAACGTGACAGTTCGGCTCGATACCACTGCCCCGATTATAAATAGTGTCGCTTTTCAGCAAACGAGTCCCGTTGGTACGGCATTTGTGAACTTGCTTTCAAATGTTGCAGACAACTTTGATACCAATTTAGAGATTCAGGCTACGGATGGTTTAACTACCCCTAATCCTGCAAACTGGATTCCATTTCAATCCAACCTTCCCTTTACTATGGGTATCACTCAAGGAACTCATACAATCTATTTCTATGCTCGTGATGATGCCGGCAATTTAGCCTCAACCAACTTAAGTATACAGCTCGACAGCGGCACTCCTCCGCAAGTTGCTTTCTTAGGACCATCTGCAGGAAGTGCAATTACAGATCCATTTACTTTAAGTATACATGTACACGACAATGAATCAGCTATGCCGAGCAATTCAGTTCAACTCGAATATTCAATAGACAACAAACAAACATGGAATCTACTTTCCTCCTCTCTAACACCACATACAAATAGCAGTAATATGACTACTGAGACCCTATCATATAATTGGAGTTCTGTACCGGGCAGTGTTTCTGGTAAAGGTGTCATTTTCAAAATAACAGCTAGAGATGCCGCTGGTAACTCGGTACAAAAAACCAGTTCTATTTATAATCTCAGCAATCTTCGAGTTCTCGCAGGGGGAGTGAGTGATGCCAACGGAATTTCAGCTCGCTTTACAATGCTCAATACCAAGCAAATCTTTCAAGGGTCATTGGCAAATCTTGTAAGAAATCCGCAGACCAACCGTATTTTTCTAGGAGATTTTAACCAAGGTTTGCGGACCATAGATGGTGCAACGGGCGTGATTGAACTTGCTCCTCTTGCGGGAGGAAACCCTGTTCGCACAGTAGATCGTGATAACTTTGGCGTGGTCTATGGTTGCAATCAAAATGGAATTTTCACTTGGAACGAAAATACAGAAGTATGGGATTTGTTTCTAAGCAATCCTTGTCGAACCATTCAGGCTTGGCGAAATCAGCCCGGTCGCTTATATTTTGAGAATAGCAACAATCTTTATTATTATGATGGCAGCACAGTAACCCACGTTGCCTTTAATGGTTCACCAGCCTCAGGAACAACGGATGATTGCTATTCTTTTCACCCGAATGATGCTAAAAGCTCTTGCAGTGGCTCAAGATGGCAGAGGTTTGCTGTTCATCAAAACGGAGATGTATATTTTGGAGACAATTGCCCAAAGAATGGAAATGTATCAGGTTGTAATATTCGATATATCATTTACCGAAGAGCTACTGGAACTTTAGAGTTCCAAGATTTTCCAGACCAAAAGCAAGTTTTTGGTATCACCTACTATCGATATTTCAATAATAGTGTTTCTACAGTTGCTGTGGGAATTTACGATGAAGATCCATTGACTGGAGATCTTTACTATTATTCAAATGGGCAAATCAAACAATTGATCGCCAATCCAACGTTTTTTACAGGTGCGCACAATTGGGGCATGCCGCAAGATGATTCGAGTACTGTTGCCATTATTGCAGGAGTCTTAGCTGATTCTGGCGATACAGGTCCTGCTGCCGAAGCTCATCTAAATGATCCTGGACATGTTCTTGTTGGACATGCGAATGCTCCTGATGCCGACAATCTCTATGTTCCGAAGGGAGTTAGCTGCTGTTGGAGTTGGTCGGGAGAAATGCGGGTGATTGACTCCGTAACTGAGATCATTGACTCACTCACAAGCTTCGGCGTGATGTATTCTCGCAATCCAACCTCAAGTCTTTTGTTTCCTTCAACTGCAGGTGGTTTTATTTCAACTTTTAGTCGCCATCACCACTTTCATGACGGAGGCTCTCAACAAATTATTGGTAATGATTCAATTTGCAATATTTCACCTACAGATGGAGTTGCAGCGAATCTTGCCAATTGGCCGCGTGAGCTAAATTGGTATGCCAATTACCAAAGAGGTTTGCATCATACTGATGGCTATATTTATCTCTCAGGCTATGCAAACACTGTTTTTGATCCAGACGGCTGTAGTGGTACCGCCGATATCTTTATCAAAAGATTTTCCTACAATCCGGCAACTGGGGCTGTGGGCAATGTAGAACATGTTGCAGGGGTATCTGGTGCCCCAGCTGGATCGCCAATATTAGCTACAGGACAATCATCACAATCTTTTCATTTTGCCGCCATCACTGGACAAATGAAAGAAAACCTAAGTGCCACAGCATCGGGTGAAATTTTTGTTCATGCCGATGAACGTATTCGCATAATCAAAAGAGTCAATCCATCCGACCCAAGCACTTGGACCATTCACGATGTAACAGACACAATTTCAGGTCTTCGCAGCTTTGCCCTAACTACGAATATCAATAGCAATGCCACAAGCGGTTATATCTACTATGTTACTGGTGACTCTAACATTTATCGTTATCACTTGGGTTCGGGAGTAGTTGGTGATCTTTCTGATGATACAGTAGACAGTTTAGATTTAGGTGGTATCGATAACCTGAGTATCACTGATATCGGAATTCGATCTGATGGTAAATTGGTTTTTACCGATCGTAAAGCCAATGGAACGATCTATGAGATCACCCCTTAGTTGAAATCGATTTTTAATTTTTTTATTTGGTAAAACATTGGATGAAGATGAGTGGATTCCACTTTCTGAAAACTAATCTTGTGCTTGGTTTATATCGACCAATTCTACTTTTTCTTCTACTACATGATAGTGCACTTCAATCGGACGGCAGCAGACCTCACAGTCTTCAATATAAGTTTGTTCTTTGACCGAGGAGTCAAAAAGCATTGAAATGTCTGACCAGCAGTAGGGGCATTGAAAAAAAACTTCTTCTTCCATACGTGGTAGATTATAGATAGTATCATTATATGGCAAATCCAAGTCTTAGAAATCTGGTTGAAATCCCTTTAGATAAGATCTCAGAAAATGCACAGTTCTTTAGTTTTCATCATTTAAGTGATGAGAAAGAACATATTGCCATTGGACTTGGCCCTAAAACCGATACTCCATTAGTGCGAATTCATTCTGAATGTCTAACTGGGGATGTTTTTCGATCGCTCAAATGTGATTGCGGTTACCAATTGGATGAGTCGATAAAGAGAATTCAAAAAGAGGGGGGCTACCTATTGTATCTAAGGCAAGAGGGTAGGGGAATAGGTCTCTATAATAAATTAGATGCCTATGCTTTACAGGCCGAAGGAAAAGATACTTTTGAAGCTAACGAAGAACTAGGATTTGCGAAAGACTTGAGAAACTACAAAGTTGCTGCCGAGATGTTAAAAGTTTTGCAGGCAACAAAAATTCGAATCCTCACCAATAATCCCGATAAGGTAGAGCAACTCAAAGAAAATCAAATTGAGATTCTTGAGGTTTTAAGTACTGCGGTTCATGCGAACGTTCACAATCAGAAATATTTAGTAACAAAAGAGAAACATGCGAAGCACAATATGTGTTGGAACAAGAAGAATTAATTCTTGAGTTCCATAGCCAGTGCTCTGTGGCTATTGAGACGAGAGTAGGATTTGGTTTTTCCTATGAGAGAGAGTTCTTTATCGCCAGTGGCGAGAATGTGGCGAATGAGCTGGTCAGGGCGCTTGGCATTGGGTTTTACAGATAGAATCAAAGCGGCAACCCCTGTTACATAAGCTGTCGCTTGAGAGGTTCCTGTCATGAAGCCATATTTTCCGCCTGGTAGGGTTGAGAGAATATGTTCTCCAGGGGCTGCGATATCAACAGCACTTGCACCGAAATTGCTCGATTTTAAAATTTGATTCTGCTCATTCATTGCACCCACTGAGATGATGTTATCAAGGGCATAACCTGCAGGGTAAAATCCCATTAGGTCTGAGTTTACTCCCTTGTTTCCAGCGGCGGCGACAAAAAGAATTCCTGCCTTTGCCGCTTGTTGAATGGCAATTTTTTCAGAGAAACTTTGACTCGTACCGCCTCCAGAGTAGTTGATGATTTGTACCTTCATTTGAATAGCGTATTGAATCGCGCGAATTGTATATTCGACCGATTTGTCTTTTGCGCCTTTTTTGTCATAGTACTTCAGAGTCATGATCTTGACATTGGGGGCAACGCCGCGAAAGGCGGGGTTTTTAATGCCTCTTCCTGCGATGATACCAGATACATGGGTGCCATGTCCGTGATAGTCTTTCACATCATTGTTGTTGCGAACAAAGTTCCATCCATGGATATCGTCGACAAAACCATTTTTGTCGTCATCAATTCCGTTTGATGATTTATCATTTCCGTTTTTATCTCTGCCTATTTCACCAGGATTGAACCAAAGATTTTCTTTTAAATCAGGATGTTCAGTGTCGATGCCGGTATCGATAACCGCAATGACAATGTCTTTTTTGCCTTCGCTGATTTTCCATGCTTGTTCTGATTTGATTTTTTTGAGGGCCCAGTTCAGGCGAGTTTTAGGTTTTTGACTCTCCCAAAGTAGATCTCCTTGAATGGCTCCAAGGCTGGTTTGAGCAACGAATAAAACTAAGAGTGCGAATGAATTTCTCATCCTACGCAATACCTCCTGTTAGTGGTTTGGGGATATTACGTACTCGTAATTTGTAGAATCTTTTATTGCAGCTATTAGACCAACTTATGTGCCTCTAGCTTGCAGATGAAATTAAAA
Organism: uncultured Pseudobdellovibrionaceae bacterium; assembly: GCA_964653235.1. Classification (GTDB taxonomy): domain Bacteria; phylum Bdellovibrionota; class Bdellovibrionia; order Bdellovibrionales; family UBA840; genus CAZZCP01. Next base: position 3,725 of record CAZZCP010000009.1, on the reverse strand, counting down.
TCAAGGCAGAATGGCTTCATTTGTCGACAAGTTCGACACGAAAATCTCAAATTGAGAAATTCTGGTCCTGATCGAAAAAGAAAGTTCAACAAGCTCTAACCTTCAAAAAGTGGAATGCAAAGTTCCTGAATTTCCAGTTTAGAAGAATAGGGTGGGCTTTCGGCGGGTGGAAATGCGGATACTTTAACAACTTCTATAAAGGCAAGAGTACATTGATGAGCAGTTAATTTAAGAAGCAATTTCAAGGTCTCGGTGTTCTGCAATAGTAAGTTTATTGCGTCCCGTATTTTTAGATGAGTAAAGAGCTTCATCGGCTCGCTTCATCCAGGCATCGATGCTCTCCTCGGCCTCAAGCTGAGCCACGCCCATCGAAATGGTAAAGCGAATCTGATCTTGGCCATCGACATAGACTTCTTTTGAAATCTTCTCGCGGCACTTGTTGCCAAGGTGTGCCGCTTTGTTGACTCCACAGTTATGAAGAAGAATTGCAAACTCCTCACCACCAACACGTGCGACAAAACTGCCTTCAAAAGCAAAACTCTCTTGCAACAGGCGTACACACTCAATCAAAATCGCATCACCAGTGGCATGACCGTAGTTGTCGTTGACCTTTTTGAAGTGATCGATATCGAGCATCAATAAAGTCACAGGTTCTTTAGAGACTTGAAAGAACTTCCATTCATTCATGATTTGTTCATCAAAGCTCTTGCGATTGAAGGCCTTGGTGAGATGGTCTTTATTCATACTCTCGTTGGCTTCGACCAATTGTTTTTTCACACTTTTTAGATTTTTTTGAAAGCTAGTGAGCTTTTCTGATTTGCGAGCATCTCTTCGGTATTGATGTTCCATATACGAGTCAATAAATTGCCGAGAGGAGTTTCTCAAATCTTCAATGGAGTTTGACTCCACTGCATTTCTCAACTGAACAAAGCTGGCTTTAATAGAATCTTCGGCTTCATCTACTTTGATATCTTCGCTCATTTGCTCCACAAAATCCCAAATGATATTGCGAAAATCGAGCATTGTTTTTTCAATGTAGGCAAACTCTGCAATTCGGTAGCTAGAGAAAAATTGACGAAAGCGAAACAAAGATCTCTCTAAAACTTTTGGGTCAGAACTTACCAATTCTTTTGCGAATTGATCTAGTGTGCTACGAACTTTTCGAAGAGGGTGTTGATCAAGGTCAATCAAATGCTTGCTATAGGTATCAATCATAAACAAAAGGGTGGCTCGATCTTCAGAAAGCTCGACAACCTTATCTTTAGCCTTGTTATCATCTGAATTGATTTCTAAGCCATCTAAGAATTTTTGCATCCAGGTCTTCAAGCTTGCCTCCCGATAAGATGTATTCGGTAAAAGCCTAGCTAAATTCAATAGACCTAAACTCAGTTTTCATATTCTAAATCTCGAAGTGTGAACTCCACTTCGGTGGTGGCGCAAGAGTCACCATTATTAACACTCACTTCTAGCCCTAAAGCTGAGATTCGGTCATCAATGTTAAGTGCTAAATCCTCTTTGCAGTCGCTACGAAAGGGATTTTGATTACAGCCTTGTTCATCGTAGTCCTCGACATAAGTGCAGTAAGAAAAAATATAGCGATCGCCGTTGTTTTCACAAGGGCTAGTCTTGTTTCTTGAGCCATTGCCCTTGTAAATACAAATTCGATCTTCTTCATTTTCAGAGAACAGAAACACCGAGATCCAATGATTTCCTGATTGTCCCTGTGTTAGAAAAACCTGAGTAGGCAATTGAAATCGTACCGGCGCCTCAAACTCTAGCTCTGCATCTGTCCAGCGGCTTGGTGAATACTCTTTTTGCGCATAGATCGATACAACTTGATCTAAGACGGGCAGTGGCTCAGGGTTATTCGGTGGAGGACTTACTGGTGGAAGCTCTAAGTCTTGTGCTTGCTCCTCTTCGCCGCAAGCAATAATAAATGCAATGAAAAAGAAAAAGAATGAAAGCTTCATATTACCCCTTACTTCCATTCTATTACTTTAGTCTTAATCTACATATGATCTGAACGAGTTAAAAAGATGATATTGGTTATTGTCGATAATTGTATCTTATTGATACAGACTAAAACCATGAAATCACTTATGGATTTTTATATTCTAAATCAGTAATTTCGAGTTCTATGACAGTTGTATCACAACGATCGCCATTGTTCACACTGACCTGAATATCATTGATAGGAAGTCTCATGCCATGATTTAAAGCAATACTCTGTTTACAGGTATCACGAAAAGGATTCGACCCGCAGCCCTCAGCTGCATAGTCGATGCTTTCGGCACAATAAGAGAATTCATAACGAGATCCATTGTTCTGGCAATTTGTAGTTTTGCTTCTTGAGCCAAGGCCTTTATAAATACAAGTCCATTGTTTACCAGATACATGACCTAGGTAAACACTGATCCAATGATTGCCAGATTGACCTTGTAGCACATCAGCATATTCGGGAAGCCGAGCATAGACCGTATCTTCAAAAAGAATCTCTGCATCATTCCAATTAGAAGGATTGTAGGACTTGCTTGCCTCTATAATAATACTTTCAGCTAATACAGGGCGAGGATCCTCGGTTTGATCTCCAGGTGGATCTTGAAGATCGGGATCTCCAGGACCATTGTCTGTTGTGCCAGGAGTCTCACCTAAAGGACTGAGATCATCATCCGAACATGCGCTTAAGAATGTGAATGCCAATAAAATAATAAAGAGCCTTGAAAACATAAATTCCCCTTTCGTGCTTCCTTATGTATGACGCATAAAGACTTAAAAGGGGTTAAAATTATCTCAAGGTTCGTAGAGCTCAAATCCTGAAGAATGGCTGATTCTGAGTCCCGAATCATCCAATTCAAAAGTAGTTCCAAGAGGATAGGCTTTCTCTTCTAAGATTATATAGGTTTTAATTTCTTCATCACCTTGGCGTCGAATTTTTGCATTGTAGCTTGAGGCAGTAATAAAAGTTGCTCCGTCTCGATCTACTTGAACTACGGCCATAGAGCCACTCAAACTAAATTTTGTTGGCTCACCGATATGCTTTAAGATTTCGGTTCCATCTTTATCTAAAACTCGGATTTGGGTTTCTCCCTCGACCTTCTCTTTTACAGAAAGAATATTGGTCTTCGCTTGTATGCTATCATCAATAGGGCCTGTAACTTCAACATCAAGAATTACTTTAGAAGAAGAGTTGACCGCGACAAAATTAACGCCATCATTGGTTTCAGTAGTATAGTAAATGTAATCAGGAAACAATCCTATGTTTAAAAGATTGTCTTCTTGATCTAAAATAACCCGATTTTGATAGGTAGTGATATAGACTCTTGGCTTACTTTCAGAGTCATTGTAGCGAAGAGCTATAATCTTGTCAGAGCTGTAAATAGCATCTTCTTGTAAACTATCAATGTCTTCGGGCACATTGAGTTTTATACCGGCAGAGTTGAAAGCATCTATCTGTATTCGAAAGTCTCTTCCAAGTTCTTGAATTTCGTTTTGGTCTTCAAGGTAGACTTTGTGTATAAGTAAAAAATACTTTCGATGTTGTAGAAGCAGGTTATCAATCAATATGACTTCTTCATCAAAAACCACTTCATCTCTTGAGTTTGTAACCCGAACTTGAGAAATTTTCTCGCCCTGTGCATTTTCACCTTTAGAGCTAGCCACAATGCTTTCAATATTCGTTGTTCTTAATCTTTCACCAGAGTTGTCGCTCGGAGCATTGTCATCAC
>CAZZCP010000008.1:34674-51554 GCA_964653235.1 uncultured Pseudobdellovibrionaceae bacterium | reverse complement strand
TTTTACCAGCAAAGTCTTGCGGCCTCTCGCTAAGGGCTTTTAAAAACTCCTCTTCGGTGTAGGCAAGAGGCAAAACTGAGACCTTGTATTCTTCGGGGCTTCGATTGTCGATAAAAACCACATCTTCTCGATTTTGAATCTCTGCAAACTCTATGGGGCAGACTTTGCAGTTTTTCTCGGCACTTGTGTACCAAGCAATCAGCTGTTTGCCAATGCTCTTTGAGAACACAGTCAAAACGGCAAGTCCCAAGAAAAGACCAATAGCAAGCTTTTTCACAATTCGCCTTTGTCGATCTTGGGCTTAAAAAAGAAGTAGTAGAAAAGCAGCTGCAAGACGGCAAATACCAAAAAGATTTGTGGAATGGCAAACTCAAAGGCAATGAGCAAACTATTTACAATCGCCCCGCCCACCATAAAAATGGCATTTAAAATATTGTTGGCCGCAATAACTCGAGATCTCTCTTCGGGAACAGATTCGGTTTGCATTTGGGTGTAAAGCGGAACAATCATCAGCCCGCCACAAATTGAAAACAACAACAAAAGAAACATTAAGACTAGGTTTTCAAGACTTGAAGTAAAAAAGTGCAACAGGCCCTTGTAGTCTGAGCTGGGATCAATAAAGTACAGAGCCGCAAGGCTAACTGTCATTCCTAAAAAACCGATCGAAGAGAGCTTCATATTGATCTTGCCTTTTGAAAGGAGCTCATAGAGTGTCGAGCCGATTCCGATTCCAATCGAAAAGCTGGCCAAAAAGACATTGACCAAAAACTCTCCGCCACCAAAAACATCTTTGGCATAAAGAGGAAAGAGTGAGAGCAGTACCGCACCGATCAACCAAAACCAAGAGATCGAATAGATCGCATCAATCACCTTGGGTGTCTTTTGTGCTATTCGTACAATTCGCAGAGTTTCTACCATAAAATTGTCTTTTTTGGTTTTTTTAACTTTAGGGGGAACTTTAGGAATATAGAGCGAACAAATCCAGCCTAAAAAAGCAAACAAAAGTACGCCAATGCAGACATAGGCAATGGCTCCCTCAAGAGCGATGGCAATGCCTCCGGCAATGGTTCCAAGCAAAATAGAGAGAAAAGTCCCTGCCTCGACCACGGTGTTTGCCGAAACTAGCTCTTCTTTTTTTACCAGATCGGGCAAAATAGCGTATTTGATAGGGCCATAAAAAGTAGATTGGGTTCCCATGCCAAACAGAACTAAGATCAAAAAATAGGGCGCTTTTAAGATAAAGCCCACTGCCCCCAAGCCCATTATCACAATCTCTAAGAGCTTGATCTTTTGAATGTACTTTGAAGCTTCACTCTCATCAGAAAGACTTCCCGCTCGAGCTGAAAACAAAAAATAAGGAAAAATAAAAATCCCTGCACTGGCGGCAACTAAAATGCCCGAAGCTGCACCCAACTGCTCTGAGAGCTGAAAGGTGATAAACAGCACTAGAGCATTTTTATAGAAGTTGTCGTTAAATGCTCCCAAGATCATTGCAAAGTAATAGGGAGCAAAATCTTTTCTAAATAACAGCTGCCAAGACTTCATATTAGTTCGACAAAGGGCCTATCATTTGTTCGGGTCGTACGACTTCATCAAACTTTTCTGCAGTAAGAAAACCAAGATTGACTGCCTCTTCTTTTAAAGTCGTCCCTCTTTCATAGGCTGTCTTTGCAATCTTTGCCGCTTTGTCATAACCAATATGAGGATTCAATGCCGTAACTAGCATTAAAGAATTGTTTAGGTGTTTTTCAATCATAGAGTGATTGGCTTCAATGCCAACAATGCAATTGTTGTTAAAGCTCTCGCAGGCATCACCCAACAGACGAATCGAATGCAAAACATTGTGAATCATCATTGGCTTAAAAACATTGAGCTCAAAGTGCCCCGTGCAACCGCCAACAGATACAGCCATATCATTGCCAATCACCTGAGCGCATACCATGGTCATGGCCTCACATTGAGTGGGATTGACCTTACCAGGCATAATCGATGAGCCGGGCTCATTGGCAGGTAAAATCAACTCACCAAAGCCTGAACGGGGGCCACTTCCCATTAAGCGAACATCATTGGCAATTTTCATCAAGCTGCACGCCAAAACTTTTAAAGCGCCACTCAGTTCTACCAAAGCATCATGGGCAGCAAGGGCCTCAAATTTATTTTCTGCTGTAACAAACGGAAGACCGGTTTCATCGGCAATGACTTTGGCCACTTTGACTGCAAACTCAGGGTGAGTGTTGAGCCCAGTACCAACAGCGGTTCCCCCCAAAGCGAGCTCATAAATATGCTTTTGCGTGTTCTTAAGCCTTTGCAAGCCATGCTCGAGCTGGGTGACATAGCCAGAGAATTCTTGGCCAAGAGTGAGCGGAGTTGCATCCATTAAGTGCGTGCGGCCAATTTTAACCACATCTCGCATTTGTGTGGCTTTTTGCTGAATCGAATTTTTCAGCTCTTCTACCTTAGGCAAAAGATGATGATGTAGTCTCTCTGCTGCCGCAATGTGCATGGCGGTTGGAAAGGTATCATTCGAAGACTGGGCTTTGTTAACATCGTCATTGGGATGAACCGGAGATTTTGATCCAAGCTCACCACCGGCAATTTCAATCGCTCGATTGGCAATCACTTCATTGCTGTTCATATTGGTTTGTGTACCACTACCCGTCTGCCAAACAACCAATGGAAAATGATCATCCAATTTTCCAGCAATCACCTCGTCGGCGGCTTGAGCAATCAATTCGGCTTTGTCTTTTTCAAGCAGTCCCAATTCGGCATTCGTGATAGCTGCCGACTTTTTTAATATTCCCAAAGCCCGAATCATCTCGCGCGGAAAGTGATCTTGACCAATTTTAAAATTTTCAATGCTTCTTTGTGTTTGTGCTCCCCAGTAACGATCACTTGGAACCTGTACATCACCCATGGTATCTTTTTCAGTGCGATAAGACATGATTTCTCCTTTGATTGATTCATACATTCTACACAGATTGCCACCTGTGTAAGCTGAAAACGCAGCGCAAAGAGCTGGGCAATTGTAGCAATTCTCTCTATGCTTTTTAGTATGAGAAAAATATATATTCTATTGCTCTTTCCACTCTTTATTCAGGCCGAAAGCTATCTTGTAACTATAGAAAAACAACAAGAAGAAAAACGCTCAAATCGCTGGACCATTGCCGATTGGTTTTCTACTAAGAACAAAGTTCGCCTAATGGATCAATGGCTGGCCATGCACCGAAGCGAGAGCAATATTTTTGACCTCTATGTCGGGGCCAATATGGGTACATGGCAAGAAGAATTGACTCAAAATGGAGTCACTAGCGAGCAAGACATCACTTGGCAAAGCGCAGAGGCTGGTTTTGGTCTGTGGATTTTTGGTGCCGAGGCTGCTTATGAACTCGATGGAAAAGACAGTGAGAGATTTAAAGCGCAAAACCTTTGGGGTCATATTCGCTTAATCGGTGACTCGCTACAAAGTACCAATTTGCGGGCCATTGGAGGAATTCGACTTTTAGAGCTCACTGGCAATGGCAGTATTGATGAATACGAAAATATCTTTTGGGGCGGAATTTTAACCCTCTATGTTTTTGATTTCTTGGGCTTTGAAATGGGCTACCGCCAATATGTTGCCGCCGAGTCTGAAACCGGTATTGAACTTGAAGGCCAAAGACTCGATCGTATTGTATTTTTAGAACTTTGGGCTCTTCGTTTTTATGCCAATTTCTTTCGTGAAGACCTAAATTTTACAGTTGCCGGATCAAATAGTTCAACTCGCAATCAAGGGCTACTGGCTGGCGCAAGAATTTATTTATTTTAATTGTCTCTGGCGAGCTTGATCCAATTGCGGTTGGCATCTTCAATAAAGCCTTGTTGATTGGCCTCCCACTTTTTTTGAATATCGGGATTGTAATTAAAATAAATTCGATCACCAACAATCTTAAAAGCTTGGGGGTCAATGCCTGCCGTATCTCCTTGAGCTACAGCATAGGCACAATAACCTCCATATTGAGGTAGATACTTTTCTTTATCGGCAATAAAGGTCTTTTTGTTCTCTTCATTTTTAAACTGCCAAGTTACCCCATCATGTTCTACCTGAAACTTTTCACTGCCTTTCACCGCTTTGTTCTCTTTAAAATAGGCAACAATATCGTGACCATCTAAAGCTGTACTACTAAATAATCCAGTGCCATATCTGCCAGCCAAAACCGGTAGACTTAAGAAAATCAAAAAGAAAAATGCTAGATGCTTCATAAAAAATCCTTATCTAAAATCATGTAAGTAATCAATAAACTCTGGAATCCAGGCTTCTGATTCTTGTGTGTTCTTGGGGTCTCGTCTTTTTTGCAATTCTTCTATGCCTATTGGTTTTGCTCGGACATTGTAGTAAGCAGGAAGCAAACCTTCATTTTTCAAAATCAAAGTGATACGATCGACAGATTCATCAATCAATATCTTTCTTCTCACCAAATCATCCATACTGTAAGCAAGTTCTTCAGGAGAAAAAGCGTAATTCTCAATCAAATCTTGGCAAACCATAATCAACTGGCTTTCGTTCAAGTGCTTGTCTTGATAGAGATCTAGTGTGATTTGAAAAGTATTAAAGCTCGGAATGGTTCTTCTGCCAAATTTATAATAATACTCCGGGTCAGTATCTGTAGCCAAATTGATATAGATTTTTTCCACTGGATCTTGCTCTGGAACTTTCGACTGTAAATCTAGTATCAAATCGGTTTGCTCTCCGCGTACATGAAAGTGCGAAAGAATTTGCCTTAAACTATTTTCTTGCAAACGCCGTGAACAAATATCCGAATACAATGAATAGATCACGGCATCTGACTCAGAGTCATCTCCCCACAAAATTTGATGTAAGTTTTCATGCAGTTTTGTTCTTAACTGCATCAAAGCCTGCACCTTAAAACCAACCTGTTTGTTTAAGCGACGAAAGCGACCAGGACGTAAATTTCGAAGATTGTCTTTAAAAAAAATGCCATAAGGCTTAATGCCATCAAACTCAAGTTTATCACGAATTCGACCCGCCATTTGCGGCGGAGATGCTGTTACAAAATAAATTGGAAAGTCAGAAGCCCCCTTTGAGGTCAGGGCACGAACCAGTGAACTCGTGCCGGGGACATTCTTTTTTTGAAAAGCCTTTTCAATAATAGTTCGATACAAGCCCGTAAGGCTCTCAAAGTGGGTGTCGAGATAGGTTTTATCGAGGTCCCAAACAAAAACTTCGGGCGCATCTTTAGCCAAGTCGGATGATACAAATTCAAAAAATACGACATCATCACTGATTTCTGTGGCCTGATCTTTCCAGTCTCTCATGTAGTTAAACTATTCTCTGGCAGAGCTGAAATCAAGCCTGAGCTTGCTTTCGAAAAGCTTTTCTCATAGCCTCATGGTATGAGATTGTTTCTCCTTTTATGCATTGCATTTTCAGCCATAGCCCGAGCACAAGAAGAAGAGAATTGGATCCGTCGAGTGAGTGTTTTTCTTCCTCAAGCCGAGAGCATTAGCGAATCTTTGGCCGAGCGAGGCTGGATCGCTGTACGCAAAGAACTGATCGATGATGAAAGGTTTCTGGTAGCCTCTAAGTCTTTTTTACAAGAAAAAGAAGTCTACCAAGCCAGAGCTGAGTTAAAACCTGCCGATGCCCTACTCTTGGGTAGACTCTTAGATGCTCAAGCTTTACTCACATTCGAGTATTCTGACTATGAAATGAAAATGCACTTTTATTCTGGCTCAAACGGATTGGGACTCTGGACGAGTCAGAAAAAGCTCAACCCAAGTGTCCCTGCAGAAGAGCAATTCATTACAACCGCCATTCAACTCACACAAGAGCTTTTAGCAGATGTACCTTTTCAAGCATTTACTGTTAAAAATGAAATTTCAGACCGTGTTGTTTATCAAGATGAAGGTTTTGATTTAGTCAAAGTTTTTAAAGGCAAGCAAGAAATCGAAATCGGTGAGCCAGCTTTGATTTTTCAGTTGCAAAGAAAGAACCTCGATAATCTATACCTTAAAGGTGCAAACAAACAGGTTTTTGCAGAGGGCAAGGTTTTAAGTGTAAATGATGACATCGCTGTGGTTCGCATTCTTGCAAAGAACGAAGACCGAAAGATTCAAGTTCATGATTTGGTGAGCTTTCCAGAACAAGAAAAGCGCTTAAAAGAGCAACTCTCTTGGAGAAATCAAAAGTTTGAGGGTTTACTGATGAGCGAAACTCGAATTAAAAAAGAAGATGTATCTGATAGCAAATCTTTTACCACCGCTATCATCAGCATTGTCAATCTTGCACTTCTTATACTTCTAGGGATTTAAAGACCTCTTCTTGTGGTATGACCAACCAATTCTCCCCTTTTGGAAAATCAGGAGGCGCTGCCTCACTTAAACCTATCGCATGAAAATACAAAGAATAAGCCACTAAGAAGGCATCAAATGCATTCGGGTTCTCGATCATTCTTTGTGCATCCTGATGATATACAAAGATATGATTTTGATCGATCAAATCTTTTAAAAAGTTATATCGTGAAACTTCACCATCTTCACTCAAACGAGAAGCTAAAAGATAAGATTTTTTTAAATTGAGACTTTTACCCAATCGCCAAAAACTAAGTCGAGGAAAGACTTCAAAACAAGGTGTCTTCAGACGCCTTTTTAAAAACAGTGCCCTTGCCGTAAGAGGAGCAATATTGGCTCCTAAAGCAGCTGGCATATGAAAGCCATAATCTAATGAGTTTACGTAGTGCTCTACCGGCCTCTCACTGTAGGGAGAGAAAATCTTATGGTTCTTATTTTTTCTTCTCTCTTCTTTGTATTTCTCGCGCAACCAACTGATAGCCGCAAGTTCACACTTTTCATAACCCGGACAACTGAGCTTGCAGCGCAAACATTTTGGCAGTTGTGTCGCAACATCAAAAGCAATCGCTTTAAGTTTTTTTTGTTTGCTTAAAAGTTTATACAAGACCTGATCAGAAGAAAGATCTTCGCTCGCACCTATACCCTCTTGAAGAAAGCTTACAAAAACACGCCCCTGTTTTTCGTAGTGATCGACACAACAAACCGCTGTCTTTTGATTTTTGGGACCACTCAGTGAAATTCCTATATAGCGCTTGTAAGTTGTGGCCGAGGGTTTTCTCTTAGCAGTTTTTAAATTAAACTTTTTTTTCATGTTTCAATATATACACTGCCTTGCTCTACTGGAACTGCATCTAAAACTTGGTATCCTTTTTCGCGTAAAAGCTTTTGGGTAGACTCTTTCTTCGTCTCCTTACACCAAAGCATAACACATCCACCTCCACCTGCCCCGCAAATTTTAGTGGCCTGACAGTCTAACATCAGGGCTTCTTGATGAAGTTTTTCGATTTCAGGACTTGTGAAAGACGCAGAAATTTGACTTCTCACTTTAAACTCTTCTTGCAGCAAAAGCGGTATCGAAGAAAAATCTTTCGCCAAAATACTTTGATGCATAGAAAGGGCTATATCCCGTAAAGCTTCTAAATCCTGCAAAGTCTGTTGGTCTTTTTCAACAGCAGCTTTTAATACTTGCCAGTTGTTCAATCCTGAATGATGTGGTTTTCCGGTATAAATCAATAGAAAAGAATCCAGTATATCTCTCGGTATCTCATGTTTTTCAACTTCATGAAAATCTTTATTGAGATGAATTGTTAAAAACCCACCATAAAGTGGTGGGTAGTAATCTTGAACTCCTGTAGGAGTAAATAAAACTTTTGCTTCTATATTAGGTAGACTTGGAAAACTAGGGCGATCTTCTTCACAGAACTTTTGAAATGCACGAAACAGACTAACGCTTAAAGAGGAACTTCCGCCAAGACCAGCACCAATGGGGCTCTCTGAAAAGGTTTTCAAGTGAAATCCCATCTTGGGCTTCCAAAAGCGTATGTGCTCCCGCAATAGAATTAAACTTTCATCTTGATCTAAAAGACAATCTTCTAGGCTCTTGTAGTCTTTTTTTAAATTGAGTTGAGGAACTTCAAGGCAGATTCCAGAATTTTTTTCATCTAAATGAACCTCAGTAAATATACTGATTGCCAAATTAAGGGTTTTGCAATCTTCAAAGAAATTGTAAATGGGCCATAAATCGAGAGTACCTCCAGCAAAATCAACTCGAGTCGGAGATTTGACTTTAATTTTTTTCATCTTTAACCAACCACTTTTCAAAGAATTCAATATCTTTCAGATTTACTACTGCAACATATTTTGAGACACTACTTTTGAAATAAACTTTTTCGTTATCTATTTGCCAATCAAGACTTAAAATCTCATTTTTCTCGTTGTTTTTAAATTGTAGGCTATAATCACTTTGAATGGGCTTCTCAAGCAAATCCAGCGACTCTAAGTTTCGCAACAAACGAAAAAAATACGACATGCTAGCAGTATGCTTCTTATTGTTTGCATCAAACCAGGCTCCATCTTTTTTGACAAGAATTTGAGACCTTGACGGACTTTTGTAATGAATCTCTAAAACCTGAGATCGATCTAAACGAAAAGGATGATAAGGATCTAAAAAATGAACACGATTTGAGAAGATAAACTCGCTGGCATTTGCAAAACACTGATAGATCAATTGCCGATCTTTTCGCCACAAAAAGATTTTCTCTGCTTCTTCTTTACCGACCAAAATTGATATTTGCAGATTATTTCCACCAATTACAAACTCATTGCGGGCCGGCTGCAAGCCCTTTGCCACAAGCTGTTTTTCATCAAGATAGTCTTCTTCAGTTAAATCAAGGGCTTTGAGTTCTCTTAGAGATTGAAAAAAATCTTTCATCACATAATCTTTGACGGCAAATCGATCACTGCCGTCATCAAACCACCACTGGTTATCACGAATGCTTAATTTGAAAACAACTTCTTTATTTTGATCGAGAAGCGCCACACGATTGACATGAGGCAAGTCTTCAGGAACGACCTTCTTATCGCGAAAGTACAAGAGTTTTTTATTTAACTCTTGATACCAAAAGCCATCACCAATGAACAAATATTTAGAATCATCTTTATCGAACCCCTTTCGGTACAAAAAACTCTGATTGCCGAAGGCCTCTAGAGCTGAAACTTCAAGCCCAAGTTCTCTTTCTTGCCATTTTAAATCAAAAAGCAAACTTGTTTTATCAGAAAAGCCATATTCTGATTTGTCTTTTTCGAGTAAAATTTTTTGCTGTACTTGTTCTGTTAACAAAAAGTCTAATAGTCGATTGATATTATCTTGGTCTCCAAGATCTTGAATGGGCTTTTTAAGTCGCCAATTCTCACCCTCTCTTGCAAACTCAAACTCAGAATAATCATTGCGAAGTCTAAAGCTCTGCAATCCTTGCTTATCAATGGGCAATACCCGATTGTTTTCAATCGACTTTTGTTCTTTTCTTTCTAAATAGAGATAATAAAATACCAATGCCCCTAATAAAAAAAACATTCCTAAAATTTGCTTTTTCTTCAAGATTTTCTCCTTGATCGGATCCAAAGAAAAATAGAGAAAAGCAAAAGCATAAGACTGTATCCAATATAGAGAATAACTATGAGATTGCCCTGCGTTTGAGTCAGCAATAGAACTTGAGCAAGATTGTTTTTAGGACGAATTGAAATCTCTTCTTTTTGATCTAAGAGGTAAGAAACCGCATTCATAGCCAAGTCTTGGTTAAAGACTTGAGTGAAAAATTGATTTCCTAAAAAATCACTGTCTGAAAAAACGACCGCCTTATAAGGATTTTCACTTAAGGTACCACTACTAAGCATGGCAATGGGGTGTGGACCTTTGCGGTCTTTTTCTGGATTGAGTTCTACCTTTTCACTGATTTCAAATTTTGTAAAACTATTCTCTCCTGAACTTAGAAGGCTAAGCACTTTAATATTCTCGGGCAAACTTGGGTCAATTGAAAGACTGCTCGCCAACGGAAAAAGAGTATACGCATCATTAGGAAAGTCTTCGGTAATCGGGCTCAATTTAGAATAATTGCTGCCAATACTAACAGCTGCGTTGGCACCTTGAATCTGCGCCTGTAAATCTAAGATATAGTCATTTCGAAACTCAATTCCTAAAAGTTTAGTAAAACGTGCCAAAGAATGCCGCATGCCCGGATCAATTGCCATAAACAAAGAACCGCCTGCTTGCAGATAGCTCTTCAAGATCTCTATCTCTTTATCGATAAACTTCAACCTTGGCCCTACGATCAAAAGAAGATCATTGTCTTTAGGAATATCAGACTCTAAAAGTCTCAACTCATCGACTTTATAGCCTGCATTTTGTAATTCTTCGACAAAGTTCTTCAATCCAGCTTCTGAAGAATCTCGTAGATCTTTTTCGCCATGACCTTTTATAAAATAAAGGCTTTTTGACTCCTCTCGCATCAAGCGCATTATGGTCGAGGTGATGGCCTGTTCATCGAGAGCTTGATTGTCCATTGGGTTCACAGCACTTGATTTGTCTTTCAGTGTCGATTGTTTTTCTTTGTATTGAAAAATTAAAATTGCCGATTGTTTAAGTTTGTATTTTTCTTGTAAATCAGGTCGAGCAACAGGATCAATATACTCAATATCTACCTTCTCACTATAGTTTTCATATTTTGCAAGCAACCACTCTACTTTTTGTCTGCGAGGCTCGTCTTGCTGAGTATAAAAAACCAAAATCTTTAGCTCTGAAGGCATGCGGTCTAAAAGCTCTTTTGAAAAACTTGAAAGACTGTGTCTTTCATCTAAGGAGAGATCTAAAATAGTATTTTGCTTTTGCAGAATTAAATTCGTTACTACGAGCAGTGAAAAAACCAAAACTAGGGCAAGCCCAAGACTCATACCCATTTTAGTGGTTCTTAAACTTAGGAGCCTTTTCATGTTTTTAAAGTTTATAAACAAAATAGCTGTTAAACTTGCAAAACTAAAAAAGAATGGAAGCCATAAAAAAGACTCCCAGTAGCCCATAGCGTAGCGTCCCCCCATCAAACTCAAGAAACTCAAAAAGAAAACGACAAAAAGAATCTTTGTTGTCATCTCCACCTCATCGATTCAACTGTTTGTTGTGTGAGAAACAAAAAGAAAAGAATCAAACTCAGCAGAAATGAAACGCCTGCCAAACTGATTTTTGCCTGTAAGAGTTCAGTAAAGTGTGTGCCAATCCAGAGCTGATTCAAACCTTCACTCCACAAACCAGGGTCTAAATTTTTAAAAGAAACAAAAATCCACAAAAACAATGACATCAAAATACTGAGAAAGCCTCCAAGAAAAACTGAGCTAGTTAAGCTAGATGCAAAAAGGCCAATAGAAATATATATTCCTGCAAGCAAGAGAATTCCTAAATAACCACAAAAAATTTCTAGCCAAGGCAGCTCTAAAAACCAAATCATTGGAATAAAGTAAAGAAAACTAAAAGCAACAATCGAATGCATACTCACAAGTGCCGCAAAAAACTTTCCTCCAACAATCTGCCATGAGGTAATAGGACTGGTCAGAAGCAGTGCCATTGTGTTCATCTTTTTTTCTTCAACAAACAGCCTTAAAACGAAAAATGGCACACAAAAAAGCAAAAGAAAGTTCAAGCTATTAATGTGTGGCATAGAAAAAAACTGCGAAACATTCACTCCCCCCTGAGATTGCATACTAAAAGAGGCTTGAGCAAACTGAAACAAAAGAAAACTCATATTGAAAGTTAAGTACAAGCTACAAATAAAGAGCACAGCAAAAGAACTTGGTCTTAAAAAAAAGCTTCTTACTTCTTTTCGAAATATCACCCAAAATGCATTTTTCATGGTTTCACTTCTGTTAGTTTTAAAAAGATTTCTTCTAAACTTAAATCATGAGTTTTCATTTCATATAAATTTGCACCACTTAAAATTTGTGCAACTTTGGGATGAGAAGATTCATCTTTAGTGCGAATTTGATAGTGCTCATCAGAAATTTTTGAAATTTCTAAAAAACCATCTAGTTTTTTGATTTCATCGATGTGTGAATCTGTCATATTTCGAACTTTTACCTCAAGCGTTTTTCCTTTTGAGAGCATTTGATTTAATCCCTCAAAACTTTCTTTAGCTACTATCTTACCTTTATCTAAAATCACAACTTTTTGGCAAATGGCTTGAGCTTCGGTCAACATATGAGTTGAAAGCAAAATACTGCGATCTTTGGCCAATTCTTGAATCAATTTGCGAATCTCTGCCACCTGTTTTGGGTCGAGACCAACCGTTGGCTCATCCAAAATCAAAAGCTCAGGGTCAGATACCAAGGCTTGAGCGATTCCAACTCTTTGACGAAAACCCTTTGATAGGTTTTCGATTTTGCGACTTCGAACCTCTTGCAACTCACAGTGCCGAACTACTGTCTCGACCTGTTCTTGAACATTCTCAACTCGCTTCAATTCAGCGACAAAGCTCAAATAGTCTTCTACCGTCATTTCGAGATACAAAGGCGGAGTCTCTGGCAAATAACCAATCTTCGCCTTGACCTCAATAGAATGATCGACAATATCGAAACCATCGAGACAGACACTGCCCGAGTCGGCAGGCATAAAACCAGTGATAATTTTCATCGTGGTTGATTTACCCGCGCCATTTGGGCCTAGAAAAGCAAGTACCTCGCCTTTTTTTAAATCAAAGCTTATATCTTCAATCGCTTTTATATCACCAAAGGATTTGCTCAGGTGGCGAATCTCAAGCAAGCCTCACCTCCATGTTGCTCGATAGAGATAGTATAGAACAGACTTTCAATCTCGCAAGATCTTTAGACACAAAGCTTCAGGTTTTTCGAAACTGATAAACCTCTTCTTGGCTCACTTGCACGCGACCTAGCTTATCACCACGAATTGGGCGAATATAGCGACACTCAGAAACCTGTACCTCAAAACTTTCACCTTTTTGCAGACTTCTAGAGAAACCAGAGGCTTGGATTAAAAATTGAGCAAATTCTTCGAGCGATGCATTGTCTACCTCTTGTTTCTTTTCACGTGCAATAATCATATGCGAGCCAGGGCGATCGCGAAGATGCATCCAAAGATGCCACGGCTTGGCTTTTCGTAGCAAAGATAGATTGTCTTTTGCCGAACGGCCGACAAAGGCCTTTAAACCATTTTTTAGTGACTTTGCCCTAGCTTTGGCGCCACTTTGACCGATCAAATCAGGCTGAGAATATGCTTTGGGTTCAAGTTTAGCCTTTGTCTTTAGCTCATCGAGCTCAGTACTTAATGTTCTTAGTCTCTCTTTGGCCTTCTCAATTTTTGACTGCTTTTGTTTCGCTTTATCATAGGCTCGTCCCAGGTTTTCAATAAAGCTCTCTTCTTTGAGTACATAGGACTGCCATTCTGAAGAGATATTAAGAGATTGTTTAGCTTCAAGCTCACGTGCAAAACCAAACCAATCTTGATTCTCTTTTTCTTGAATATCTTGACGGATTTTCTCGATGGCTTTCTCTTTTTTTAATACTGCTTTGTCAAAATTTTTTTGCTCCTGATTTTTTTGCTTTTGCCGAAATTCTTGCTTCTGTTTTAAATATTCTGCTCGAATTTCATGCATAGATCGAGGAGGCTTATCAAAACTCTTAGGCACTGAACTAGCTTTGAGCTCTTTGGGTTTGTTCCAAGAGATTTTTTTATTTCTCGCTTCAACAATCAAATTTTGGCCATGCGGAAAGAGTCTCGCCTCAAGCTTAGCAGAACCAAAATCAAAGTGCAGAATTCGACTGTATGTTGAATCAAGCTCGATTTTCAAAAGCGGCAAGCCAATGCAATTGGCTTTGCAAAAAATAGCAAGTGGTTTCATTTTTTTTGTAAGAGGTGGTTTTTGATTTTCGAAAACCATAAAAAGTGGATTCGCGGCTTGCAGTAGAAAATAAAACCAATAGAGGTTTCCCTGTTGATAGAGTAAAAAAGCAAACTCATTTTCAGAACTCAAAACATCTTGCAGTTTGGCCAATTTTAATATTTGGCACTGCTTTACCACTATCTCAAGTTCATCTTGCCTTAAACTGGGAATCATCTAGACCTCGGTCGAGTTAGAATATTCTAGCAAACATCCGATAGAATTTCTATGAAAGATCTTATGCTTGATATATTAAATGAACACATTCATAGCTCACTAGAACTTGATTCTAATGAAGATGCATTCTTAGATCAAATCACCCATGCCTTCGTTTGCCATTTAAAAACGGAGCACTTTATTATTCCCAATGATGTATTGGATGAGGTTCAGCGAGAGCTCCGTGAAGAATTTCAAAGAATGTACCGAATTCGCACCTACGGCACTAGGTAAGCGGAAAAACTTTCTTAGATGCTTCGACCATCGAAATTCTTTCTGCTACAAAGCTTTTCATTACTTCTTGAGCAAAAGTTCTCGATACAATTTTAAAATCCTCTAAACTACAAGTATCTACGGGTGTATTTTTATTTAAAATATTTACCGCACAATGAAGCATCGATGAAATTGGTCCGCGAGCCGCTACAGAGATGTTAAATTTTTGATCTCCCTTGTAGTAAAGATCATCTCCTCTTCTCTCAAGCCAAATCTGGTGCTCACTCATCACAAAAATCTTTTGTTGTATGATACAAGAAAATAGTCTCTGGTAACTCACCATTTCGGTAAGAGGCATATGAAAGATTTCGATCAAAAAGTGCAGCATTTTTTCAGAACGAATTTCTTCTTTAGCAAGAAAATCTTCACCATCTTTCATATGCTTTTCTTCAACCCGGCAAGCACCTTCCCAAGCAATGATCGAATCTCCCAAAAGACCGTACTCACGATAAGCATATTGAGTTCTCAACTGACTACCGTCGTATTTAAAATCTTTATCTATAAAGTAAGACTGCATCTTAATCTCCTAAAGCAGCTTGAAATCGCAAACAAGACTCACACTTACCACAAGGTTTTTCATAGTTCTCATAGCATGACCAAATCATAGAAAAATCAAGACCTTTTGCTCTTCCTAAAGCAACTATTTCTTTTTTGTTTTTATCTGTGGTGAAGCATTTCAGCTCAACTTGATTGGCAGTTGAAAAAGAAAAGGCTTGATTGCAAGACTCGAGAAAGTCTTTTGAATTGTCAGGAAAAGTGGCCGCCTCTTCAATGTTAAAACCTGGTATCAGGTATTTTGCACCCATTGACTCAGCAAAACCAGCGGCAATATTAAGAAAAATTCCATTTCGATTGGGAACCCATACATTTTTGGCTGATTCTCTAGATGCCTGTAAATCATCAATATCGACATCTTGACTCAGTTGAGTTCGAGAATCTGTGAGACTATTTCCGGTAAAATTTTGAAAAAAATCAAGCTCTACAATAAGTAATGAAATTCCCAAAGCTTTAGCAATTTTTTGAGAAGCTTGTTTTTCGCGGTCTCTAGCTCTTTGGTGATACTGAAAGTGAATGGCGCTCAGACTTTCAAATTCGTCGCGAGCGCAATAGGCATTTACACAGGAATCAAGTCCTCCCGATAAGAGAACGATGGCACTCATTAGCTTTTCTTTTTTGTCTTTCTTTTGGTTGTCGACTTTTTCGTAACTTTTTTCTTACTAGTTGCTTTCTTTTTCGTGGCTTTCGTCGTACTTGTCTTCTTTTTGCGACTGGTAGTGGTCTTGGCTTTTACAGAAGATACTGCTGGCTTTTTTCGGGCTTTTTTCTTTTGTTTTAAATTCGAACGAAAATTTTCAATTCTTTGAATTAAAGTATCAGATACATCGACAAGCACATCAACAATCTGACCTTCAATT
The DNA here is from genome assembly GCA_964653235.1 of uncultured Pseudobdellovibrionaceae bacterium. Classification (GTDB taxonomy): domain Bacteria; phylum Bdellovibrionota; class Bdellovibrionia; order Bdellovibrionales; family UBA840; genus CAZZCP01. Next base: position 35,866 of record CAZZCP010000008.1, on the reverse strand, counting down.
TTTTCTCTTTCTTGTCGAATTCTCTCAAGTGTTCTTTCTTGAAGAGAAGGTTCTTTGGTTTGAATTTTTGGCTCGGTCGCTTTTTTCTTAAGCGTCTCAATTCGTAGTGCATGCATGACATCGTCTAAAGATTTTTTAATTTCTTCTGATCGATATTCTACCCTTTTGTAGAAAGCTTGACGAATTTTTTTTCCTTCTTGATTCGGCTGTATCCATTTTGCAATTAACATAGTACTTCCTTGTTCCATTAAAAAACCAAACATCATCAGACTCTCAATTTAAAGTCTCTGATTAACAATTGAAGATTCTGACTTCCTGCAAAATAATTCCATTGAGCCTCAACAAGAAGATCTACAAGAACACCCTCTTGCAAGTCGACAGCTTCTCTCGTAGGTGAGAATAGCAAAGCTGCATGACTTTTGCCACCCTGTTTTATGGTGAATTTAAGGTGACCGCCGCGCAACTCGCTTCTACTACTTATAAATACTTCGGAAATTCGAAACAAAGGCACTGGAAAACTATGTCCAAAGGGTCCAGTTTGCTCAAGCCATTGCATAATTCTAAAGTCGATATCAGCCAAGCGCACATCTGCATCATACTCAAATAAGCTGACCAAAGAGTCATCCATCTCAGACTGCGAATGAAAGTAATCAGACAGTGCTTGCGAAAAATCATCTGCTTTTTCTTCTAGAAGTCGAAATCCAGCCGCTTGCCGATGTCCACCAAAAGAGAGTAGGTGGTCAGAACAAGACTGCAGAATTTCAACCAGAGAATACTGAGAAGCATCGGGCAGCCTAGCACTTCCAGTTAGTTCACCATCTATATTCGCAGCTATAAAACTGGGTAACATATATTCTTTTGTCATTTGTGTGGCCGCCAAACCAATCACACCCTTATGAAAATTGGAGGAGTAGACCCAGACAAAATTTTCATTACCCGACTGCAAATGCTTAATTGATGATTCTTCTTGAGCTTGGGTTTGCAGAGTCTTTCTCTCTTCATTGCTCTTTAAAACCCTTTTTACCATTTGCTTTGCCACATCGGGTGCATCGACCAAAAAAAGGTCTACAGGTAAAATATCTAATTCAAGGCGGCTAAGAGCATTGATCTTAGGTGCAAAACCAATCGCAACATCTTGACCACTTAGTTTTCTAGAATGCATTTGTAAGGACTTTAAAAGCGCACGCAATCC
>CAZZCP010000008.1:30521-34664 GCA_964653235.1 uncultured Pseudobdellovibrionaceae bacterium | reverse complement strand
GCAATCCAGGTCGTTTGGTATCAGCCAATTGTAAGAGCCCATGCTTAACTAAAATACGATTCTCATCTATAAGTGGAACCATGTCTGTTAAAGTGCCAATCGTATAGAGATCTAATAACTCTTTGGGGTTAAAATCATTCAATAGCCCCTGTTCACGCAAAGCCTGACGAAGAGCTAAGACCAAGTAAAAAGCAACCCCTGCACCACAAAGATGACCAAGCCCCGACTCACAATCTTCTCGATTTGGATTGATCACAGCATAGGCCTCAGGAAGTTTTTCTTGCGGTAAATGGTGATCACTTACAATTAAGTCGATGCCATGATCTAAAGCCGCTTGTGCAGCGATAATATCTGCGATTCCTAGGTCGACGGTTATCATAAGGTCTACACCCTGCTGTTTAAACTTAGGAATAAAACGTGAGTGAAGGCCATAACCATCGCTGAGTCTTTTAGGCTGAAAGAAGTCTATGTTATCAAAGCCAAACCTTTTTAAAGCATCGTACAATAGCGCCAGAGCACTTGAACCATCGAGATCAAAGTCACCATAGATCAAAACCTTCTCTTGGGCTTTCAGAGCTTCAATGATTCTTTGTACAGCTCTATCCATATCTTTCAAGACATAGGGAGTGCGCAAGTTTTTTAAGGAAGAGGAAAAGTGCTCACTGATTTGTTCTTTTTCAGTGTAGCCCCTTGAAGATAAGATCTGCCATACAACTGGCGGCAAAGACAGATCTTTCCAATTTGGATGCGGGAGAGGCTCACCCCCTTTTAAGAGCCACTCTTTTTGCATAAAACTTAAGCCTTCTTAAAACGGCTAAACATCAAGACAAGCGGCGAAGCAACATAAATCGATGAGTATGTTCCCACTATGATTCCTATACCTAGAGTGAATGCAAAATCACTAATCACACCACCCGCGAAGATGTAAAGCGCTACAACTGCTATCAATGTTGTTACTGATGTTAAAATGGTGCGAGACAATACTTCATTTACAGATAAGTTAATAATATCGCCCAATGGATTGCCCTTATGACGTGATAGATTTTCGCGAATTCTGTCATAGTTTACAATAGTATCATTCAATGAGTAACCAATGATGGTTAAAATTGCGGCCAATATTTGAATATTCACTTCTTTGCCTAGCAGTGAGAAAATCCCCAATGTTATAATCGAGTCGTGAAACAAAGCGATAACCGCACCAGGTGCAAACTCGTAGTCAAAACGAAGTCCCACATAAATAAGAATCAAAAGCAAGCTGTAGAATACGGCAAAGAGACCATTTGTTTTTAATTGATTCCCGACTTGTGGCCCCACCGAATCGACTCTGCGAATTTCAGCAGGGTTAGCTGTAAAGGAATCTTTTAGAGAGTTTTGAAACTTCGAGATCATCGCCGAAGATGCATCATTTCTTTCTTTATCTGTTTTTCCTTCTGTGGTTTGAAATCGCACTAAAAACTCATTTGCATCACCAAAGCTTTGCACTTGAGCCTGATTAAGGCCAATTTTGCTGGTAAATTCACGAACTTCAGCAACATTAATTGTATTGTTAAACTTCAACTGTATTTCTGTACCACCGGCAAAATCAATTCCGTAGTTTAAACCATTCACAAACAACAATGCAAGAGAAGCCAAAACTGCAATAACAGAAATGCTTGCAAACAAGCTGTTTTTTCCTAAAAAATCAATTTTACCGCGATCAAATTTAGCCTTTGTCACCATTACTCCTAAATAGGTAGTTTCGTCACGCCTCTACGGACGATCAAATAATCTAAAATGCTTTTCGACACAAATATTGCCGTAAACATTGATGTCACCAAGCCACAGAGCAGAGTCACAGCAAAACCTCTTACAGGGCCAGAGCCAAAATACATTAAAATCAAACAGACTATGCCTGTGGTAATATTGGCATCTAAAATCGCAGAGAAAGCGTTTCCAAAACCATCTTTAACAGCCATTTTTAAGTTTTGCCCCTTTTTGAGTTCTTCTTTAATTCTCTCAAAAATAATCACATTGGCATCAACTGCAATACCAATCGTCAAGGCAATCCCGGCAACTCCAGGCAAAGTCAAAGTTGCTCCTAAAGCAGTCAGCAATGCCAAAATAAAGAAGACATTTAAAACTAGGCCAATATTCGCAAGAACACCTAAGCTTTTGTAATAAACAAGCATAAACAAAAGAACGAGAGCACCGCCAACATAAATCGCCATTTTACCAGACTCAATTGAGTCTTTACCAAGTGATGGTCCAACGGTTCTCTCTTCGAGCTGCTCAAGACTTGCCGGCAAAGCACCTGCACGCAAAGCGATTGAAATATTTTGCGCCTCTTTCATTACAGTTGATATATCTCTACCGCCGCCCATAGTGATTCTTGCGTTTCCATTGGGAATCCTACTTTCAATATTGGGTGCAGAATAGACCACTTTATCCAAAACGATAGCCATTTGTTTACCAATATTGGCACCTGTCAATTCAGAAAATCTTTTCGTTCCAGTTGGGTTAAATGTCATGGTTACTGCTGGATTTCCAAATTCATCAATACTAACACGAGAATCTCGCAGAGTATCGCCACCGAGATTGGTGTCTGTTTTCAAAAGATATGGGATCCTACCTAAACTGATGTCACCAGCATCTTGAGATTTTTCAAAATAAACGACTGTATTTTCAGGCAGCTTTGCTTTCAAATCTTGATTGAGTCTATCTACATAATCACTGTAGCCTAATTTTTTTATATTATAGTCACCAGCTTTTTCTGCTTCTTCAATCCAAGTTGCAAGCTCAACAGGATTTTCATCAGATAGCATTTGAAACTCTAAACGAGCCGTCTTATTAATGAGTGATTTTGCCTCTGTGGCATCTTTAACACCAGGTAGTTGAACTAGAATACGATCATTTCCTTGAGCAGTGATGCTAGGTTCAGAAACACCAAATTCATCAATCCGGTTACGAATGGTTTCAATGGCTTGCTCGATGGTTCGACTGTTTAAGTCTCTTAGATAAGCATCATTGTATTGCAGTTTCATTTGAGTTGCCGTTTCGCCGGTCACATTTAAGTCAGGAAAGCTATCTTCAAGCAAAGATTTAGCTTTTTCAGAGGGGGTAGCCCCAAGATCAAGGCTCAGTTGATACTTTTTACCAGCTTCTTCTAAACTTACATTTTGAACCGGGCTGTTTTCTCTTTCAAAAAATTCTTTTAAACTGGCAGCCAAACGAGATGTCGTCTCGCGCATTACCCCTTGAACATCCACTCCCATAACAAGATGCAATCCGCCTTGGATATCGAGTCCATATTTGATTTTCTCTTTAGAGAAGATCCAGGACTCACCAACCTGAATGATATTGGGAGCAAATGTGAGAGCTGAAAACAAAATGCTGACTATGATAATACCAAATCTTACCTTAAGACTTTCAATCACGTTCTTTTCTCCTTTGCCGTTGCATTTTGATCCCATTTACTCGCAATTTGCTTGCGCAAGACTTTGATTCTTACGTTGTTGGCAACTTCAAGAGTTACGAATTCATCTGTAAGACCTTCGATTCGCCCTAAAATTCCACTCGCTGTGATTACCTCGTCACCACGATTGAGTTTCGAGATCAATTCAGCATGTTGTTTTGCTCGCTTGGTTTGTGGACGGATTAAAAGAAAATAGAAGACACCAAAAATCAAAAGCATGGGAAACATGCTCTCTATAAAAGATGGTTGTTGTTGCGCTTGATCGGCAGCTTGCGCAAAAGCAGTAGACCAAAACATGATTCCTCCAATAGATCGATTACAAAAGGCATGTATTGCGAAAACTACAAGTTTTTTCAAGTCTTTAAGACAAATGCCCATCCCTTTTGGCAAAGCGCATCAAGCAATCTCGATAGAAAGACTCCCAGCGATCTTCTCGAATGGCTGAACGGGCGCGCCTCATAAGCTCTTGGTAAAAGTAAAGATTATGATAGGTGTTCAAGCGCGAAGATAAAATTTCTCCGCTTAAAAACAAATGACGCAAATAGGCGCGAGAATAGTTTTTACAGGTATAACAATCACACTCAGGATCTAAAGGCCCAAAGTCACGGGCATATTCTTGCCGCTTGATATTGACTCTGCCCTGCCAGGTAAAAAGCAAAGCATTTCGAGCCACGCGAGTCGGCAACACACAA
>CAZZCP010000008.1:16187-30511 GCA_964653235.1 uncultured Pseudobdellovibrionaceae bacterium | reverse complement strand
GCCATTGTTGATGGCACGAACCAGATCCAAGGGAGTTCCAACCCCCATGAGGTAGCGTGGCTTGTTCGCGGGCAATGCATCGCCAATCTCATTGAGCATCTCATGCATCTTTTCAATCGGCTCTCCAACACTAAATCCACCAAAAGCATAACCTGGTAAATCAACCGAACAAATCTGCTCTATACTGCGATAGCGAAGATCTTTTTCTAATCCACCTTGTACAATGCCAAAGAGCAGACTCTCTTTACGGGTCATTGCTTCTTTACAGCGAAGCAGCCACCTTTGAGTCAAATCCATAGATTTGATCAAGTCTTCTCGAGTGCAGGGATAGGGAGGACACTCATCAAAAGCCATAATGATATCAGAGCCCAAGGCCATTTGAATTTGCATACTTTTTTCGGGAGAAATAAAATGTTTTTTCCCGTCAATATGCGAGCGAAACTCCACTCCTTCTTCGCTGAGTTTATTCAATGAAGAAAGAGAAAAAACCTGAAAGCCTCCGCTGTCTGTTAGAATTGGCTTGTTCCAATTCATAAACTGATGCAACCCCCCTGCTTCTTGAATCAGGTCTTCACCGGGACGTAGATGCAAATGATAGGTGTTGCCTAATAGAATTTGGCTTCCCATTTCATCGAGCTCATCCACCGTCATCGCTTTGACTGTGGCCTTGGTACCGACAGGCATAAATACAGGAGTTTCAATCTTTCCATGTGCTGTTTCTAGAGTTGCGCATCTGGCTTTACCCGATCGCATGTGAACTTGAAAGTCTCCTACAGCCATACACTCAAATCTCCATAGCTAAAAAGTCGAAAGCGATTTTCAATCGCCCACTCATAGGTCTTCTTGGTCTCTTCAAGACCAGCAAAAGCGGCAACAAGAGCCATGAGTGTTGTTTTCGGCTGATGGAAATTTGTCAATAAGACATCTACAATTTGATAAGAATAACCGGGTTGAATCAGCAATCGGGTCTCGCCAAAGAAATTTCCATTTTGATCTGGAGCTATTAATTCAGCTGCCACCGACTCTAGGGCTCGAACCACCGTTGTGCCAAGAGCCCAGACCCGCTTGGCATTTTGTACTCTTTGCCAGTCTTCTTGCAGTACTTCGACCCATTCGGCATGCATGGGGTGGTCATCTAAATCTTCACTTTGCACTGGCAAATAGGTTCCCAATCCCACATGTAAGAGAATAGGGATGACTTCTACTCCGCGGGCACGAAGATCATCCAAGTCTTGGTTGTCAAAATGCAAACTCGCAGTAGGAGCCGCACTACTGCCCTCAACGCGAGCCCACTCGGTCTGATACCAAGACTCATCTTCGGGCTGTATTCGCTGTTCTCCACGCTTCTTTTGAATGTAAGGAGGAAGGGGAACTTCGCCATATTGATGAAAAAAGTGAAGATCTACTTTGTGATTGAGTTTTATTTTTTGCGGTATGCTCGATTCGATCAATTGACCTCGAATCTCATTCGGAAAAATTAAATCTTCGCCTGTTTTTAAGCGACTTGCAGGAAACAACCCCTGCCATATCGAATCTTCGAATTCATCGGTAAACAAAACCTCAAAGTCGCGCCCACTGATACTTCCTTTGGCTACCACTCTTCTCTTAACTACTTTGCTCTGATTGATTACCAGGGCATCGCCCGGTTCTAGCTTTTGCAAAAGCTGTTTCTTGCTCAGTTCAACTGGAGGTTTGGCCGATTGTTTAAAACAAACTCTTGAAGGCCTTTGCGGCTCAGTGGCAATGAGTTCATCTGGAAATGAAAAATCGAGATCAGAGAGTTTCATAAGAAAAAAGGGACCAAGGGCCCCTTTGCGCTAGAACTAGTTGGATGCTTTTTTCTCTTGAGCCATTTTGGCTTTGGCAGACTTAACATCATTTTTACAAATACGAACTTTGGTTTCATACTCCTCGCGGCGCTGGCGAAGTACTTTGCGATACTTTTTAAAGCGATCAATTCTTTGAGTTAAGTATTCTTCAGAGATACCAACCAATTGACCTTCTTCATCTTCACCCAATTCAAAAGGAGCATCTTCTTTGATCACCGGTGCAGCAGGCTCAATGGGGATTAGTTTTCCGGTTCCGCCCAAAGCCACAGAGTTTAAGTCGCCTTTACAGTCGCGGTATACCCCGTAAAGTCCTTTTGTTCCATACTCGCGATTGCCATAGACTTCATATTCAATACCGTAAGTTTCATTTTCAAGAGCTCTTAATTCTTCGGCAAGTAAGACTTTCTTTTGTACAACTAATTTGTTGTCGCGTACACCAAGCTTATCGTTACCACTAATTTTTTGTTCTTTTTCGAGTTTTGTATCTAGCTCCTTCACTTCGTTTTTCTTCTCTAAACTTGAGCTACAAGCAGCAAAAACAAAAAGGCTCGAAAGTAATAATAAATGTTTCAAATCAACCTCCTTAACAAAAGTTAGCCTACGAGAAAAACAATCTCAGCGCCAGTGAGAAGAGGGCTTTTTGTAATAGATGCGTCAAGATAATTTACAATAATACTTACTATTTACGTCGCTGTTGCAGTTTTGTAACTCGCTGTGGGAAATTGCCAATCCGAGATCTCGGATAATAGTGCTTTAAGATCTGGCGAAAATTATAACCTAAACTTGCCATTTGTTTTGCTCCGTGCTGACAAAGCCCGACTCCATGACCAAATCCATTTCCAGTAAAAAGATAATGATCTTTTTTATCATAAAATGAAAACCGAGTTGATTTGAGCTTTGTAAAACCCAAAGAGGCACGAAGCTCTTGGCTCTTCCATCTGCGAATCTTGCCGCTAGCAAAAATCAGGCTAATATACTCCATACGGCCACTGATATTCTTTTTTCCAGGAATCACAGAAATTAGCTTTCCAAGCCGAGAGTCTTTGCTGTATTTTTGGTAAGCTTTGTTTAATTCTTGTTTGCCGATTCGATAGAACCAATTTTTATTTGTACCCAACAGACAATAAGGATCTTTTACCGGCTTCGAACCTTCTCGATGACCCCATACCTTTTTGGCTTTCTCGGTAAACCCCCCGCAATGTGAATGAAAATAAGTAGCCACTAGCTTTTGTTTAGCTCCAAATAAAAATGCGCTTCTAGTTTCTTGAATCACTTGATCGAGTTTTTTCTCTAACTTTGGGTGAAGCTGATGAGACCAATGAAAAACTTGATCCATGACTGTATTGTCGACATGATAATAACGAGAAGGGTACTGCTTTTTTTGCATTAAAACATAGGTTCTCGATGCTATCGCCTGAGCCTTTAAGCTATCGAGAGGCCAGTGCATTGGCATCTCTGAGGGAAGCACTCCGCGAATGTAATCTTCAAGGTCAAGTGAATAGACGACATCGATTGCATTCTTACGAGCAAATAGCTCAAGCTTATTTGGCATCCTTCGAGTATCAAAAGCAAATTTTCCCTGCAAAAGTAAAGATTCGACAGCGTAGGTTTTTGTTTTCGCCGATCTTGATTGCAGCATCCAAACACCATTAAATACCTGAAGCTTCAATTTTTGATTTCGCCACAACTCACTGGGGCAGCGGTGACACTTTTTAATTTTAAGATTATCTGCAGAGATATGAATTTTATCTAAACCAGAGGCAACGCGTACTCGAATTTCTTCTGCATTGCCCGGTTGATGACTTAAAAATAGAAAGAAGCAAAGTCCCTTTTGCCATAATTTCATCTAGTCCATTTTGTCTCGCATAAAGGCTTTGATCAAGTCTAAAGGCATTGGAAACACAATAGTGGCAGAGGGACTCGAAGATATGTCTTGAAGAGTTGACAAGTAAGCCAATTGTAAGGCACTGGGCGACTCGGCAAGTTTATGTGATGCTTGGGCAAGCTTTTCAGATCTTTGCAGCTCTCCTTCAGCGCTGATGACTTTTGCACGTCTTTCTCTTTCTGCCTCGGCTTCTTTGGCCATAGCCCTTTGCATTTCTGGGGGCAAATCGATGTTTTTCACTTCAACCATAGAGACCTTGATTCCCCATGGTTCCGTTTGTCGATCCAAAATTTCTTGCAGTCTTTGATTGATTGAATCTCTATCTGTTAAAAGAACATCCAAATCAATTTGTCCTAATATAGCTCGCAAAGTAGTTTGAGCCAATTGCGATGTCGCATAATAATAGTCTTCAATTTCAATCACTGCTTTTTCAGGATCGAGAACGCGAAAATAAACCACAGCATTTACTTTTACAGTTACATTGTCTTTGGTAATTACGTCTTGAGGAGGTATATCCATCGTGATCGTTCTCAAACCTATTTTCATCATCTTATCAACAAAGGGAATAAGTATAATGAGTCCCGGACCTACTGCACCAATACTCCGGCCCAAGCGAAAAACAACTCCCCTCTCGTATTCGGTTAAAACTCGAATGCAAGAAGCTAAAACAAAAAGAACAAATGCTCCTAAAATACCATAAATTGCCATTACAACTCCTTACTTGTTTATAATTAATGTGAAACCTTCTCGGCCAGTTACTCGAACTCGCTCTTCAAGGATTAAATCAAAGTTGGCTTTGCACTTCCATCGCTCGCCATAAATTTCAATCTCACCTATATTTTTATTCTTTTTATCAACAGAAAGTATGAGACCCTCTTGGCCAATGATACTATCAAAACCCCCGCGCTTTTTAACCCCTCGTGTACGAAATGCTAGAACTGCAAGTCCAAGCATCAGCAAGCCCAAAGTAATACTTGTAGGTAAAATCGTTGAAAGAGGAACAGAGTATCCGCTTGAACCGTCAAATAGAAAGATTCCACCAAGGGTAAAAGCCACGATACCGCCGATGCCAAGAGCGCCAAAACTCGGAATAAAAGCTTCTGCAATGAGAAAAATCAAACCCAAAAGCATTAAGGCTAAGCCGCCCCATTGAACATCAAGTTTATAGAAGCTAATCATGCTAAGAGTTAGGCCCAAAGCACCAACTACCCCAGGAACAATCGCACCTGGATGGGTTAGCTCAAAGTACAACAAGCCAAGACTCCCCATAAATAATAGGTAAGAAAACTGTGGATCAGCTACAATGTTAAGTACTTTGTATCGCAAGTCTCTTTTGTATTCTTTTAAATCACCTACAATTACTTTGCTTTGCTTTCCTTCATTGATTTCAACCTCTCGGTCTTTTGCAAATTCTAAAAACTCCAAAACCGTATTCACCGATTTATCAATTGCTCCCAGTTTTTCTGCCTCTTCGGCAGATACAGCTTTTGCTTCTGTGATGATCTCTTTACTAAATTCAAGATTTCTGCCTCGTCGCTTGGTAATTCCTTCCATCCAACTCAAAGTATCGTTCATAATTTTTTTGCGAAGATCCTTTGGCATTTCTTTTCCTGTAGCCTGCACAGGTGTAGCCGCACCAAGATTGGTCGCCTTGACTGCGCCTGCCACATGACAAGCTTGCAAAATAATTGCACCGGCACTTCCTGCATGGCCCCCCGAGGGGTGTACCAAACAAAGAAAGGCTTTTTCTGAGTTCATAATTAACTGCACTATTTTACGAGTGCTCTGCAAGTCTCCGCCTGGCGTGTTGATCAATAGTAAAATAGACTCACACTGGTTTTTCTCAAGGTCTCCAATTCCTCGTTGAATGTAGTCAAAAGTGGCCGGACCGATAGGGTCATCGACAATCAACTTGGTAGTACAATTTGCAGATACCAATTTTGCTAAAAATAGTATGAGAAAAAAAATCTTCATTTCATTACCTGTATGAGTTTTTTCATTTCTTTCCAGAGTCTACTTTTTAAATCCGGTCTTTGCAAAAGAAGTCCCAAGCCTTCTGAATTGAGTTGGTATCTGCCTTCTAGCTCACAAAGTTGATACAAGTCTTCACTAGCGCCAAACTGAATGCAAAAACCTGAAGCTCGCAAAATCTCTTCTGTAAGCTCGTTTTGATGAACAACATGAAAGTCAGAGTATTGCAAAGCTGAACAGATCTTTTGCAATAAAGCCAACTCTTCCTCTGCCTCCGATTGGTGGACTATCAATAGGGAAGGGTAAGACTTTTTGAGCATCAAATCCTGAGGTTTAAGAATCGAAGACACCCCCAAAACCTCTCTTAGATAGAGATACTGCGAATTTTCTATGGCCTGAAAAGAAGACATAGTGAGAATCTAAGAAAGTTTCTTGAGAAGGTCACTCAAAAGCAATTCATGTTACGCGTCAAAAGCCTAGTTTGAAAATGATGGGGAATTTTTTGCCTCGAACAATGGCCCAAAATTCGAATTCAAACAAAGAAAGCAGAAGGCATTTTAGGAGGAAAGGAATAAACTGAATATACACCAAAGCATTTCTCATGGAGGAGATTGGCCGGTGAAAAATACAATACGTGACAAGGATGTCGTAAATCAAGAGTTGGATAGGCAAATCTTCTTAGATAGCCATAAACAGTGTGACTACTGCGGAAGCCCTTTGAATTTCAAATATCATAAAAAGAAACAAACCAATCACATTATTGAAAGCTCTCAATGTACTGGTTGTGGGATACAAAGCAAGTGGCGTAAATTCAAACTACAGTGAGTCTGAATTGGGAAGCTCTTCAATCTCAATCGTTGTCTCAATAAAATGATATTTTTTCATTATTTCACGAATTTGAATCTTAATTTCTCGCCTTTCTTCTCGAGAAAATTCTTTTACCAAAACAATATGACCAGCAAAAACATGGCTTTCTCCGTCGATACTCCAAGCACGCACCTCGTGGATATTTGAAATTCTTTTGTCTTTCAAGACTTCTTGCACAGCCTGGTCTAAATGCTTTTTACCGGGCATAGCTTGTAATAGTATTTTTAAGCTGGAGCGAAAGTTTCGGCTTGCATTGTAAGCAATAAAACAGGCGATCAATACGGAGAGAATCGGATCTAATATCGGCAGATCTGCAAAAAACATCACAATCGCCGTTAATAAAACTGCAGCCCAGCCCAATACATCTTCAAGTAAATGGAGCATAGCACTTTTAGCATTCAAGCCTTGCGATTTAGAAAGATGGTAGGCTCCGTAAGCATTTACCGAAAGGCCGACCAATGAAAAAGAAAACATCATGCTCACATCTACTTCTTGCGGGTTTTGAATTCTTTGAATGGCAAAAGCCATGATACCAATAGAACTCAAAATCAATACCAGATTTAAAAGTACAGCCGCAAGAACCGAAAACCTTCTGTAGCCGTAGTAATATTCTTTGTCGGCATGTTGTAGGGATTTTTTTTCAAGCATCCATGCAATAAACAGAGCAACGCTATCACCAAGATCATGAAAAGCATCTGAATAGACAGCAATACTGTTAGATAGATATCCACCCGTAAGTTCAATCAAAGCAAAGCTAAAGTTGAGCCAAAAGACAAATCTTAAACCTTTGAGATCTTGCTTGGAGTGAACATGACAATGCATTTTTTATGTATATTCTTTGCGGGTTTTGAAGTCAAAATGAGCTTTTACCAGACCCCGTCCTGCCTGCCCCTCCTGGCTACCTTGCCTGTCTACCCGTACTGCCCCTGTCTTCCTGTCATCAAATATATAGTGCAATTCTATACCTTCGCACCAATAAAAAATTGACATATAAACCCAAACAAACTAATTTCATCCAAAATGAAAAGAACCAGACAAATGCAGCTTCTAAAAAAAGAGAAATCCGATCATGGCGGCTCGATTCCTCATCCAAAGAAGCGAAAACGCCCTTTAGGTAGAAGAAAAAGCATGCATATGGTGCTCCGCTCGAGTAAAGCCAAAGGCAGCTGGAGCTTTCGCAGACACCAAGAAGCCATCGAGAACGTCCTCAACAAATTTGCCAAAAAATATCATATCCAAATTTTAGACCATGCAAATGTCGGCAATCATATACATTTGCATTTAAAAACCAGCACCCGAAACAACTACAAAGCTTTTATACGAGCCGTAACATCGGCGATAAGAAGTCTTGTAACGGGATATAGCAGATGGAACCCAGCTCCAAATGCTTTTTCTTTTTGGGATTTAAGGCCATGGTCACGAGTTCTAAACAGCTTTATAGAGATCAAAAATCTAAACAAATATATCGGCATCAACCAACTCGAAGCCCTCGGCCTAAAAAGACTTAGAGCAAAATCTTTTGTCAATAAAATTTTTCAAACCTCCGCTTTGGAGTGAATTAGCGTCTATTAGCTGCTCCCTTTTGCTTCACTTCGGACGTCCGTCCGAAAGTTGATACGGATATAAAATAATTCAAATATTCTGTCCGAAATTTATGAAAATTTAGTGCAGTCTCGGACAAATACCCTAGGTCATTGAAAGTAGTATTTAACTCAACGAAAAAGAGAAATAAAAGGGAGCAGCTAATAGGGCGTGTTTATATTTCATCTCGCATCTAAATCAACCAATTCTTCCAAGAATTGGCTGAAGGATTCAGCAATTAAACCCACATTAGAATAATCGGGCACAACACCAGCCTCAAAGTCTAATTCGTAATCTCTTGCCCAATACAATACGCTGCCATATCGAGACCCTGAAAGTTCAAGCAGAATCAAATCTCCTGCCCCATCATCGCCAATTGGCAGAGTTGTGGCTGGCGTTCGCTCTTGCCATGCCTCATATTCATCTATAAGATCAAGTCCCTCTTCCTTGCGCAGACCAAAAAGTCTACTGACCCGGCCATGTGCAAAGAAAGGTGCACACTCCTGCCCATCCCAGATGATTTTTTTAAATTCATCTCTACTAGGCTACCCCCATTTACAGTAGATAAAAAATCTCTATAGTCATCAGGCAGTCGATATCCAATCTCCCCCTCAAATTGATGGATAACTCGCTAGCTGGCTCACCTTTAAAATTCCATTTCATTGAAAGCCTTCTTTTTATGGTTTTTCATTCTCTGTTTCTTCTTCCAAATTTTCTTCGGGCCGATTGAGTTGATCTAAAATGCGGATTGCCAACTTCGCAGTAAAACCGCGTAATTTGGCAATATCTTCTGCACTCGCATTACGGATAGCTTCAACACTTTTGTATTCACGCAGTAGAGTCTTTTTTCTCTGTACTCCTAAACCACGAACAAAATCGAGCTCGCTCGATAAAGACTGTCGATCTCGAAGTTTGCGGTGGTAGGTAATGGCAAATCGATGTGCCTCATCTCGAAGTGAGGTCAAAATCTGTTGTGCTGTAGAGTTAGAAAGAAAAGTCACTGCATTTTCTCGGCCGGGAAGAAAAAATCTTTCTTGAGAGCTCTCTACTACATCGTCTTGAAAATCTCTTTGAGTTCTCGCTTTGGCTAAGCCAACCACCGGAATTCGCGACATATCGAGCTCTTTTAAAACTTCAGTAGCCATGCGAAGCTGACCCTTTCCTCCATCAACCACAATCAGGTCGGGTTCATCATATTCTGAGTGTTTGAGTCGGCGCGAAAGCACTTCTTTCATACTGGCAAAGTCATTAGCCCCTTCGACTGTTTTAATCTTGTAGCGTCGATAGTGTTCTTTGGCTGGCTCTCCATTGACAAAAACGACTTGGCTGGCGACAGACTCTTTTCCTTGAAAAGTAGAGATATCATAACATTCGATACGTTCTGGAAGTTTTGGCAATGAAAACTTTCTTTGAATTTCTTCAAGAGCTTTTTTGCGCTCATCTTTCTTTTTGATATGTTGTTTGAAACTCTGTTTGGCATTTTGCCGAGCCATTCTTAAGAGCTCTTGCCCATAGTCTTCGGTTGGAAATCGAACCACGACTTTTTCTTGACCTCGTCTCTCTCGCAAAAGTTTCTCGAGTAAAACATTTAAGTCATTGCCAAGCTCAATGGGAGTAATGAGTTCATCTGGAATCAAATTGTCTTCATAGTATTGCATCAAAAAAGAAGTTACAGACTCGCGAATGTCTTCTTCTGGATCTAAAGAATCAAGTAAAGGAAAAAAATGCGCCTGGCGCCCAATCATTCTTCCCTGACGAATACTTAAAACCTCAAAGCAAGTCCCGCCCTCTTCGCCATAAATCGCCACCACATCTTGGTCTTTTCTACTATTGGCATTGATTACAGACTGCTTCTCTAAAATATGCTCTAAAGCCTTTATACTATCTCGATACCTAGCCGCGGCTTCAAATCTCTCTTCGCTAGCCGCCTCTTTCATTTTTTTGGTAAGATCTTGCAAGAGACTCTTTTTCTTTCCTTTTAAAAATTGAATCGCACTACGAATATCTTTTTTGTAATCTTCTTCAGAGATAAAATCGACACAAGGAGCAGTACAACGGCCAATCTGATAGGTCATACAAGCACGCTTGCGGTTTTTCATAAAATGATCACGACAATCACGAATGCGAAAAGTTTGATTTAAAAAACGAATGGTCTCTCGAACAGAGAGTGAGCTTGTAAAGGGACCAAAATAATAAGATCCATCATTTTTGACTTTTCGACTCAAGTACAATCTCGGAAAGGCATGAGACATGCTCACTTTTATATAGGGGTAGGCTTTGTCATCCTTGAGACGAATATTGAACTTGGGCCGATGTTTTTTGATCATTGAAGCTTCTAGCAAAAAAGCTTCGGCCTCTGTTTTTGTCGTCATGAAACTAATGTGATCAATATTTTTAACCAGGTACTTGGTTTTCTTGCTTTGACCTGTCAGCTTATTAAAATAGGTTCTTACCCGATTTCGAATATTCTTTGCCTTGCCAACATAGAGTATTTTTCCCTCAGCGTTTTTCATAAAATAAACACCGGGCTCTACTGGGGCTTGCTTCGCTACTTCTTTGAGTTCATTAATTTTCTTGGCGCTCACGCAAGTTTAGCTCCAAAATTTGCAACCTTTTGATTTCATCACGATAGCTTGCTGCTTGCTCAAATTCAAGGTTATCAGAAGCTTTCTTCATTTTCTTCTTCAAAGCCTTTATCTTTTTTTGAATTTCTTCTGGACTTGCATTCAAAAGATCCTGCTCTGTTGGCGCAGAAACACCAAAACTTTTAAGATTGGCAATCGGCTCTGAGTAGCCTCCTTCAAATATTTCTTCAATACGGCTTTGCACTTTTTTACGAATTGTTTGTGGTACGATTCCATGCTTCTGATTATATTGGCTCTGAATCTCTCTTCTTCTTTGCGTCTCCCCCATCGCCTCTCGCATCGAATCGGTAATACTATCGGCGTAGAGAATAACGGTGCCCTCAACGTTTCTTGCTGCCCGCCCAATCGTTTGTATCAATGATCGATTCGATCTTAAAAACCCCTCTTTATCTGCATCGGTAATCGCAACAAAAGAAACTTCTGGAATGTCCAAGCCCTCTCTGAGCAAATTAATACCAACCAAAACATCAAAGACACCTAGTCGTAAATCGCGAATAATTTCAGAGCGCTCAAGAGTGTGAATATCAGAGTGCAGGTACTTCACCTTGACCCCTGCATTTTGCAAATACTCACAAAGATCTTCTGCAGATCTCTTCGTCAAAGTAGTGACCAATACTCTTTGCTTTTTATCTACTCGTATTTGTATTTCTTTTAAAATATCATCAACCTGATGTTTTGCAGGACGAACCTCTACAATTGGGTCTAAAAGACCTGTTGGGCGAATGATTTGCTCAACCACCAAACCATCGCTTTTCTTCATTTCATACTCGCCAGGAGTTGCTGAAACATAAACGACTCTGTCTACGAGAGATTCAAATTCTTGAAAGTTTAAAGGCCGATTATCGAGAGCCGATGGCAATCGAAAGCCATACTCTACCAAATTCATTTTTCTGGCTCTATCTCCTCGATACATTGCACCCAATTGAGGTACGGTAAGATGACTCTCATCAATAATACAGAGAAACTCTTTGGGAAAGTACTCAATCAAAGTAGGTGGCGCCTCGCCGGGTTCACGTCCTGTAAAATGTCTCGAATAGTTCTCAACACCTTGGCAATAACCAATCTGCTCTATCATTTCGATATCATAATAGGTTCTTTGCTCTAGCCTTTGGGCTTCGGCAAACTTTTTTTGCAGGCTCATTTCTTTTAAGCAGAGCTGTAATTCTTCTTGCATACTTTTGATCGCAGTCTTTTTTCTCTCAGGGGTATTCACGTAGTGACTGGCTGGGTAAACAACGACTGATTCTTCTTCGAAAAGATTTTCACCTCTTACCGGATCAAGCCAAGTGATTCGATCGATATAATCTCCAAAAAACTCCACTCGCACAACTCGCATATCTTCAAAGGGAGGAAAGATATCAACATTGTCACCGCGAACGCGAAAACAACCGCGATAAAAATCAACATCATTGCGGGTGTATTGCAGTAGCACCAAATCACGCAATAACTGATCTCTAGAAAGCTCTTGGTTTACACTTAAAGGAATCGTTAGCTCTGCATAAGCAGCAGGTGAACCCAAACCGTAGATACAAGAAACACTAGAAACTATGATGACATCATTTCTCTCAAGCAGTGAATGAGTTGCCGAATGTCGCATTCTATCTATTTGTTCATTGATTGCTGAGTCTTTTTCAATAAAGGTATCTGTTGATGGTACATAAGCCTCGGGCTGATAATAATCATAATAACTTACAAAGTACTCTACAGCATTGTCAGGAAATATTTCTTTGAACTCCGAATACATCTGCGCAGCGAGAGTTTTATTGGGAGCTAAAACAAGTGTCGGTAGATTCAAGTTTTGAATGGTGTGTGCCATCGTAAAAGTCTTGCCCGAACCTGTGACTCCAAGTAGGCATTGATGCTGAATTCCACTTTCGAAGTTCTCTGTCAGTTGACGAATCGCCTCGGGTTGGTCACCTGCAGGTGAAAATTCACTTTGAATGATAAACTTTCTGTTTGAATTTTTACGCAGCTTAGCAAGCTCAGATATACCCATTATGACACCAACTCTAAACCATTCTATCTATAAAAATCGAGTAAATCACCAAAATGATTTAATAAGATAAAAACAAAGTGATCTAAATCACACAACTTTGTTGTTTAGAGAACACGAGTCTCCGATTAGTTTCTTTAGTTGATTTGACAGCCTAGCCTAGACTTAGAACAATAAAGACAGACTACATATGCCAAGCAAGGATGCGTTTTTTGCGGGCCAGGGAAGGCCCTTATTTTTCAAGAGCTTGCGAAAACTTTATCTAACCTTCCCAACAATGAATCTTTCTTCAACAAAGGCACCAAGTGTTTCAACTCAGCTCCTTGAGCTTTACCAATCACAGCCACCCGAATTGGCATAAATAAAAACTTACCCTTTACCTCTTGCTCTTTTTTAATCTGATTTTGGTATTCAACAAAATGATCAGCAGAAAGATATTCCTCCGTGTGTGATTCTAGTTTCAACTTCCAGGCTTGCAAAACCTGATTTGTAGACTCCCATGCCAAAACCTCTTTGGCAGATTCGTCCAATACAAAATGAGAATCGCTTAAATAGCGAAAAGATGTAGTTGCATCTGAGAGAACTTCCATCGAAGTTTTAAAAAGCTCAACCGCCTGGTTTTGCCATGCCTCATTTTGCCATTCTGGATTCTCAACCACAGAGATTCCTTCTTTTTGCAAAAAGACTTGTATCTCTTGCCATAGTTTTTTGTTGTCGAGCGAACGAAGGTAGTTGGCATTCATCCACTTGAGTTTACTTTCATCAAAAACCGCAGAAGAAGCGTTTAAGCGATCGAGATCAAATTGTTCTAAGAGTTTTTCTGTCGGAAGAATCTCATCCCCTTCTGGAGAACTCCAACCAAGCAAAGCCAAGAAATTGTTCAAAGCTTCTGGCAAGTAACCCCTCTCTTTGTATTGGCAAACACTTGTAGCCCCATGTCTTTTGGAAAGTTTTTGCTTATCTTCACCTAAAATAATGGAAACATGACCAAACTGAGGAAGGGGATACAAAAAGGCATCGTAAATCATCATCTGCCGAAGTGTATTACTTAGGTGTTCTTCTGCCCGTAAAACATGCGTGATGTCCATCAAAGCATCATCAATGGCACAACAAAAGTTATAGACTGGCATTCCATCAGAGCGAAGAATAATAAAATCTCCAACCATTTCTTTGGGAAACTTAACTTCCCCACGAACTATATCAGTAAAGCTATAGACTTCTTTTTCTGGAATCTTAAAGCGAAGCGTTGCCTTTTCACCCTTGGCGAGTCTCTCTTGTGCTTCTTGTTTCGAAATTTTGCGACAACGGCCATCGTATTGTGGAGCTCTTCCAGCTTTGATCGCATCTTCTCGCATTTGCTCCAGAGTCTCATCAGTGCAAAAGCAATGGTAAGCTTTGTCTTGATCGAGCAGTCTTTCGCCATGCTCTTTGTAAATATGCATTCTCTTACTCTGCTGATAAGGACCTTTATCCCCTTCCTTTTCAGGGCCTTCATCCCAATCCAAACCAAGCCAGCGTAAATCGGCCAAAACTTGCTTCAGAGATTCTTCGGT
>CAZZCP010000008.1:0-16177 GCA_964653235.1 uncultured Pseudobdellovibrionaceae bacterium | reverse complement strand
CCTTGTTTTTTTTGGCATAGAGCCAAGAATAGAGAGCGGTTCTGGCACCCCCAACATGAAGATTGCCAGTCGGACTAGGCGCAAATCGAGTGCGTACCATCTATAAACTCCTCCTAAATGGAGAGGCTAGAGTATTGATTTTTGAATCGAAATGCAAAGAGAAGCACTTATTCTGCAACTTGCTGTGGCTGGTCGAACATTTCAGCAACAGTATTTTCCATGCTTGGTTCATCGCTGTTGGTGGCCAAAGAAAGCTCTTTAATCAATAGGCCGCGAGCCGTGTCGAGCATTTTACGCTCACCAAAACTCAACTCTTTATCGACTTTCAAAATAAAGAGTTCGCGAAGAACTTCAGCGATTTCAAAAACACTGCCGGTTTTAATTTTTTCCATATATTCACGATACCGGCGATTCCAGGTTTGATTGTCTAGTTTTCTAGGTGGACCATTACTGCCATCTTTAAGAATATCTAGTACTTTGTTGGCTTCTACCTCAGAGATCACGGGTCGAAGACCTTTTTGTGCAGCACTCGCCTTTGGTACCATCAATTTCATCGCATTTTCTAGAAGTTCAATATAGTAGAACTCTGCTGTGGCACCCATGATCTCTTGTTTCGTAATCTCAATGATTCTGCCCACACCATGACCAGGATATACAGCTAGATCTCCTTGATTGAAATTCATCTATTACCTCCGAAAAACGCAAAAGAAATGTATTATTTTGAAACACTATCGACTTTCTAACTTAGCACTTTTGACACGTATTATCAAACACTCATCCAAAAAAAAGCCAAATTTGCCCTTTCATGCTGCATTTCTGAAAAATTCACCTGCTTTCTTTTTTTGCTTTGCAATAACAGCTTGCTTAGAAATGAGAAAGCCGAAAATATGGTCTTATGCTTAAGACTCTTATAATCATTGGGCTTTTTTTAAACTCCTGCTCTTACAAAGATCGTACTGAGGTCTTAGAAGAAGCTCTAAAAGAATTCCAGATTCCAAAATTGCAACATGCCTATACCTCGACCAAAGTGCATAGCGGACTTTTTTCAGTAAAAAAACCTATTTGTGGAATTCTAAAGATACATAGTGCCGATATGGAGCGCATCAAAGAAATAGAAAGGCTTTTGATTCCTAAATTTAAAGAAGCAGATGAGATGGGTAAAGATTGCTTAAACAATCTCAAAGAAGATTTAGGAGCCTGGAAAGTGCTTCAAGCAAGAAAGATCATTAAAGACAAAAGCAGCCAGATTCACTTTTTAGCGATTCAAGAAAATAGCAATTTAATGGGAATTCTTTACGCTGAAAAATAGTGAGTGTAAAAAAAGGCCCCTTCTTTCGAAGAGGCCAGACAAACAACAAATTAACGAACAACTAATGCATAAGGCAATTTACCATTGGGAGCATTTACAATCTGAGTTCCTCGAACTTGAATTGTATACACCCCAGCGGGTCCATCGATTTCGATCATCTCTAAATTATTAATCGAATCATTCTTATTAAAAACTCTACCGTTTGGATCACGAACAATCAAATCAAGATTGTTGACCAAAGTTCTTGCGGCATTGGCAGCAGCAGGAGCATCGGTATATGCCATTGAAGCGACCAATCTACCCGCTTGTTTTTCAAAGCTATATTCTTGTACTTCTCCCTGAGCAATTCCATTGGCATCTATGGTGAGTAGCTCTGAGCTAACGATGGCTTTTACATCCACTCGCCCATAACCCTGATGAACATCCGGCCTAGGCTGAAGCTCTTGATGCTGTCCTGTACCGTATTGTCCTGGCGCTAAATCCTGAGCTGTATTGGTGAGAAGGGCTTTTAAAAGAGCCGCCGAAGGATCAGAAATGTTTTGCTTTTGCACCAAAAATTGTCTAGCAACCAAAGCAGCTGCAGACGTCAATGGTGTGGCCATAGAAGTTCCGCCAGCCCAAACATACTTATCGTTGTAGGCACCCCAAAGCTCCGTGGCTCCCTCAAACTGACTCTTTAAACTTAAGATATTGGTTCCAGGTGCAACGATATCAGGCTTCAAGCGTCCATCGTCGGCAGGACCACGAGAGCTAAAACCGGCGATGCCATTTGGATTATCACTCAATAAATCCGTGCTCAAAGGTGGAACTCCCCACTTTGAATCTCCATCACGAAGCTCCCCCAAAGGTCTTTGGATACCGCCTAGAGAAGTAAAGTTTTCTGAGGCGCCTACACTGAGAACATTCTTACCTGTAGCAGGAGAACCAATGCTATCTTCATCAATTTTTCCGTTTCGATTATTGTCTTTGCCGCTGTTTCCGGCGGCAAAGACCAAAAGCATTTTGGGATTTTGAAACATGTATTCATCTACTTGTGCAGCGAAATTGTCATAAGCTCCATTTTGATCCGCACCCCAAGAGTTTGAGTGAACACGGGCTCCTTTTGAGTAAGCATCTGCAAACATGGTCGACATTTCAAAGGGAAACATAATGTTATTCAGCAATGGGCTCCACATTCCTTGAGCATAAAACTGAGCCCCTGTTGCTCCACCTGCAAGAATCCCATTTGAGTAGGCACCAGTACCAACAATAGATCCGGCTACATGAGTTCCATGACCTTGAGGATCTTGCCAACCTTGAGAGAAGAGAGCTACACCTTTACCACCAGTCACATTTGAAAAATCAGTATGTAAGCTTGCCAAGTTTCCAGTGTCTAAACCTGTATCGGCCATAGAACCAACCTGACCTGAGCCATCTAGCCCTAGAGCATAGGCATCGGCAAAGTTCATGATCTTGGTTCCTGATTCAAAACCATCTAAATCTTGGTAATTGCCATCAAGTCCCTTAAGCTTGCTTTTTTCATCTAAGTACATAGTTTGAAACTTTGGCATCTCATGCATCCATTCCACTTCATCGCGACTCGCAATATCCATTACATGCTTTGCTTTCATTCGAACCAAAAGATTCTTTCCATCAATATGCAGCACACTCACTCTTGAATCATGAATCAAATCCGTCACAAATTGATTCTTGTCTTGGTTGCGAAAAATACGAATCACTACATTTAAAAAGGTTTGAGACTTATTCGACAGCAATTCTCTATCTATTTTTAAACTTGGAGCCAAAGCCACAAATTGCATTACTCGTCCACGAAAATGCTCTTGTATATGATTTTTTGCTGCAGGATCAAGAAAGCGAACAATAAAAGCATCTTCGGGCACATAAGATACAACTACAGCGCCCAATCCCTCGATGGCCTGCCTATCTTCCCAAGTTGCCAAATCTTGAAATTGCAAGATGTAGTTTTGAGTATCAACTTGATCAGTAACTGTGGACTTAAAATTATTTTTAAAGTGTAGCTGTTTGGCTTGGACTGTGCTTGTCAGTCCCCAAATCACAAGCACACACAAGATTCTCATTAAATTCATATCTTCCCTCCATGAATGGCTAACGATATGCTAATCAATTCAAAGACCTCGATCTAGTTCGAATGGGAGATCTCTAAAAAGACTCGAGATGAGAGCAATGCATTTGGACCTTGGTCTCGCCTATGTATATCAATAAGGGCTGTTGCCCCTAAGCAATCCCCGCAAGTGCTTTAGCTCCATTGAGTTTGCTAAATTCTTCTCGAAGAGCTTGGTGTTCTACCGCTCGTAAATGAGGGTCACGATGTAAAAGTTCAAAGGCTGCTTCACGGGCTTGCTTGAGTATCTCAACATCGCGAATTAGGTTTGCCATGCGAAAGCCTGGCAAACCAGATTGCCTTGTACCCATAAACTCTCCTGGTCCGCGAAGCTTAAGATCTTCTTCTGAGATTCGAAAACCATCGATGTGATCTACCATAATTTGTGCTCTATGCTTTGCTTCTTCACTGACTGCATAAGAGAGCATCAAAACACAATATGACTTGTGCTCGCCTCGACCAACTCGGCCGCGAAGTTGATGCAGTTGAGAAAGACCAAATCTTTCAGAATGCTCGATGATCATCATACTTGCATTAGGAACATCCACACCCACTTCTATTACTGTCGTTGAGACCAAAACATCATACTTTTTCGCACGAAACTCCTGCATGATCTCAGACTTTTCAGTATCTTTCATACGCCCATGTAAGAGTGCAAATCGCAAACTGGGTAAAATTATCTTAAGCTCTTCGATGGCAGATACAGCATCTTTCAGTTCGAGTTTTTCTGACTCTTCTACCAATGGATATACAATATAAGCTTGTCTACCTTTCTCAATTTGATCTCTTAAAAACTCATAGACTTTGCGCCTTTTGTTTTCAAATACAGACTTGGTTAAAATCGGCTTGCGCCCCTTGGGAAGCTCTTTCATAACACTAAAATCTAGGTCTCCATAAACCGTCATCGCCAAAGTTCTCGGAATTGGTGTTGCAGTCATAACCAAAACATGAGGAAAAATGCCTTTTCTCTGTAGCTTTAGTCTTTGCGCCACACCAAAGCGATGCTGTTCATCAACAATGGCATAGGCAAGAGATTGAAACTCGACTGTTTCTTGAATCAATGCATGAGTACCGATGATCAAATCAATTTTTCCCGCCTCGAGTGCAGTGCAAATGGCCTGCTTTTCTTTGGCCTTCATCATTCCCGTTAGAAGCGCAATACGGACTCCATGAGATTCAAGAAATTTTTTAGCATTGCTATAATGTTGCGTTGCCAAGATTTCTGTTGGTGCCATCAATGCAACCTGGTGTCCTAGAGCAATCACCTTAGCAGCGCTGATCAAAGCAACTAGAGTTTTTCCAGAACCTACATCTCCTTGCAAGAGTCTTTGCATAGGATGCGGCTGACTCATATCTGCTTCAATTTCTTTAAGGACATTTTTTTGTGCATCGGTGAGTTCAAATGGCAGAGCCTCTCTCACTTTTGTAGACAAGTTTTCCTTTTGCTTCATCGCAATTGCAGGCTCTTTTTTTAAACCTTTTCTTCGTGCAGCTAAAAAAAGTTCAAGCCAAAAAAACTCTTCAAAAATGATTCGATAGTGGTATTTGGATTTTTGTTCTAAAAATTCTTTACCTGCATTTCTTGGTGGAGAGTGCAAAGCAATCAAAGCCTCTTCTCTATGAACTAATTTGTACTTTTCAAGCAGCCACTTTGGCATTAATTCTTGAGCCCTGCCTCGATAGGCCTGAATGGCGGACTGAAAAATCTTGTATAGCTTATGACTTGATAATCCCTCCGTCTCAGAATAGAGCGGCACCAAAGCATCGAGCATCTCTTCTTTGGGGTCATAATCTCGAATATCAGGGTGGTGAAACTCGGTGCGATTGCGAAAGTGGGTTACCTTACCAATCAGGCGTACAGTCTGGCCAACTTGAAACCTCTGAAAATAACCACGATAGGGCACACGAAAAAACTTGCACTGGATTTTGCCTGAAGAATCTCCGACCGTAAGAGTGTAGATTTTGCGACGCGAACGACCCATATTTTGCGAATGAATATTTAAAACTTGCACCAATAGACTTACGGTTTCACCCGGCTGAAGGCTAGCAATACTTCTCGCAGCCCTTCGATCTTCATAAGAACGAGGATACCATTCGAGTAAATCTTCGAGTTTAAAGATTCCTCTCTTAGATAAAACTTCGGCAAGCTTAGGCCCCACCCCTTTGAGATACTGAACCGGCGTGTCAATTTGAAGGTCCATAATGATATGAATTAGAGGGCTTTTCTTGGACAGTCAACGCTCCTATGAGAAAATAAAAATAATATGAGTATGGATTATTTGAAGATACGTATAGCAGCCCTTGTTCCCAAAAAAGCCACTACTTTTGACCTTTTTGTGAATATAAACGAAAAATATATTCATTATCTACGAGCTGGTGAGAGCCTATCCCAAGAAAAAATTGAGAAGTTGGCTGATTATGATACAGATGTTTTTTACATCAAAACCGATGATCGAGAAAAGTTTAAAAAATATATTCACGAGCATGTTACCAACTCCGATTTAAGCTCAAAAGAAAAAGCAATTCTATTGAAAGAATCTTCTTTTGCTTTGGTCGAAGAACTTTTTGAAAATCCTGATGTTGAAACGGCCCTCGAAGAATCGAAACAAGTGATTCAAAACTTTCTCGATTTTATAGACCAACACGATGATGGAATTGGCAATCTCATCTCACTCTCAAGCCATGATTTTTACACCTACAACCACTCATTGGATGTGAGCATTTATTCTATTGGCTTGGCCATGGCGGTGGGTTTTCAAGCTGCTGATTTAGAAGAAATGGGCCGAGGTGCCTTATTTCATGATTTAGGAAAGCGCATGGTCGACCCCGCGATTATCTGTAAAGATGGACCCTTAGATGAAATTGAATGGGCTCAGATGCAAAAGCATCCTACCTTTGGTTTAAAAATTCTCAATGACTTCGACAATATCAGCGATGCTATCAAAGCCTGTGCTTTTGAGCATCACGAAAACTTTATGGGCAACGGATACCCCCAAGGCCTTGATGGTGAAGACATTCATCCTATGGCACGAATTGTTGCTATCACAGATTGTTATGATGCGATGACAACGCAAAGGTCTTACAATGTTCCTATGACTCCTTTGGCAGCGGTTGAGTTTATGAAAGAAAAACTAAAAGGAAAGTTTGACCCACAACTCTTAAAAGCAATGCATACAGTTTTGTTTCAAATGAAAAAGCAATCTGCTTAGGGCAAATTCGTTTTTATCACCTAATACTGCCTGCAGCTCACCGTCTCTCTTCGAAAAAGTGCAAATTTGAATCCCTTGTAACAAAGCTGAAAGTTTAAGGCCTACTAGTAAAAAAAATCTTTGGTCCAAAAAATTCGAGCAGAATTGAGAGTCACTGCAAGAAAACAAAATGCAATACATGACCACAAAAAAATCTTCGCATTTCTTCCCAAACGAAAGGCCAGTCGACTGTATTTGGGGTTGAAATACAAACTTGAATTCTGCATAGACAATCTACCAATCTGTCTTAAAGAAAAACAAAATAATAAAAAGCTAAGTAAAAAAATCGGAACTGCAATCATGTCTCAAAATCGGACAATGCAAGCTTTTCTTTGAGTCTAGTTTATAATATAACTGTGAAATGCATGTATTGTTTTTGATTCTATTTCTGCAAATGGCTGAGGCTGCAACTATGAATTCCAATTATTTCAAAGGCAAAGGCGATCTAAAGATTCACTATTTAGAGTTTAATCAGCTTGGTGATCGCGGAGCCATTTGGATTGTGCCTGGAAAAAATGAACCCTCGCCAAAATACAAGGAATTGGTTCAAAACCTACAAGACTTAGGCTTTGGCCCAATATTTATTCATGATCATCGTGGACAAGGCCTATCTGATCGAATTTTAAAAGATCAAGCAGATCACTATAGAGCTCATATCGACAATTGGAATTATGTAGTTGAAGATATGCAAAGTTTTTATGATACGAAATTAAAATCTATAGACAAAGTCTATCTCATCGCACATTCGATGGGCGGTTTGTATAGCTCACATTTTTTGGCACGCAAAGAACATAAAATTCAAAAGGCAATCTTTACTTCTCCTCTATTTGGTTTTGCAATACCAAAATACCAAACTTTTCTAGCCGATCTAATCAGCTGGGCAGCATGCCTCTGGTCTTGTAAAGCAAAAATGTATGGCACGGATGTCTTTGTTCCAGCTGTTTTTGATGAGAATCCCGATACCCACAGCAAAAAAAGATTTCAAGCCAAAGAAGAGATTTACAATGAAATCCCCAGTGCAAGATACGGGGGGTTTAGCTTCTCTTGGTGGAGACAGAACCGAAAAGCCATAAGCAAGCTCAAGCAAGTCAGGGTAGAAACCCCTCTATTAATTCTACAGGCTGGAATTGACAAAAGGGTTCTCAACAATCGCCACAAACTTTTTTGCGATAGGCAAGCCAATTGCAGAGTTCACCCAATTGCAGGTGCATATCATGCGATCTTAAACGAAGAGGATGAATACAGAAATCAAGCTCTTACTGAAATCTATACTTTCTTTCGCTAAAACTATATGAGTACTCATTATCACATACTGGATGTAGGGCCGAACTAGAAATTTCTTCGACATTTGTCATTCTTAGATTGTCTCAACTAAAATAGAATCATGAAGACCGCTCGTGACATTATGACCAAAAACCCTTTATGCATCAATCTTAGAGACCGTCTCTATCATGTAGCAGAAATCTTCTTACACCGAAACTTTAAGTCTCTACCTGTTATAGACCACAATAAAAAGTGTATTGGAATTTTAACCGAGTTTGAGATCACAAGGGCGTTTATTGATACATTTTATAAATTCGATAAAACAGAAGTTACCATTGAGAAATATCAGAAGCTCTTGCAAGAGCCACAAATTCTCTATGAAAACGATGAAATAACCAAGGTTCTTAAAGTGATTTCAAGGCCACCAACCCACAGAGTGATTGTTTTGCAAAGAGGCTCTGATGCATTAGCTGGAATTATAAGCCCCCAAGATCTACTTGGCTTTCTTTATGGTGAAAGAAGTCAAACGGCAAGTATGCAAGAAGAGTTCACAGTAATGCAAAGGGAGCTAGCCAAGATGAAAGCACAAATGCAAGAGCTTGAGTCAGAATTGCATTTGTTTGAAAGTTTTTACTCCAATTCTCCTTATATGGTTCATTCGGTAGATAAGAAATATCGAGTTATCTTTGCCAATGAAAATTTGCACAAAGCCCTTGGCTATTCAAATGGAGAATTGATAGGTAGACAAGTTTATGATCTCTATCCAGAGAGTCGTCATGATCAAGTGAAAAAAGGTCTTATCGATGTTATTAGCCACGGCAAACAAGCATTGATTTACACTTCTTTACGAAAAAAAGATGGAATGATGGTTCCCATCGATCTGTCCTCTTCAGCGATTCGAGATTCCAATGGAAGATTTATCTGTACAATGACTGTCAGTCGGCCACTCAAAGAAGAGCTTATGCACAAAGCTCTAGAAGACTTCACCAATAAAGAGGACTAGGTGTATCCTGCGATTTACTTTACAGATGAAATCTTTCTTTCTACCTACTTTTTATTGATTTCGACTGCCTATATGGTCTCTACCTTTTGGTTAGTACAGAGGGCAAAAAAGAAAAACTATGATCCAAAAACCGTGATTGATCTTTGCTTGATTATCATGTTATGCGGTCTTGCTGGCTCAAGAATTATGCATATTCTGTGGGAGCATCCTGAGTATTATTATAAAAACCCTTGGGCGGTTATAAAAATATGGCAAGGCGGCTTTGTTTTTTATGGAGGAGCCATTGGTGCTGTTGTCGGCTCTTACATCTATTTAAAACTCAAAAATCAAAAGCTCTCTCAATGGCTCAATCTCTTTGCACCTGTTATTGCCTTTACCTATGGTACTGGTCGTTTGGCAACCTTTCTTTCAGGCAGTGGCTATGGTATACCCACCGATCTTCCATGGGCTGTGATCTATCCGCCCGGCACAGAAGCTCCATCAGGAGTGAGGCTTCACCCTACTCAGATTTATGCAGGACTTTGGGAGTTGAGTTTGATGTTCTTACTGCTACAACTTGAAAAGCGAGAATACTTTAAACAAAACACTCGCCTGTTCTTTTTCTTTCTATGCTTTCACGGCTTAGGTCGAGCGATTTGGGAGCAGTTTCGAGATGACTTTCGTGGTAATGCTGTGTTGGGTTTAAGTATTTCAACCTGGATTAGTTTAGGAATTTTATCTTTCGGAATCACTCAATTAATTCTTAAACATTCTTTTTCAAAAAACAGAAGCTAGACTTCAAAAGCAAAGTCCATATGTCGATACATTTATCAAGGAGTACTTATGAGCAAAATCTCTTTTAAAAAACGACTTTGGCTATTGACGATTATCCCCTGTTTTATGCTTATTGCAGCTGGAGTATTTTCTCTTTATGCACTTAAACAATCACAATCTTATACTCAAAAACTATACAAACATCCATTTACAGTGGCCAATACTCTGCAAACAATTAAAGCCGATATTCTTGCCATGCAACTCAAGCTCAAACAAATTGAAAATACGACTAGTCTAACTCAAGTAAAAAATCTTAAAGCAGAGATTTTTGATACCGATAGCAAATTAGATCAAAACCTTAATATCCTTTTCGATCGCTTCTTAGGAGATAAAACTAAAATTCAAGAGACAAAAGATTTAATCGAAGAATGGAAGAACACTAGAAATAAAAGTATTGAATTGGTTATTTCTTCTCTTAAAACAGAACAAAAATTCTACCCTAAAAATGAACCAAGAAAGGTGCTGCGCCAACTTTTAGAAAATTTAGAAGAAAATAATGACTTCGCTAATAAAAAGGCTCAAAATTTTTTCGAACTTTCGATCAACAATGTTAAAAAAGATACTATGTATTCCATTTATTTTTATTTGTTTGTATTGATAGCTACTTTTGTCTTTGCCTTAATTACCATTCAATCTTTGAGCAAAAAAATGAAAAGTGTATTGCAAACCTTGGTTGATAATTCAGAACAAATACAAAATGCTTCTCAAGAGATTGCCGAGAGCAGTGGCATACTAACAGACTCTTCGGCTCAAGCAGCTGCCAACCTGCAAGAAACTGTTGCCTCAATGGATGAAATTAGTGCCATGGTCAATAGAAATGCCGAGTCGGCTCAGACCTCATCAGATGCTTCTGATGATGGGCAAACCCATGCAGAACAAGGCAAGCAAAGGGTACAAGAGATGATTTCGTCGATTCATGAGATCAGTGAAAGCAATGACAAGATCGCCTTAGAGATGAAAGATAGTAATGACAAGATTGCCGAGATCGTTGATGTGATCGGCAATATCAGCGAAAAGACCAAAGTGATCAATGATATTGTTTTTCAAACCAAGCTTCTGTCTTTTAATGCTTCGGTCGAGGCTGCAAGAGCTGGTGAGCATGGTAAAGGCTTTGCCGTTGTTGCCGAAGAAGTCGGAAATCTTGCCAGTATGTCGGGTACGGCTGCCAATGAGATTTCTGAGATGCTGGAACAAAGTGTCTCTAAAGTGAATAAAATAGTTCAAGAAACCCAAACCAGCATTGAAAGACTGGTGCAAGATGGAAAGAACAAAGTAAAAGCAGGTGAAGAGAACGCTGAAAAATGCGGTGAGGCTCTTGAGCAAATCTTGCATTCTGCTCGAAAAGTCAGAGGCATGGTCGATGAAATTGCCACTGCCTCAAAAGAGCAATCGACTGGAATTGCAGAAATCAATCGAGCCATACAAGCCTTAGATGAAATCACCAGTAAGAATAACACTATTGCGATTGAGTCTAAAGGCCAGGCTGTTGACCTAGACAATAAGGCTCAGAATCTAAATGTTTTGGTTTGTGAGCTAATGCACTTTATGGGTACAGAAGATCAACTCAAAGAAAAAAGATGTAAAGACACCGAAATGGATTCACTTGTCTCAAGCGCGGCAATCTTAACTGAAGATGAAAACTTGGTCGCTGCAACTGAGGTCGAGAATGTAATCTCTTTTCAAAGTTCGAAGGAGACTGAGTCTCTTTCGCAGAAAGCTTCGGGCGGAGAAGATCTTGGTATTCCCGATGCGAATGACCCACGATTTGAAGATATTTAGCTGCTCCCTTTTATTTCTCTTCGGACGTCCGTCCGAGAGCATATAAGTATTTAAAATGATAAATGTATTCTGTCCGAACTTGCTGAAAATTTGGTGCATTCTCGGACAAGAATCTTAGGCCATTGAAATTGCATTTTTATTTGTGCGAAAAAGAGAAATAAAAGGGAGCAGCTAGTGAAGATATCTGATTTTTCGACAATGATATAAGTACTACAGCCTCTATGAATCTTACTTGCGGCGCGTTAGTTGCAGTGCTAATAATTATTTACCGGAGGTTGGTGATGAAAAATTTGGGGCTATTCGTGGCTTTTTTTATTAGTGTTGCAAATGCAGATGAAATTAATGAAATGACTGAACCTGAAGTTTCTATTGAAGACTCTTCAGATGGAAACTTTCCAAAATCAACAAAATATCCTTACTTTCAGAGCTATGATTCTGAAAAAAATCTTTTGATTATTCGCCGAGACTGTAACGACGTTTGTGGTTTTGAATTTATTACGGTAGACCATCCCAGCTTGGGTAAAGATAACTTTGTAAGTTTTGTTGATGGCCAAGTCGAAATGGTTCTTGAGCTTAATGACTAACGGCTGCCTTTTTTATATGTTGATTTAAATTTTTCAGGATCAATCGAGCATACAGAGGCCTCTTCATCAGAGTTGGCTTTTGAAAAGCTCTCTGCTTTGCTTGTAGATTCACTTTTGAGCAAATCAAAACACTCAGAAAAGACAGTTTGAAAGCCTTTTTTGTCTCTATCCCTATCATAGCCCGCAAGTTCACCTTCTAGATAGAGTCTCTGACTTTCCTTCTCTAAATCGTCCAAGGACTGCTCTAATCGAGCTACTTCTTCAAGTCGCTCTCTTGATCTTTCAAATTCTGAACTTTCTTCAAATTCTCTTCTTTCATCGCTTGCACGATTTAGCTGCCTTAAAAGGCGGTCACAGGCACCTGCTACATTTCCAGAGATTTTAGTAGAACAGTTAGCGTATGCTGTTCTTTTACTTCTTTCTTCAGCCAGCAGTCGGCTGTATTCGTCAGAAACGGGACCTATCTTGTTTTTTAGGTCTCGAATTTTCTCTTTCAAATCTGTAATTTGCCGAGTATTATTTGATTTTTTATCATCAATTTCTTCTTTTGTTGCTTCCGCCTTTTCTTCGTAGAGTTTTTTTACGGCTTCATAAGTTAGGATTCTTCTTAATTGAAAAACACATCTTTGCCAGCCTCGAGACTTACTCCGATCAAAGGATTCATTGAAAGCAGGATCATTGGGGTCTGTTCTCAACTGAAGCTTTTCAACAAATTCGCTATCATATTGATCAAATACTTTCGTTGTTCCTTGTGTTTTCAAAGGACAAAAGTAGGACTCAATACTGTTGTGTAAATCATAGAAACTCATATTTTTTAATTCATTTTCATAGTATGCCTGTTCTCCTGGTTTTGGAGACTGTCCACTTAACTGAATAAGAATATCTTCTACCGAGGTTAAAAATCCTGTGCCGCCAGAAATTTTCTCATCTGCATAGGCTACTGAAAACAGAGAAAAGCCAGAGACTTTTAGTGCTGACTGCAACTTTCTTTGTCTTTCAAAAAAACTCTCACCTACTTTTAAGGTCAGTGAACGATTTCCCACTGTGACAATAAAATCATTGAATGATTTTATACCAAATCGATAGGTTTTTCCTTTATCGGTTAAATAAGCATACTTTCCTAAAATTGTGACCTCAGGAAAAGATCGAATCTTGCGAGACTTATAGTACTCTAAAATTTTCTTTTTTTGTTGTTTATTGTGAAGAGCGAAAACCCCCTCAACCATGGATTCAGGACTTTGCCTGTTGCGATTGTAAAGTTGAACCGCTTCTTTTAAAACTTTATTCTGATCTTGTTTTGAAATCGAAAAGACCTTGGCCTCAGCAATAAAAGAACTAGTAAAGCAAAGCAATAAAAGCAATTTCAAAACCCACTCCTTGGTTGCTTCTTTTTATTATCTCAAAAAAACAAGAAATTATGAACCAAAAATAAAAAAAAAGATAAAATGACAGCGATTCAAGACCAAAGCTTAAACTGGCTCTAACATAGCACTAGCACGCCTTTTCTTTGGTCTGGTCTGTTCTGAAAGTTGACACTTGTATAAGTACTACAAGCCTTAAAAATTGCCTTTTTGATCACAATCGAAAGTGATAGATTTCTCTATCTGGAGGATTAAATGGGTGTTTTTTTTATTGCTGTTTTATCACTTATCACTATTGAAGTGTTCGCATTAGAAGTAGAAGGAGAAGTAACATTTGATAACAAAATCCTCTTAACTTTCGACGACAGCAGAAGTTCAGCTGAAGTGAATGAAGTATTGCGATTTCAACTCATGCCTAAGTTTGTATGCAATGAAAATGAAAACAACGAAGACCCCGACTGGGAAAGAGATATTTTTAATCCTGGCTATGAAGCAGAAGTGAGTATGGAAGCTGGCACTGCATATAGCTTTTATTTAGACTCTGATGAGTTTAGCTCATATGTTCAAGATGTCCGTCTTTATTGCCCCAATGCAGAGTTTTGGCTTGAACTTGATTCTGCAAATCAAACTGGCATGAAATCACCAAAATTCAGATTTTAATTATCTTCGGCCTCTATTTTGACCAGGCCTTGTATTTGGATTTACTGTTTCAGGTTGCCAGGTGAGATACACATTTATTTTGTCTGGCAAATGCTCGGGCACACTTTCGGATAAGCTCGACCCAATTGCGGCCCCGCGACTCCTACAAGCTTCAAATAGGTTCTTACCATTATGTCTAGGATCTTCACTTGAAGTAAAGGCTTCCAATTTACATGACCGAAATAGATCACTCCCCTCTCTAGCTTGAAACTTTTTTCTACAATAGGTATATGTATACACTTGTATGGCACGGTAAATACAACTTGGGGCCCTAGCTTCATTGCTCAAGTTCTCACATCGAGTGGGTGTTGAAAGTTTCTGAACTGCACAAATAGAGGCGACTCGTGCTTCATTACCTTGAGCCTGTTTTAAAGCATCTTCATAAGTATCAACTAAGGTACGAAATATTCTCTCATGGTAGCGACAATTGTCTCTTCTTTTAGCCTCCCTTTTCTTTTCAGGAATAGTTCGAGTGATATTTCGAATCGCTTGATAGTATTCAACACCATCAATATAGGCATTTCCTGCTGCATCCACAGTAATTGACTTTAAGTCGACTCCCTCAATGGCATGAGCCAATTGATTGATTCTGCGCACTTCACCATTCGGGTCAGTGTTATAATCATCCGGACAAAAATTTCTGACTCTCGCATTTGTACCAAGTCCAAAAGCAAGCCGAGTTCCTCCATTGCCTGTTTCACAACCGGTAAGATAGCAAGACATTGAAGCCACCGCTCCTGAAATTGACCAACCAGGTACCTCGTCAGCATGGGCACTTGGTAAAATCCAATTGAGCCAACTCGTTTTTTTTGTCTTTAAAGCCAAGCTGAGCTTTTCATTTACGCTCACCAAATCATCATAAGGACTAAGATCAATCACATTGTCCTGATATTGAAACACTAGCTCCTCTAAAGATACGACTTTAAAGCCGTAGATTTTCGCTTTAGATTCCAGCAAAAGTATATTGCCTTTTTTGCTTATTCGAGGAATGTCTTGTTCGCTTAGATTTTTTTCTATTTTTTCAATCAAATCTAGACTTCTCTTAGTGACTTGTCCTTCTCTAATGAATTTGATGTAGCTTTTTTTTGATTTCGAAGCTTTTTTGTAAAGCTGAATCCATTCTAAAAGCTTCGCATCGTGAGAAGATGCAAAAGAATAAGAGGTGATGAAGAAACATAAAACCAAAGCAAGTTTCATATGGATTGAATCGGAAAAGTGCTATTAAATAATTAGGTCCTTTTGAGGTTTCATCTTCAAATACGCCCTAACGTCTAGCAGAGTCTTAGAGAATCTAGCCCTAGGACCGAATTGACTTACTCCGCTCGATGGTGTCAAAACAAAACCACGTCTTTCATCCTTTCAATACAAGACACTTTAACAAGCTTCAGTTAGATTTTGTTTGATCAAAGCGCATTTCTCCACATAATTGGGCTCCAGGAGAATCCTAAGGGGGAAAAATGAAAAAAAATCTTTTGTACATATGGATCGTCTTGTTTAGCGCCCAAGCATTTGCTTGGCCCAGCTTAGAAGAAACTTATGATCTGCTAGATATTTTACGCAACGAAGTCAAATGCAGCCTGAGCCTATCGACGCTTCATCAAACCAAAGAGGGTGCTGCTGCGCTTAACCAAGATTTTAAACAAGTTCTGATCGACAATGTTCCGGTAGAGGCTTCGAGTCCAAGTCGATTTGCTTCATTTTCACTAAGCCGTGAGGCTGAAGATTGGCGCTTTTATTTTTCGTTGAATTCGCAAACTGGCAGCCTGCGTTTATATGATAAGGTCAACAATTTCGAGGCAGAAGCTGCTGTTGATATTTACGATTTAAAGAAAGATTGGCCCTACCTAGGACAAGTTCAACTGACTCGTAAAGAAGAAATGATGGTGATCAGCCCCTACGACGCTCAATTAGTACCCGGTGAAAAGTATACATATTTGCGCGCTGTCCTTCCCGACACATAGTTTACACCTTATTCCGGAGACATACTTTACACTTT
>CAZZCP010000007.1:23136-52688 GCA_964653235.1 uncultured Pseudobdellovibrionaceae bacterium | reverse complement strand
CTGAGTTGCCCGAAATGCAAGTGATTGATTTAAAGACCAATCCCATAGACAAAGATCACTATTGGCTCAGCGAAGAGCTGAAAAGTGAAATCCAAAACTGCTTAGATGAAAAAAAGCAAGTAGCGCTGTTTTTAAATCGCCGCGGAATGGCTCAGTCGTATATTTGTCAATCTTGCTCATTTGTTTATGAATGTCCAAACTGTGCAGTGAGCCTTACATTACATGCCAAAAATCATTTGGTTTGTCACTATTGTGGCTATCACGAAAATAAACCAGATACCTGTAGATCTTGCGGCTCCGACTCTTTGGTTCCTCTTGGTATCGGAACAGAATCGATCGAAAATGATTTAAAGAAACTCTTTCCTGAAGCGAGAATTGCTCGTGCCGATCGAGATGAAATTTTAAACCGAGAAGCGATGGAAGACTTAATTGAAGCCATGGAAAATCAAGAAATTGATATTCTTTTAGGAACACAAATGATCGCTAAGGGATTGGATTTTCCTCATCTTAAATTGGTGGCTTTGATTCTTGCCGATATTTCTTTTCATTTGCCCGATTTCCGCGCCAGCGAAAAAAGTTTTCAATTGATCACACAAATGAGCGGTCGCGCTGGACGAGATCAAAATCGAGGAAAAGTTCTAATTCAAACCTATAATGCAGAACATCCAAGTATTGAATACTCACTTGCAAATGACTTTGAATCTTTTGCCAAGAATGAATTCGAAATGCGAAGTGAATTGAATTACCCGCCCTTTGGAAAGCTTGCATCGATTCGAATGCAAGCCCTTGATCTATATAAGCTGCAGAGTATTTCTCAAGAGTTTGGCGAAGCAGCTGAAAGTCTGCAAAAAACTTCAACTGAGTTTCAATCTCTGCAAATTCTTGGCCCTGCTGAGGCCCCTTTGTTTAAATTAAGAGGTAAGTTTCGTTTTCAACTCTTACTCAAGGCAAAAGACTATCCCAGTCTTGGAAACTTTGTTTACAACCTAATGAGCCACACAAAAGACCTACAAAAACAAGTTCAGTTCCGAGTTGATATGGACCCATTGAATATGCTGTAATAAATATATGTCTGATAAAGTCGCCTGCCCTAGATGTGGAGCCCAAGTCAGTGATTTGGTTAAAGTTGAAGCTGGTTTGCGTCTACGCATTCAAGAAGTGGGTATTGAGGGCAATCCCTTTTCTGAAGTTTGCAATAATTGCTTCAATGAATATCGAAACACCGTCTCGCAAGGCGCTAAGTTAAGGGCCGAGGTCAATGCCCGAGAACACAATAAAAGCATTATGTGGAAGAATCGAATTCAAATGCTCAAGAATGGCAAACAGAGAATGGACTTGAAAGCCTATAGTGAAGCTGCTGTATTCTACGAACGCTATCTAAAAGCGGTTGAAGTGGCAATGGATATAGAGCCTGGAAAAATTCATCCCGATTACTTTAAACAGCCAGGTAAAGGCAAAGAAATTACTGTGATTGCCTCTGTGCTTTGGGATTTAATGCGAGTATATGACGGCAACTCACGCTTTAAAGATCGACTAAACGCAACTCGAGTAAAATTACTGAGCTTTTTACCTTACACCGCCGCTGCAAAAGATATTATTAAAAGAGCTCGAAGGTTTGAATCACAAGCCAATGAACCCCAGGTTTTTAAACAATTTATTCGCGAAGGCTCGAAGGTGATCAACAAAGGCGGATGCTTTATAGCAACAGCTAGTTTTGATACTCCTCATGCATGGCAAGTTCAGAGATTTTATCGCTTTCGAGACGAAGTACTTCTTTCTAGTCAATGGGGGCGAGTTTTTGTTTCGATCTACTACCGTCTATCTCCCCCTTTGGCTCGCTGGATAGAAAATAAAAAGTTTTTTCGCTCTATCTCTAGAGCGATATTGAGCCTTATTGCGCTGCTCCTGAAAAAATGAGAACTTGAATTTTCTGCCCCGATTTTAATAACTTGAATTATGTCTAAAAATATCGATGCATTGTTTTTCGGAGCCACTTTAGAAAACCTCCTCTTAGCGAAAGCCCTCAAGCAGAAAAATTTAAGCGTTCAAATTCTCTGCTCCGATGATCAAGTCGGTAAATATTGGAAACTAATGGCAAAAGAGAATCCATTTTATGATTGGATTCACAATTTTCTTCCCTTAACCGAAGATTCAAAAAAATCTTTGCAGCTTTTGCAAGAGCTCAGCCCGATTGAAATTTTGTCGCGCGAAGAGCAGATCACCACCAAGACCTATGAAAACTCTCGCTGGCAAAACTTTCTTGGTTTTGGCGAAAAAACAAACGAAACAACTCAAATATTTGAACAGTATTTACAGAGCTCAAGAATTAGACTGCTTACACCGATTGAAAAACTTGTCGATGCTCTTGAAGAAGAATTAGATGAAAATATCAGAACTTATGAAACTTTAAGAAGTCTTGACTGGCAGGACAAAAAGATTTCCTCTGTTCACTCTAGCAAAGACAGAATTTATTGCGCAAAAGCCTACTTTTTTTCAGAACCAATAGGTCTTATCGAAAATGATATTCTAGCAGAGCTGATCGGAAAAAAAGCGATACAAAAAATTTCAAAATCTCCCCACTTCCATTCGATCAACTGGTGCATCGAGCATGAGATAGAAGAAGTCGATACAACAGATATGATCTACTTAGCACAAAAAGGGCAGGATGAAGCCGCTCTCTTGGGAGGCTTTTATTTTGAAGAATCTTCAAAGAAATGGCGCTCTCAATGGACTAGCTTTTTTCAGGTAGATCTAGGCATGAATGCAGAAGCTTCAGGAAATATATATAGGCAGATGAAGAGAAAGCTCAAGAGACTCTTTCCCAATGCAATGAACCATCTTTGCTATGAAAGTTTAAGATTTTGGCCCGAGAGCCACGCGCAGATTGAACTTGATGTGAAGCGCAAAGACTCCTTTTTCTTTCATTCAGGTTTCTATCAAACCCGATTATGGGGTCTCTCGGCTCAGCTACTCGAACTAGAGCAAACACTTCAAATCTATGAGAAATTCTCTTGCTCCGAGCACGACACACGTGCTAAGAACAATTCAATTTAAAACTAGGGAATCATCCCTAAATTCGCACCTCGAGCCACTCCACTGGTGTTTTAATGGCTTGGGGGAGGACAAACCAGATAGGAGTACTTATGCCACAAGTTACAATGAAAGATATGCTTGATGCCGGAGTTCATTTTGGGCATCAAATTCACCGTTGGAACCCAAAAATGAAACCCTTTGTTTTTGGCTCTAGAGGTGGAATTCATATTATTGACCTACAAAAATCTGTTGCTGGCGCTCGACGAGCTATTGATGCCGTAAAGCAAGCTGCCTCTGAGGGCAAAAAAATGATTTTTGTTGGAACCAAACAACAAGCCATCGAACCAATTCAAACAGCTGCAAACAGCTGCGGGCAGTATTTTATTACCAAAAGGTGGTTGGGTGGAACTCTGACGAACTTCGTAACCATCAAGGCCAGTATCGATAGATACAAAAAGCTAGAGAGAATGAAAGCCGAAGGCGAATGGACTCTTTTCAGTAAAAAAGAACAGTCACAACTCGACAAAGAACTCACTCGTTTGGTGGATTACCTTGAGGGAATCAAAGAAATGAAATCTCCCCCAGGAATCATCTTTGTTGTCGATCTTATAAAAGAGAAAATCGCTATTCAAGAGGCGAAAAGACTCGGTATTCCCGTAGTAGGAATTGCTGATACAAATTCAGACCCAACAGTGATTGAGTTCCCTATTCCTGGAAATGATGATGCCATTCGCTCGATTCAATTGTTCTCTAGCCTAATGGCAGAAGCTTATAATGAAGGGGCAAAAGCTTACGAAGATCATTTGCGTGCTGAAGGTGACAAAGGGAATGTTGCAAAAGCGAAAGCGAAGACAGAAAAAACCGCAAAAGATAGTGACGAAAAAGACTCTGGTCCTCAAGTTGTAAAAGCGGCAAAACGAAGAATGGTTGCTGCTGGAACCGCTGAAGAAGTTGAGATTCAAGAAGAAGTCGAAAAAGAATTGTCTGATAGAACTGAAGATAAACCTGAAGAAACTGAAGAAACAGGAGAAAAATCATGAGCGTACCCGCTTCTGTAGTGAAAGATTTAAGAGAAAAAACTGGCGCAGGATTTATGGACTGCAAGAAAGCTCTTCAAGAAACCGAGGGAAATGTTGAAAAAGCTGTTGAGTGGCTGCGAAAAAAAGGCATAAGTAAAGCTGCCAAAAAATCCGGAAGAGTTGCTGCAGAAGGCTCTGTAGTTTCTTATATACATGCCGGAGGTAAAATAGGTGTTTTAGTTGAAATCAACTCCGAGACCGACTTCGTCGCGAGAAATGAACAGTTTCAAAATTTTTCAAAAGACATTGCTATGCATATAGCAGCTTCAAATCCTCAATGTGTTCGCCCAGAGGAGCTAAACCAAGAACTTGTTGAAAAAGAAAGAGAAATCCTTAAGGCAAAAGCCTTAGAAGAAGGCAAAAAAGAAGAGTTTCTTGATAAGATTCTTGATGGCCAAATTAAAAAGTGGATGAAAGATCAAGTCTTGATGGAGCAGCCCTTCGTTAAAGATCCTGACAAAACAGTTGAGACCTACCTCACTGAAACGATTGCATCTATCGGTGAAAACATAGTGATCCGACGTTTTGTACGTTTCGAATTAGGTGAAGGAATTGAAAAGAAAACAGCTGATTTTGCTTCTGAAGTCGCTGCTGCAATTCAATAAATATTATGGGTAAACCGATTTACAAACGCATCTTGCTGAAGCTCAGTGGTGAAGCTCTTGCTGGCGATGCTGGTTATGGAATTGACCAAGAAACCATTCAGTACATCGCCCGTGAAGTAGTAAGCGCCCAAAAGACTGGTGTGCAAATTGGTCTTGTGATTGGTGGTGGAAATATCTTCAGAGGTTTGGCAGCGTCTGCAAAGGGAATGGATCGTTCTAGCTCAGATTATATGGGGATGCTCGCAACCTGTATGAATGCCCTGGCCATGCAAGATGCTCTTGAGAAACTGGGCGTTCAAACCCGTGTACAATCTGCCATTCGAATGTCTGAAATTGCAGAGCCTTACATTCGTAGAAGGGCGATGAGACATTTCGAAAAAGGTCGGATTGTTATTTTTGCCGCAGGAACTGGGAACCCGTATTTCACTACTGATACTGCAGCAGCTTTAAGAGCGATGGAGATAGGCGCTGAAATTATTATGAAAGCAACCAAAGTGGACGGCGTTTACGATAAAGATCCTATGAAGTATGATGATGCGAAAAAGTTTAAAGACTTAACCTATATCGATGCTTTGAACAAACAGTTAAAAGTTATGGACTCTACTGCGATCAGTCTTTGTATGGAAAACAAAATGCCGATTCTTACTTTTCGCCTTGCCGATGAAGGAAATGTTTTAAAAGCCGTTCTTGGCGAGAACATTGGCACCATTATTCGAGGAGACATCTAATGAAAGAACTAGTATCCAACGCAGAATTAGAAATGAAAAAAACGATTGAAGCCCTTGCTAATGAACTTACACGCATTCGCACAGGAAGAGCTAATGTGGGTATGCTAGATAACGTAAAAGTGAATTACTATGGCTCTCCGACTCCTTTAAATCAAGTAGCTGCTGTTAGTTGCCCAGATGCAAAGTCTTTTGTGATCGCTCCCTGGGAGGCCAGCATGCTAAAAGAAGTGGAGCAAGCAATTGTAGCGAGCAATTTGGGGATGGCCCCTATGAATGATGGCAAAACGATTCGCCTAAGACTACCAGATCTTACCGAAGAGAGACGAAAAGATTTGGTCAAGCAAGCTAAAAAAATAGTGGAAGAGGCTCGCGTCTCTGTTCGAATGAAAAG
Organism: uncultured Pseudobdellovibrionaceae bacterium; assembly: GCA_964653235.1. Lineage (GTDB taxonomy): Bacteria > Bdellovibrionota > Bdellovibrionia > Bdellovibrionales > UBA840 > CAZZCP01. The sequence goes on along the minus strand of CAZZCP010000007.1, from coordinate 46,852 downwards.
AAAAGATGCAAATGATATATTGAAAAAAGAACTTAAAGAAAAAAATATTTCTGAAGATGAACACAAAAAATATCAAGAAGATATTCAAAAAGTAACTGATTCTTACGTCGAAAAAATTGATAAAATTGGTCAAGACAAAGAAAAAGACATTATGACGGTTTAGATATGAAAAACCCTGAACACATTGCAATTATTATGGATGGTAACGGCAGGTGGGCTGAATCTCGTGGCCACAATCGTTATTTCGGGCATATTCGTGGCTCAAAAGTCGTACGTAATATCGTTGAAGAATGTGTTAAAAAGAAGTTAAAATACTTAACTCTCTTTGCTTTTAGTACTGAAAATTGGAAGCGTCCGCGTGAAGAAGTCCAAATTCTCATGGTCATCTTAAAAAGATTTCTAAAACGAGAAGAAAAAACACTCATGGAAAACAATGTACGTTTTCGCTTTATTGGTCATCTTGAAGACCTTCCTGATTTTGCTAAAGAGCAAGTAGAAAGATGTGAGAGACTCACTCAAAAAAATAACGGAATGACACTGACTTTTGCACTTAGTTATGGCGGTAGACAAGAAATATTAGATGCCGTTCAGCTTTTAGTGAAACGAGCTGTAAAAACCGGGATGGACCCCGATAAAATAAGTGAAAAAGACTTTTCTCAAGCCTTGCAAAGTCATTTTTTACCTGAGCCCGATCTTTTAATTCGTACTAGTGGAGAAAATCGAATATCCAATTTCTTACTTTGGCAAATGGCATATACAGAGTTTTACTTTAGTGAAAAAACTTGGCCTGAGTTTTCTCTTGATGAACTTGACTATGCAATTTCAGATTATCAAATACGACAAAGACGCTTTGGCAAAACTCCTGAGCAAACAAAAAGCCTTGAGGTATCGCGCCTATGACTGGCACAAAACTGCGTTTTATCAGCGCCTTGGTGTTGGTTTTATTTCTCTCTCTGTTGATCTATTTATTTGAACTCAAAGGTTTTCTAGGCTTTCTCTTTCTCGTTATTTTAGGATCTCAATGGGAGTACCATAAGCTCTGCCTGAATCGCTTGCATAGCCTGTTTTTAGCCAGTTGTTTTGTTCTATCTGCTTTTTGTATTTGTCTTGTGAATGCTTTTTTTTCTGAGTACCTTAGTCTTTTACTCGCTTTTTGTTTAATGTCCTCAGTGAGTTTTCTTTTGTTTTATCGACGCTCAAAAATTGAAATCATAGATACTCAAAACTTTATTGCTTACAGTGTCTTGGGCTATTTGTATTTGGGACTTCTTTCTAGTTATGCCATTAAAATTTTACTACTCGATAATGGTCCAAGGTGGTTCTTCTTAATGCTTTTATGTGTCGTTGCAAGTGATAGTTGTGCATATTTTGTAGGAAGAAAATTTGGAAAACGGAAAATCCTTGAATCTGTATCACCCAATAAAACTCTAGAAGGTTCTATCGGCGGCTTATTAGGAGCCTCAGCTGTAACAACAAGTGTTTCTTCTTTTATAGTTCAAACCGAATGGTGGATGATATTGATTTTCTCGTTTTTAGCTGCGCTGTCTTCTCAATTTGGAGATTTGTTTGAGTCGATGTTAAAGCGAAATGCCCAACAAAAAGACTCTGGTAATATTTTGCCCGGGCATGGTGGCATATTGGATCGAATTGACGGTATCTTGTTTGCTCTTCCTGTTTTTTATTTTTTAGCTAGATTCTCTCGTTGATACACTCTGGGTAAAGGACCTAATGCCTCCTGTTATCATCGGGAAAAGCCTAGATGTTCATCAGATCCAAGGTTAAAATAAAAGAATGGATGTTATTGTTTCTCTTCTTCAACAAGCTTTTTTTATTGTTGTCCCATTTGTAGTTCTTCTTGGTGTTTTAATTTTTGTGCATGAACTTGGCCACTTCTCAGTAGCCAAATATTTTGGAGTTCGCGTAGAAGTTTTCAGTCTCGGTTTTGGAAAGAAACTGATCAAATTCACACGGGGAGACACGACTTATTCTGTTTCTGCGATTCCCTTTGGAGGCTATGTAAAAATGTTTGGAGAAGATCCCCAAGCAGAATTGCCTGAAGAGGAAAAGAAATATTCTTTTGCCCACAAACCCGTAGGTCAAAGAATTGCTGTGGTTTTAGCAGGACCCTTGATGAATCTATTTTTTGCTATTTTTCTCTTTTCTGTTATCGCAGCTTATGGTGAAAAAATGCCCCTGGCTGTTGTTGGTCAGGTCGAAGCATACTCTGATGCTGCCAAGGCTGGCTTTGAACCAGGAGATAGAATTTTAAAAGTGGATGGAAAGGATGTGCTTTTTTGGAATGACTTTCTATCTGCTATCGAGCCAAGATCGAACCAAAAGACATCTGTACAAGTTCAGAGATTTGCAACTCAAGAGGTAGATACTTTAACTCTCACTCCCAGCCTCGAAAAAAATCCAAATATTCTCAGTGTTAAAAGAAAAGTTGGCTATATTAATGGCCTTAACCTCACACCCACAGCTTCTGCTTTTGGAGTATCAAAGCCCGATAGTCTTGCTGCAAAGAAATCTCTTGAAACCGGAGATGCTGTTTTAGAGTGGAACTCACAAAAAGTGAATACCTGGTATGAGTTGGTGCATTATGCCAATCAAAGCAATACTGACGAAGAATTGAAAATTACCGTGCTTAAGAAAAATCAAGAAGAGCGAGTTATCAGTTTTAGCCCAGAAGAACTTCAGAGTTTAGATTTTGAATCAGGTATACTCAGTGCCATTGGCTTAGAGTACCCGCTCTTATTTGTCGCTGCCGTAAAAGAGGGCTCTGCTGCAGAGAAAGCGGGTATACAGTATGGAGATCAGTTTCTTAAGATCAATGGAGATGAGTTGGTCTATTGGCAAGATTTGGTTCAGAAAGTTAAATCCTATGAGCCTGGGGGCAGCCCCCTTGATGCTGTAGTTCGAAGAAATGGTGAAATTCTCAACATCCGCCTTGAGCCAACTAAACTTACCTATGAGGATCCATTAACAAAAAAAGAAAAAAAAGAACGAAAGATTGGTATTGGTCCTCTTATGTACGCCAGCGCCCCCAAAACAGAGATTTTTCGAACTTCTGGCTTTGGTGCAACAATCGGAAGAGGCTTAGAGGAAACTTGGAATTGGACACTTACCACTTGTGTTAGCTTTCTTAGGCTCCTTGAAAATCAAGTCAGCGCAAAATCAATAGGTGGGGTCATTACTATTGGTCAGTTGGCAAGCCAAACCTTTCAAATAGGCCTAAGCCCTTTTTTGAAGATTATGGCCATTATTTCAATCAACTTATTTATTTTAAATCTTTTACCTATACCTGTGCTAGATGGTGGACATCTACTCTTTTACAGTATTGAAGCAATTAAGGGCTCACCTCTAAGTATGAAAAATCTTGAGATTGCCCAACAACTAGGCTTAGTGCTACTGATGTTTTTAATGGTATTTGCTCTATTTAATGACATTACCCGAGTCTTAGGAATTAGCTGGTAATGATTTTTTTAACAATTGAAACAAGTTCCCCCCAAGGAAGTCTCTCTCTTTGGAAAGGGGCAGAGTGTTTGTTTTATAAGCATTGGCTTCGTTCTCGCTCTCATGGAGAAATAATCACTTCGGCCCTAGAAGATGCATTTTTTTGCAGTGATATCCAACTCGATAAGATCGAGCATCTTGTCGTAGATCATGGCCCAGGTAGTTTTACAGGTCTTAGAGTAGGCATCAATGTCGCAAAAACTCTCTCTTACAGCCATAATCTGCCCATTTACTCTTATTCAAGTACAGAAGTACTTGCTGAGTCTTTTCCACTTAAGAATAAACCTTTACAGGTTCTTATCAATGCCCAAAGCAACGAGTGCTTCTGCCAAAGCTTTAAACCCCAGGATAGGCATTGGAAAAGCCTAAAACCACCTCAATTGATTCAAAAAGAGGAATGGATCAAAAGTCTCAAAAAGCAACATCATGTAATTGGGGATGGCCAAAAAGTGTTTCATTCTGAGAAGTCTCTCTATGAAAAAGCCTTTCTTTACCCAAATGCATATTCACTTGCCTGTCTTCACTTAAGAAACTTTAAGCTCACTCAGCCTAAAGACTGGAACTCTCTGCAAGCCCTTTATCTAAAGAGCTCAGCTGCCGAAGAGAAGTTGATGCTTGGTATGCTGAAATCCATACCTAAGTTATAGAGATTATGAGAGATTTATTAAAATATAAACAATTTGGTTGGGGCTTCAACGAGTCTCTAGAGAAGCAGGGTAAGCCCTACATTCTTGCCTTTGGGGGCGGAAAAGGTGGTGTTGGTAAAAGCTTTGTATCCTCTAGCTTAGCAATTGCAATTGCAAGAGAGGCCAAAGTAGCTATCATCGACCTTGATTTGGGAGCGGCCAATACTCACACCCATTTGGGCGGAGAAATTCCTAAAAAAAGCTTAAGTCATTATGTTGATGGCAAAGTTGAAAGCTTAGAAGAAATTGCAAGCCCAACCAATGTGCGCAATCTTGATCTTTTTAGTGGAGTACACGACAATCTCGATATTGCTTCAATGGGTGAGACAAAATGGAAAAAACTTGTCGATGGTATTTTTAAGCTCAATTATGACTTTGTCATATTAGACCTTGGTGCTGGAACCACGAAGAGCACTCTTGAGTTTTTCTTAATGGCTCACAAATCTATTCTTGTTATTACTCCAGAGCCAACAAGTATTGAAAATGCTTATCGTTTTATTAAATCTGCTTACTATCAATTAATAAAAAGTTTAGAGCAAAAACACAATTTGGCTGAGCAAATAGCCGCTGCGATGGCTGACAAGGGCAATTTACAAATAAAAACTCCAAAACAGCTCTTAACACATTTAAAGAAACTCTATCCGGAGCAAACGAACAATCTCATTCAAGATATTCAAAAACTTCAAATGCAAATCATTGTAAATCAAGTTCGAAGCGGACAAGACTTTCAAATGTGTGAAACTGTAATACCTGTATGTCAGAAGTATTTTGGTTTAGAATGTGAAATCTTAGGTGGTTTGCACTTTGACAATGCAGTGTGGCAGTCTCTTCGTAGAAGAAAGAATATTTTTGCTGAAGCCCCACACAGTTCGATTAGTCGAGAAATTTCTGCTATCGCTAGAAAGTTAGTGCATCCCAAAAACTACAAAGCCGTGGTATAAATATTTTATGGGTTCTTATGAAGAGCAAAATTTCTATGAACTCCTTGATGTTGAGCCGAGTGCTAGCCTTGAGGAAATTCGTCAAGCTTTTCAAAAAGCTAAGTCTACTTATTCAGAGGACAGCCCCGCTTTATATACAATGTTTACACCGGAAGAAGCGTCCCAGCTGCGTGCTTTAATTGATGAGGCCTATGCAACTTTGAGTAATCATAGCAGCCGAAGAGAGTATGATCATAAAATATTTTCTGATTCAAATACAGAAGATCTCCCTGATTTGAAATACAACGAAGAACCTGCTGATGAGTTTATTGAGAAATTTAAATCCACGCAAAACCCAATGAACGATGAAGCTCTTGAAGATTTGGCAGAACAAGGCATGGCCTGCACTCGGTGGAGCAAATATAAGCTAGACCCGGTTATTGAGGAAGAAATTTCTCAACAAGAATATTTTGATGGAAGCTTTCTAAAAAAAGTTCGTGAGTATAAACAGATAGAAGTTGAACTGATATCTGATATCTCAAGAATTGGTAAATCTTATATTTATGCAATTGAAAATAATGATTTTAAATCTCTACCTGCTGATGTTTTTGTTCGCGGATTTGTTAAGCAAATCGCCAGTATTTTAGATTTAAATATTGATAAAGTTGTTAACTCTTATATGAAAATTTGCAAAGATTCTCGTGCCTAAAGAAATTGAGTCTAAAGTTTGCATTCAAAATCAGAATATTCGATTAGATCAGTATCTTGCCAACCTAGAAGAGATATCTTCTCGTTCTCAAGCGGCAAAGCTCATTCAAAACCAGTGTGTTTGGGTCAATGGCACCAATCAGAAAGCTTCATACAAGGTTGAACTTGAAGACGAAATTCTAATAAAGCTGCCTGACCAAGAACAGTACGAACTCATTGCCGAGTCGATTCCTTTAGAAATTGTTTATGAAGATAAGGAACTGCTTGTAATCAATAAAAGAGCCGGAATGGTTGTACACCCTGCACCAGGAAACTGGAACGGGACTCTTGTAAATGCTCTTCTTGCCCATTGCAAAGAAGATCTATCGATGGGAGTGCAAGAACAACGCCCCGGAATTGTACACCGAATTGATAAAGACACCAGTGGTTTACTGGTGGTTGCCAAAAACAACAAAAGTCATGAAGCACTTGCAAAGCAGTTTCAGCAAAAAAGCACTGATCGTCTTTATTGGGCGGTTTGTTTTGGAGTTCCGCATTCAAAAGAAAAAACGATTGAAAGTTTTTTGGCTAGACACCCCAAAGATCGAAAAAAATTCTCTTCTCATAGCAAGTATGGAAAGAAAGCTATTACCAAATACCGAGTACTGGCGGAATACCAAAAAGACTTGAGCTTAATTGAATTTCAACTTTTCACCGGTAGAACTCATCAAATAAGAGTCCATACCTCTGAAAATCAGCATCCAATTATTGGCGATACTTTGTATTCCAATCTCAATAGAGTGAATTCAGTACAAAAAAAAGAACTTCGCAATTGGATATCAAATATGAATCGATTTGCACTCCATGCCTATCACCTTGCTTTTGATCATCCTAGCAGCTCTAAAAGGATGAGCTTTCGTGTGCCTCCACCAAATGACTTGATTGAAATTTTAGATCTTTGCCATTTTCTGGAGTACTTATGAAAGAAAAATCTTATGGATGGACTTATGAAAATGCTGCTATTTTTCTTCTTTTTGGCAAAGCAAAAATGAATCAATTTGATCTACAAAAATATTCAAAATCAGAATTGTTTTATGTAAAACAAGTTCACAGTAATCTCATTGTGCCGGCAAGCGATGAGATGAAAACAGCAGATGCACATTATACGAAAGAAAAACACAAAGCCTTGATCATTCAAACTGCTGATTGTTTGCCTGTCTTTTTTTATTCTTGCAAAGAACATAAAATTTTAGCATGCCATGCCGGCTGGAGAGGACTGGAAAATAAAATTATAGAAAAATCAGTTAAGCACTTTTCTGATCCTGAACATGTCAAGGTGTGGATTGGTCCACATATTTTTCAAGATTCTTATGAAGTAGGTGAGGAATTTTTAGAAACATTTTCAGCTTACCCTCAGGCTTTTTCGCAAAATAACAAAACTTTCTTTTCGCAAATTATTGTTGCCATGGCCCAACTTCAATCTTGTGGTATCAAACAGGTAGAAATTTTAAGACAAAATACTTTTTCAAATACTGAGTTAGCCTCATATCGTAGATCCAAGACCAAAGTCCGAAACTATCATCTTATCGTTTTAAAATAGCTATCCTATTCCGATAGTTCTTTATGGAGATTTTTAAAAAGATCCAGCCTGATTTATTTTTTGCAGCAAGTATGATGATTCTTACTCTCTTTGCCTATTCACTTCCTTCTGGAGTTTTTGTCAACAAAGAGAGAAAAGTTCTTGGAACTGTTGAAGGAGAGCATCCTGATCAGACTGCTCCCATGAAGGTTCTAAAAGTAAAAAACAGGGGTAGAATTCAACTTGAGATCTATCTGGTTGAGGGTGGATACACTCGCTTGCTCCAAAGTCTAGATACAGAACAGTTTACAGATACCTTCTTTCATAATCGAGGGCGCAGTAGTAATTTATTTTTGGATGATATTGACGGCGATAAGAGTCTTGAAATCATTATTCCGAGTTATACTGATAGCCTTGCAGCGAGACTCGAGATCTATAAGTATGATTACTCTATGAGCTCTTATATTCGCTTGCAAAATTAGGTACTTAGAGATAGGGCTTAAGATCTAAGTCTGGCGTTCCGATATGGTACATAAGAGGATACGTTGCATGAAATTGAGAAATACAATTGCCCTAACAATCGCCGCCTTTTTACTCATACTTGGCTTTCAAAACTGCCAAGGACAAAGTGACAGTACTTCAACTTTAGTGACTGAAGGAAACGAAGAGGCTTTTCTAAAAAACTTAAAAAGAGCTTATAGTGTGCATGTTGAAAGTCCAGACTGCCAAAGAGATATTCCGAGCTGTCAGAATTTACAAAAGCAAGAACTTTTAAGCTGTCTAAAGAAAAATGCAGAGGCTTTTTACGATGCTCTCAGTTGCGAGGGATTTGCTGTTATTGAAAATGAGGGTTGTTATGTGGCTGTCTCCAATCTACTCCCTCACTCTCAAGAGTACGTAAATATCGATGCCACTTGCTTCTATGATGAAAGCGGCAGCGACAAAGTGATAGAACTGTCTCAATGCTACGGTGAAGAGGTTGGTTTTAAAGAAGACCAAATCACCACAGGTATGCACTTTACCTCATGGATTGAACTTGAAAACAAGACGCCTGAAAAACCCTTTTCTAGAGCGCAAAAAAGCGTGATTTATTCAAGTTTGAATCAGGAACCTAAAATCCGTTTAGGTGAGATCATTGACTCTGTACCAAACTATACCGATGCATGTGGTTCTCCTCAAAGCGTAGCTTTCTTTGAAGAGTCTGATCTTTGGATTGAGGTTGATAACTAATTTTTTAAACGATCACGCCAGGACTTGCCTTTGCGAGCCGATGGATTGAGTTGAAATTTTCGAACTGCACGATTATGTTCCTCGAAAGTCTTCGAAAATTTATGGGTGCCATCATTACGACTCACAAAATACAAATATGAAGATTCACTCGGATTCAAAGCTGCCCTTAAACTCTCTTCACCAGGGTTTGCAATTGGACCCGCTGGTAAGCCACGAAAAGTGTAGGTATTGTAAGAGTTTTTGCTTGTAATGTCTTTTCTGCGGATATTTTTTTTCCAGATTCCAGTCTCAACCCATATACCATATAGAATCGTTGGATCTGTTTGTAGGCGCATATTTTTTTTTAAACGGTTGTGAAATACCGATGAAATCAATGGCCTTTCTTCAGCAGCTCCTGTTTCTTTTTCTATTATACTTGCTAGAGTAAGATGTTGGTACATAGGCATATCTAGTGAATTTCTTGCTCTGGTAACATCTTGATAAACCTCTTTAAAACGTTCATACATGGCCCGAATTATTGTTTCAGGGCTATCACTTTTAGATACTCGGTAGGTATCAGGAAACAAAAAACCTTCAAGATTGACATAGTTTCTACCCGTAATCTCACGGATAAACTTAGGGTCTCGAACCAAACTTAAAAAAGTATCACTTTGAATCAGTTGCTTTTCCTCTAGTACTTTAGAAATATCTAAAAGATTGAATCCCTCTTTAATGGTAAAGCTATAATTAATGCTCTTTCCAGAGATTAACTCATCGAGAATTTCTATCGGTGTCATATTTCGATTTAACAGATATTCTCCTGTTTTCAACTTTTTCGCTTTACCAGTGATGTCAGCATAAAGAACAAAGCTTCTTCTGTCTGGTATAAGTCTATCTTTGACCAAACGATTGGCGGTTCGAAAAAAAGGACCTGGCTCGACTTCAAAAACCACTTCTTCATTACTTTCTTGAACGGGCTTCATCAAGTTTGAATAAAATAATCCCGCTATAAAAAAAACAAACACAATGATTAAGGTAAAGCCTAAAAGAAATAATCGCTTCATACTCAATTATTTTAAATGAATTCCTTTAGCAACTTTAGTAGAATCAAAAGAACTTTCATCTTCTAGACTTGCAACAGGGTATGTACAATAGTCGACCGCAAAGTGGGCCGATGGCCTATCGTTTCCAGACTTTTTCACTCCACCAAAAGGCAGTCGCGAACTTGCACCACAAGTGGGACGATTCCAATTCACACAACCTGAACGAATTTCTAGGAGTGCTTCTTCAAACTTTTTATGGTCTCTAGAAAAGAAACTCGCAGCAAGTCCATAGGATGTCGAGTTTGCAATTGCAAATGCTTCTTCTAACTCATCTACAGTGTAGATTGCGACACTAGGGCCAAAAATTTCTTCTTTCTCATAAACAGAAGACGGATTGTGCTTCGCAATAGTGTAAATACTGGGGCTCACATAATAGCCACCAGGCTCTCTTTCAAGGGCTTTTCCTCTCATGATACATTCTGCGCCTTCTCGAGAAGCAATCTCTTGAATACGAATGTAATTGTCCAAGGATTTTTGGTGAATCAATGGACCCATAAACACATTCTCTCTCCAGTGGCCAATTTTAATTTCTTTAGCAGAATTATGAAACCTCTCTATAAATTGATCTTTGATATTCTTATGTAAAATAATTTTACTTGTGCAAGAGCATCTTTGACCGGTTGATGCATAAGCCCCAAACAAATTGTCATAGAGGGCCTTATCAAGATCGGCATCTTCCCAAACAATAGAAGCATTTTTTCCTCCCATTTCTAGGGCAGAAATTTTCCAATAGTGCTCAAGAATATCTTTACTGATCTTAAGGCCAACATCATATGAGCCCGTAAAAAGAACTCCATCTACGTCTTGGTGGCGAACGAGTTTTTTTCCAACCTCTACCTGTCCTTGAACTAAATTAAAAACTCCCTTCGGAAATTCTGCTCTTTGAAAAGCTTTTGCATACAACTGTCCCGTTGCAGGTGTGATCTCTGAGGGCTTCAACACCACCGTATTACCGGTTGCAAGAGAGGGTACTATGTGGCCATTGGGCAAGTGAGCCGGAAAATTAAAGGGCCCAAGTACAGCCATAACTCCTCGCGGGCGATAACGAATATAAGCGTCTACATTGGGCTGTGCATTTTCAAATCTTTCTTCTTGAACTCTTTTTAAAGAATGCTCCAAAGTGATTTTAATTTTACCCGAAAGTGCAGCCGCTTCTCCAAGAGTTTCCCACAAAGGCTTGCCTGTCTCTCTTGAAATGCATTCGGCAATCTCATCTTTCATCTCAACAAAAACATCACTGAGTCGAAGTAAGTATTGATTTCTATCTGCTTGAGAAAGCCTTGCCCAGGAAGAAAATGCATTTCTTGCTGACTCTACTGCAAAGTCAACATCTTCAAGTGATTCTTTTGCCTCAAAAACTAAATCTTTCACATCTGAAGGGCTATGCTTTTGCCACTCGTTGTATAGCTTTCCAAAACGAAATTCGTTGCCAATAAAATTACCTGCAAAAGCAATCGTAGACATAAATGACTCCTAAAATTTTTTTTGAGGATACAAATAAACCTCTTGTCCTTTTTCTAATGATAAAAGTTCCGATTGCCAAGGGGCAAGGGCGATTCCACCATCTGCAATAGAATACTGTACCTGAGCAGCGCGAAATCCATATTTAGTATCAGCAGCCAAAATTGCATTTCGTTCAAGATCTGCAGACTTCGGCTGATCTAATCTATGGACTTGCAATTCTTTAATAATCTTAATCTCTGAAAGCCTACATGAATAATGAGGCCCGCCATCAAAGGGATCAACCTCTTCTTTGTAACGAAAGCCTACTTTTTCTAATAAGTGCTTTGCAGGTATGGTATCTTCTCCAACTTGTCCCATAGCTAACCGAGCCTTTGAATCAAGAAGCGAACAATAGATTTCTCCTTCTGGAAATAAATTACGAATAAAATCATGGTTCACATGACTCAATTGATCTGCTTCAGCGTAGGGCAAACCAGTAAATCTTCTTCCTAGCGCCTCCCAAAACTCACTCCTTCCCTCTGCTGTCAAAGGAGGGGATAACTCACAAAGAACTTCATCTGTGAATAACTGCGGCTTCATTCCCATAAAAACAAAGCGTACAAAACTAATGAGTCTTCCAAGTTTTTCAGGTCTTCTACGATAGGCTTTATCAAGTAACAGGCCTCCAATTTCAGTTGGCCCATCAATGTCTACATTTAGATGTAAAACATTGTGAATAAAACCAATTCCTATTCCCTCAGTATAATGCTCTTTTTTAACTACTTTAAAACTGTGGTGGGGGTGATCTGGGCTACCATGTTTCGCCATAATCAGCGAGCTTCCGACAACACGATGAATTTCTGTGTCTTCTAAAACAAAAAGATAATTTGCATTTTCTTTTTCTTCCTCTCCCTTAAAAGATTGGATACTGTTTTTTATTTTCTCACTCAAAACACCTCTATCAGCAGGAAGGTTGAGTAAGGTAAACTGACTGGCTAAATCAAAAAGGTCATAAAGGTCGCGATCTTCAACTGGTCGTATAAGAAAACTCATTGGCTCAACTTCTCCATCCACTCATGATATATTTTTTCACTCAACTCAAGCTGTTGAATTTGATTTCTCTCATTTGCAGAGTGACTACTGCCATTAATAGGGCCTGACCCAAAAGCAATTGCATCTATACCTATAGACTGAAAATAACTTGCTTCTGTAGTTTTGTGTTTCAACTCCAAAGCATCTGACATTTGGTACTTTCTTAAAATAGATTGGCAAATCTGAACCTCTTGGCGTTCAGGCTGATTCAATTTGCTCGCTGGACTGTATTCTAGAAGTTTGAAAGCAGCTCCTTCAATATTGAGTTGCGATAGCCATTTCTCAATTCTCTGTTTATCCACTCCTTCTGGCAGATAAAAACAACCTTGCATCAAGATTCGATCTTCAAGAGTTCGTACTTTACCAATATTGTAGGGTGGAAAGTTCTCTTCATTTTTCATCATCTTCTTCATACGTCCAAAGAAAAATTCATCAATTTTTTCAAAACTCTCTAAAACTCTAGAACGAACTTGATCTTTTTCAGCAACATTTACATCAATTTCTAAAAATGCTTCGTTAGGCAAAATCAAGGGAGAGAAGCCTGAGTCCATAGATACAATAATTAAACCTTCTGGCAGTTGCTTTAAATATTCCAAAAGTTCAACAAAAGCACTTTTACCTGCTGATGGAGAGGACGCATGCGAAGAAACTCCGCGGAATATACGATTCTGTGTTGCTGTACTTTCTCTATTTTCGAGTCTTTGGCGAAGATTAATTTCTTCTTTACTCAATAGAATAGAAATTTCAACAATCGCTGTACCGCTAGATTGAGTAATTAATTTGAGTTGGCTTGGTTCACCTACAAATACAAAGTCTGGAGTTATGAGGTTCTGCTTCATCATCCACTTGCAGCCTTCAAATGAGCTCTCAGCACCATAGGTTCCCACTAGTATAGGTCTGCGTTGATTGGCTTCAACTTCTAGTTTGGATAGAGCACGCACCTTAGCTAAAAAATCTAATTTACAGTCAGCCACTCCTAAACCATAGACTTCATCACCTATGATTTGCATTTTATAAGGATTGTGACCCGTTTTATCCCAAAGACTTGGTGGGCCAGGATCAGCGGTATCGAGATGACTCAAAAAAACCAGATCTTTTGCTTTTCTTAAATCTTTATAACACAAAAGAATCGCATTCTCACCATTCTCATGTACTTCTGTGCCCAAGCCATAAGATTCTGCAATAGCTTGCATTTTCTCTACAAGCTCAAGTGTGCCTTGGTCAAAACAAGAATCGATGGCAATCAATTCTTTCGCTTGTTCTAAAAAGTCCAAAATACCTCAAGCTAATTCTAAAACAGATTTTTCAATGATTTCAGCAGCTACATCAAGATCATGCTCTGACAAAATGGCAGGTAAAAGAAAACGTACCTTGAAAGGGCCTCGGCCACAACCAAAAGTCATAAGCCCATTCCTATAGAGTACTTTTAAAAGCTCCATCATTTTTTCTTTTGATCCATCATGGGCGTGCATGGCAACCATCAATCCCAGTCCACCTATACTATGAATATGTCCTTTACATGTAGTTTGCATTAATTTCTCAATCCGCTGACAAAAACCTTTATGAATCTCGGCAATACGCCCATTGGGCCCAAAATACATATTTTCTGTCATTTCATCTAAAACCGCAATCGCTGCACTCAAAGAAGCTGATGCTCCAGCAAAAGTACCTGCTATCAAACCTGGTTTCGGATTGTATTCTTCACTGTAAAGGCTTGCTCCGGCCTGCAAAGTTTTGGCAACAGAGACAACATCAACATAATCTGCAATATCCAGAGTTTGAATCGCCAAGGCCTCACCAGTTCTTAAAAAAGTCTGAACTTCATCGGCCCAAACAGCGATTTTGTGCTCGCGACAAAGCTCTAACATTGGTAGAAAAAACTCTCGAGGAGCGACATTATAGCCACCCTCACCTTGCATCGGCTCAAAGGTAAAGCAGCCAATCTGATCGGGGTATTTTTCTAAAAGCTCTTTAAATTGTTTCAATGAATGCTCTGCCGAGTTTGGATTGTTTGGATTGTAAAAATCAATTCTCAATACATCGTTGTAATCCGGAAGGCCCTGTTTATAGCTTGGGTTATCAGTAATCTCTGCCATAAGCGTGGTTCTTCCGGCAAATGCGGCATTCATTGCTATGATCTTGCTTCTTGGACTTGTTTTTTGACGACATATTTTTAAGGCATTTTCATTTGCCATAGAGCCCGATGTGGTAATCCATGCATGGCGAAGCTTGGTGTTTTGCCCGCACAAATCGACCAATTTTTTTAACAGCTCATGGTACTGCCGATTGGGTTGCAGATTTCCTTGCATCACCGCATCTTCTAAAGCCCCTTTCACACCAGCTTTTAGTAATTTGGGATGTGAGTGACCAAAAATATTGATTCCAATCCCATTAATGAGGTCCATTTTTACGCTGCCGTCTTCGAGTTCAACATAGGGCCCCCTGCCACTTCCAGTGCCCAAATAAGGATAAAACAAAGGACGGCCCCGGCTGGTAGCAATTTCGTCCATATATTTCTGGTTGTGTTCTGAAAGCTCTGGATTCGGCTCTCTGGGTCCTGTGATACTGGCATTTGCGTCGAGTACTTCTTTCACACATGAATCAATATAGTCATCAATACGAGATGAAGACTTCCAAATATGACCACTTAATTTTGACATAGAATCTCCCTTGATTATGACAATATAATACGAAGAAAATAAAAATGCAGCAGCTTCAAGCAGGAATAGACAAGTGCGATGGCTTTTTTTTATAATAATGAAGTGAAACTTTTTATTTTGTTTTTCCCCTTTTTATTATGGTCCCAAGAAGCTGTGCATCAAGCAGCGCTCAACTGGAAAGAACTGCAAAACCAAAGCGCCAAAGCAGTGCAAAAGGAAGACTTTAAATTGGCCCAAGAGCTAATTGTAAAAGCGATGGAACTTCAGCCAAAAAACGAAGTTTTGTACTATAATTTAGGTTACACATTCTATCAGCAAAATGATCTTGCAAAGGCTTTGGCCTACTTAAGAAAAGCCAGTTCGCTTCGTCCTTCATTTTCTGAAGCCTTAGACTTAAAATCTGAAATTGAAAAACAGCTTGATCAGGAGCTCTTATACACAGGAGCATGGCATCGCTTTTTTCATTATATTCCAATTCATCTTTTGTACTTTTTAAGCTTATCGAGCTTTTTTATTTCTATCTGGAGCTTACTAACTTGGTTTGCCAAAAAGAAACGTGCAGAAAATGATGAGTTTTCTAAAAAGCCTGAGTTTTCATGGCACTTAGTGGCTCTTTTTGTTCTATTTGTTTTTTTTACTGGTAGCGCTAGCGTAGGCTTATATTTAAATAGCATGCAGCGAGCCAGTTTGCTTGAAAACGCAGAGCTCCGTATTTTTCCTGATGATGACTCTGCTGTTTTGCAAGAATTACCAAAGGGCAGTCTGATTCGAGTACTTCAAAGAAGAGATGCATGGATTCAAATCGAAGGCCCTCGACATAACAAGGGCTGGGTCGATCGCAGCCAAGTATTGGTTTTGTAAGGCTTTTCACTTTGACAAGCTCTTGCCCACTTTTTAGACTGCCTGCATGGTTTTGCTTCTACTTGGTCTCTTGATCACACTTAGCGCCTGTAGCACTTTTGATGACATTGATACCAATACTCCTGCAGGAAAATACGAATTAGCATCACGCTATGAGAAGGCCGAAAGGTATGAAGAGGCTCTTCGCCGCTTTTCTGAAATTAGAAAACAACATCCATACAGCCGATTTGCAGTGATGTCTGAGCTAAAAATGGCTGATATTCATTTTGCCAGAGAAAAATATGACGAGGCTTTGGCCTCTTATCAACTTTTTCGCGAGTTTCACCCAAAACATGACAGAATTGATTACGTTGTATTTCGCTCGGGTCTAAGCTCTTTTTACCAATTGCCTTCAACAGTTGATCGAGATTTATCTGCGGCAAAGACATCTATTGCCTATTTTGAAGAAGTCATAACCTTATACCCTGGCTCTGAATTCACCAAAGAAGCTCGTGCTAAAAAAGAGCAAGTCATTCGAATGCTTGCCGAAAAAGAACTCTACATAGCCGACTACTATTTCAATCAAGAAGAGTTTTTAAGTGCGATGAAAAGGTATGACTCTTTGATTCGAACCTATCCTAGGAGTGAACTTGTACCTAAGGCATTATTAAATGCAGGTATAAGTGCCTATGAAGTACAAGAAAATGATAAAGCCAAGTCTTACATCAACAAACTATACACGAATTATCCAAACTCAAAGTGGGCCAAATCTGCAGAAGACAAAGTGAGAAAATATGGAATACGCTGATTACAATGAGTTGATGCAAAAAGCGAGAGACTTTTTTGTAAATGGCAAATATAAATTGGCTGAGCCTTTGTTAAAACAGATGCTACTTCTTAATGCTACTGAACCAGAAGTTTATCAAATGCTAGCGACCATCTTTTATGATCAAGGTAAGTTTAATAAGGCAATTCAGACTTTTAAACGGGCACTTGAGATTGACCCCTCTTACACAGATGCCAGTGTTGGGCTCTCGATCATTTTGAATGACTTGGGAAGATATGATGAAGGCAAGCAAGTTTTTGTTGAGGCAGAAAAGCTACTGCAAAAACGCAAAAGTACAATGGACCCACAAGTGGAAGAGAAAATTGCACTGAAACACATTGAGCTTGGCTCACTTTACGACCAATTTCGCCAATACAGTGAAGCCGTTGAACAATATTTCAAAGCACTTCGACTTACTCGAAGAAAAGAAGATTGTCTGCTCAAGATAATGGATGCTTTTGTTAATCAAAAAGATGCTGGACGAGCCATTCGAGAGGCAAAGAAATTCTTAGAAGATTATCCACAGTCGATAGGGGTTCGCCTCAAGCTAGGCATCATCTATTACAATGCAAATAAAATTTTAGATGCCGTAGAGCAATGGGAAAATATTTTGGCAAGAAACCCTGAGCATTTAGAAGCAAAAAACTTTATTCAACTCGCTAGCCGTGCGGGTATGACTGAACTTAACGATAGACCTTTATAGGAGGCTCAATGGCACTCAAAGATTCAATGGTTCCCTTTATCACTCAAGAAGAATTGCGTGAGATGATAATAGAACTTGCTCGTGAAGTAGAGAAAGACTTTATGGGTGAAGAGGTCACTTTGATTTGCCCTCTTAAAGGTTCCATGTTTTTTCTTGCTGATTTTATGCGTGAGCTTCAGTTGTCTCAAGAAGTCGATTTTGTTCACTTAAGCAATCGCACCAGCGATGGACAGCGAGGCGGTGATATCAAAATCCACAAAGATATCGGAACCGAAATTTCTGGAAAAAATGTGATTATTGTTGAAGAGATTATCGATACAGCTCGAACATTGAGTTTTTTAAAAAACCGTATTCTTTCTGCTGGTCCGTCTGAGCTAAAAATTTTAACTCTCCTAGACAAACCTGCGCGAAGACAAATTAGCTTAAAACCAGATTATGTGGGTAGAACCATTGAAGACCGTTATGTGGTTGGTTATGGGATGGACCAAGATGAACTTGGAAGAAACTATCCTGATATTTATATCATGAGAAACTAGAGCATGTTGAGGTTTTATCTTCGTTATGAAGCCTTTAAATCAGTTCATTAAAGCTATTCAATATGTTCTAAAGAATTTCACCGACCAGATCGTAATCGTGGGCATCTGTAATTCGCACCTTATAGATCTGCCCTTTCTCTGCTTGACCATCATTGATATAAACAATCCCATCAATCTCGGGTGCCTGACCAAAAAACCTACCCTCAAGCAATAGATCAGTTTCTAGACTAAGACCTTCAACCATAACCTCTAGAGTTTGGCCAATAAATCTTTGGTGCATCTCTCGACTGATCTCTTTTTGAGCCGACATTAACAAATCATGACGAAGCTGTTTGGTCTCCTCATCCACTTGATTTTCCATTCTCGCCCCTGCAGTCTTTTCTTCAGGAGAATACTGAAAGCAACCCACTCGATCAAAGCGAAAATCTTTTACAAATTCTAAAAGCTCTTGAAACTCACCGGCAGTTTCACCCGGGAATCCAACAATAAATTGCGTTCGAATCACCGCATCTGGCAGTTCTCTGCGAATCAAAGAAAGGGCTGATTCTATTTCTTTGCGAGTCATTTTTCGATTCATCGATTTCAAGACCCTGTCATTAATATGCTGCAAGGGAATATCAAAATAGGGGATGAGCTTTGGCTCTGACTTCATCAAATCTATCAATTCTTGGTCAATTCCGTCAGGATACATATAGAGTACACGTACCCATTCGATACCTTGAATTTGAGCCAAGTCTTTTAACAGTTGTTTGGATGTCTCTGGCGAATCTGGATTTTGTCGCCGAAGATCCCAGCCATAGTCGGTAAAGTCATGAGAAATAACGATCAATTCTTTCACACCGCTAGCTGCCAAGAGCTTTGCCTCACTCAGCACAGCTCGCAATTCTCGCGATTGTAAGTTACCGCGAATCTTTGGAATAGCACAAAAAGCGCAACGTTTCTTACAGCCTTCAGATATTTTTAAGTAGGCGCGATGCCCTGGCCCTGATGTCAATCGGGGCGTCTCTTCGGTTTGCAAATAGGTGGGCAGATGAAAAAAGCTTCTTTGCTGATCTTGCTTAAGTATTTTATCGATGTTTTGAAATTCCCCAGAACCAACAAAGTAATCTACCTCTGGCAACTCATCGACAATCTCATCTTTGTATCTTTGCGGAAGACAGCCGCTAACCACCAGTTTCTTGAGCTTTCCATTTTGTTTTAGGTCGGCCATGTCCAAAATATTTTGAATCGATTCTTTGCGTGAATCTTCAATAAAGCTGCAAGTGTTAACAATGATTGTATCTGCATCTTCTGCGGATTCAGTCACCTCATAAGAGGACTTGCTCAATTTGCCCAACATCATTTCAGCATCCACCAAGTTCTTGGGACAACCTAAGGAGATCATGTGGACTTTTTCTTTAGAATTTTGTGATTTCTGCATCTTTGGGTGACTCGTATTTAAATAATTTTTTATTTACTTTTTGAGAAAACTTTATCTTACTAAAATCATAGGTTACTTTGTTTTCAAGCTGGTCAAAGTAACTCAAGCTCGATATACGGTCTTGGCTTAAATCTACAGTGACCATAACTTGTGTGAGATCAAAGTCTTTACTCTTAGAGGAGAAAACAAAATCCCACTTTTTTTCATCTCGTTTTGCCGACTTCAAATGAAAAAGCTTGTAAATGTCTCCATCTCCCATCAACAAACGAAAAAGCTCTTGAGATTTTTTAATATTGGGACCTTCAAAAATACTTACACGCAGCTTATCGTCGAAACCTTCCAGTGGATAATCGACTACGAATGCCTTTTTGTTGTTCATAACCATCAAAGATTTTTCGGGTTCTTCAATCTCAAGACGAAATTGATTCCCACCGGCCATGTACAACTTTCCACCATATTTTTTTGTCTTACCCAAAGTGCTGATAAAGAGCTTCTTTTGCAAACTCATTTCAATAAATGCAGACTCAGAATAAATCATCTTAATGCCCTCTAGGGCATTTCGAGCCTCTTCGAGTTCATCGGGCCCACCAGCAAAATTGAGTGCTAAAAAAAGAAAGATAAAAATCTTTTTCATCCCCGTCTTTTAGCACAGATAGCGCCTTGCTGCATCAAAGATTTCGCTTTCTCTGAAAAAGACATAGGCACTCAAATTCAAGCTCAGGGGGCATAAATACATAGGCTGCTCTGGCTGTAGAGCCTGTGGCGATTAAATCATCGACAAAGTATACATTTTTTATATACCCGGGAATAGGGTGGAGCTGATCATAGCCCAGAGCCTTTCTTTCAGAGCGATTTTTCGACTTTTGCGAGTCAAAGTTTTGTCGAGAGAATAGATGGGTCCATAGAGGAATCTGCCAGAGATCAGATAATGCCTGTGCAAAATAAAAGGCATGGTCTCTTTCTCCTTTGGAGGGAGCAGGTATCAATATGGAATTCTTTCGTGGTCCCTCCCACAAAGCTGAAAAATGAAAGGCAAAGTCATACCACTCTCTATACTTTGAAGACTTCAATGCATATATGCTTCTCTTGGCTATTTTATGATTGGTCTCGTCCCATTGGTACAAACTCCATGTTTTAAAGTCATATTCTTTGTGCAGTAGTAAAGATCTAGGCTTAGGAATTCTCTGACTACAATAGCTACAATAAAACTGATTCGTTACAGCTCCACAGAGCTTGCAAAGCTTGAGCATGCTTTAATTAGATCAAAAAGCATTCCCAATTGGGAATTGGGATAAATAGACTTGATGTCCAAATCTCGGTTAAATCAGAAGATTGACCGAAATCAAAAAGACAGCTCCCCCTGATATAATGCTCAAAACAAAATTCTTGCCAAAAAGATGAACCAAGCTACAAACCATAACTCCCAAGCCCAATTGCCATGCCTCATAGATTTGTAGATTGCCGCAGAATGAATAAACAAATAGAAAACCTAAGATAAAAGTTGGCAAATACAGGCTGAACAAATCTCTATCAAAGCACTTTGCAAACCTCTTGGGAATCATAAATGGAAGAAAACGAGTTAATAGCGTTGCTAAAAATAAAATTGCAAAGAAAGCAAAATCAGTCATTTTGATACCTTTTTACTAAATTCTTAAAGTTCTCAAAAAAAAGTAAAAAGAAAAGCAAAGTAAGAACAAATTCTAAACCCTTAGTGCTTTTTAAAAGAGGACTCGAAGCAAAGAAGTAGCCTAAAACTGAGCCCAAAACCCAATAGGCGTGATTGAGTGCAAAATGATATAAAATAAAAGAGCGGTGAGTGAGTCGAAGATTTTTCAGTTTTTGCAAAACACCATAGTTTTCATCAGTGAGACTAAATATTAGATAGAATTTTTCTAAAGACCAGTTGCCAAATCGATTGTATTCAGAAAGTCCATAGATCACGTGACGCAAATTGATCACAAAAATTGTTAAAAACAAAACCCAAGGATTGTAGTCTGTACCAAAAAACTCAATCGCACTAAATTGAGCAGCTCCTGCAAAAGTGGTAAGGCTAAGAAAAAAGATCTCAAATCCCGTGGCGCCTGAGTCATAAAAGAGAATCCCAAAGGATGCTCCCAAAAAAAGATAGCTAACCGCTATTGGTAAGGTATGAAAAAACACCTGCTTCATTGCAGAGAATATAATGTAATTTGAGCCAGTCTAACAGAGAACAAAGAGGCCTTGATAATTTCTACAAGACTATGATCAAAATCATAAACATGTCTTATTCTTGAACTCATTTCTTAAAATTCGCACTGCCCCAAATTTTTTTGTATAGCTTTCCCATCCGGGGAGGGGTCTATGAAGTGCATTCTTTTAGCTTTTATCATGCTATACACAATTCCAAATTTTGCAGAAGTTTCTATTCCATATCGTGACTATCACAGCGCCACCTACGAGATTGGCGTAGAGTATCTCGAAAAGCTTCATTACTCGGGTACACAACTAAGCGAAGAACATTTTTTGGCTGCCTATAGAGACTTTATTCACCTCTATGACCCTCATCACATTCTTATGACTGAAATCGAAGTCGAAGAGTGGACATCCTACTTTAAAACCAGCTATGCCAATGAAGCTGCAGCCGTTCAACAAATACTATTGCTCGCCAGTGTGCTGCAATCTAGAACCAAGAGGCTTGTCTTTCAGCTCTCACAAAAATTTCAAATGCAAGATCTAGAGCAGGCTCAGGGTGAGATTCAAAGACATCTTAGTCCTCGCGACTCATGGCCCAAAGATGAAGAGGCTCTGCAAGTAGCAAAACGAAATTTTGCGATTCAACAGCTTCAAGAACTCGTACTGCGAGGTAATGATATCGAATCTGCAAATCAACAATTTCAAGCTCAGTTGCAGGTTCAAGAGATCGACCCCCTTCAGCAGTCATGGGATGATGTTAGTAATTTTCTCACGTCTCTTGGCAATCAACTCGATAATTACAGCCGGGTTTTGAGCCCAACCAGATGGAAAAACTCTCTGCCGATGATTCAAAATTCTCAGGTAGGTATTGGTGTTCAAATACAAATTCAAGATGAGGCTCATATAGTAAAGTCACTCATTCCCGAAGGTTCAGCCCAATACGCGGGTGTGAAAGAAGGAGATATACTTTTAGGTGTATTCTCTAAGGGAGAGTTTCATTCTTCGAATTCTTTGAATATGGAATCCTTGATGGCAAAGATTATGGGAGAGCCTGGAAGCATGGTACATCTTCGTTTTCAGACACCTGGTGAAGAGCCAAGAGATTTACAAATTCCAAGAAGACTTTTTCGAGATAAAAGTCAAAAACTTAGAATTGAATATTGGCAAGATCCAAATTCAGAAAAAGTATTCCCTCTCGTGCGCATCAAAAGTTTTTACTACCGCCCTAGCAAAAATCCAGATGAAGTCGTCTCATTGTCTGTTGATATGGAAGAACTGCTGATGCAACTAGAGCAAGACATGCAGACCAACCCCAATATTCAAAATGCACTGATACTTGATATGCGAAATAATATTGGAGGAGACAGAGATGAAGCGGTTTATTTGGCAGAGCTGTTTTTGCCCAATAAGGCGGTCTATCAACATACAGAAAGATCGGGACGAGTTGCTATTTACTCGACAATCGAACCTGAAGTAAAAACCGCAGTCAATATGCCTTTAAGTTTGATCGTAGATTCTGAATGTGCTTCAGCTTGTGAATTGTTTGCTGGAGCCATCCAAGACTACCAAAGAGGGGTGGTAATAGGTCATGAAAGAACCTTTGGAAAGGGCAGTGTACAGTATGTTTTTAGCGGTGAGTTTGCTTATGAATTCATGTTAGAAGGAGATATGCGTGGTTTCGTTAAGTTTGGAATTTCTGATCTATCTGCAGATCCATTGGATCAACATGAGTTTCTAGGGGATTGGAAAGACTTGTCCAATGGGAATGGACAATTCATTCATGCAAATCCAGTATATACCGTTGCTCTGTATGCACTTCCTTCAGGCGCCCCTGTACATGGGATTGGCATTCAGCCCGATGTAGTACTGCCCCATGCACCGAGCAAACCTTTATCTAAAAAGAAAGACATATTGTTAGAAGCTCCTCAAAGAGAAGATCGACGTGGTGATTTTTCTGCTTTTCATAGCCCTGAGATCATTGAAGTGGTTAAGATAAAATCTTCTCAGAGAGTTCAAAGAGACCCTTACTTTCAAGCCATCTCAAAACTTATAAATTGGCAAAGTTCAAATCTGAATCTTGAGACTCAAACACTCAATTGGAAACAAAGAAAAAGACAAAGAGATTCTTATACCAAGCTAGAAAAACAGATTGATAGATTGATGCAAAGAGCACAGAGTCGATCGAACTCGCTCATTTCTGACTCAGAATATTCTGATGACCTAGAACTTCAAGAGGCGATTCGTGTTAGCATAGACTATTTTTCTGAATTATGAATTGTGGTAAGCAATATTTTTTGAAATGCAGAAAGCTCGATACAATTGTTCTA
>CAZZCP010000007.1:11580-23126 GCA_964653235.1 uncultured Pseudobdellovibrionaceae bacterium | reverse complement strand
GTTCTAAACAAAGAACTTGAGCTACATGGTGATTCAGTACAAAGTTAGAAATTCTTATTTTTTCTTTTGCTTTATCTTTTACTTCTTGCGAAAAGCCATAGGCACCCCCTATGGCAAAAACTAAACTCTTCGGTCGGTTTTCAAGTTTATTAATTAAGAAGCGAGAAAAATTCTCTGAGCTCATTTCTTTGCCAGTTTCGTCAAAAAGAATCAGCTCATCAGAGGGATTTAAACGTTTCAAGACCTGTTTTCCTTCCATTTCTTTTTTGTATTCTTTTTCACCTCTAGCTGCTGACTTTGCCTTAATAGCAATTAACTCAAAGTCTATAAATCCATTGAGTTTCTTAATGTAAAGACCTTGAGCTTCAGTCAGCCAATTTTCTTTTGATGATTCTAGATAAAGAAGACGAAGTTTCACTTCTTGATTTTTAGTTCTTTGCCTTCACGCCAAAGAGTTTCAAGTCCATATTCTTGACGAACAAAATCATAGAAAATGTGTATGATAAGAGCCCCATAATCGAGAAGACACCAGCGACCTTCATTGATACCCTCAACACTAATAGGCAATACTGCATACTCTGATTTCACTTCTTGTATTAAAGTTTGCGCCAATGAACCTGCATGCTTGGTCGAGGTTCCAGAGGCAATCATCGTGTAATCAGAGGGTGATTCGACATCTTTTAAGTCAAAAGCTCTTAAACCAATGGCTCCTCGTTCATTTAAAAACTGTGCGCAAAAAGAAGTAAAACCTTCGTAATCATCAATTTTGGCACCAAGTGGTTTGTAAAGTTCTTCTTGTTGAATAAAGCTCTCAACCTCATAGGTGAGAAATTTTTCTACTTTTAAACCATTGCGAATTTTCTTTCTTAATTCTGTAGCAGATATATCAATGTCTTCGATTCGAATAAACTCAATGCTCATACCTGTAGTAAGTTGTATGAATCTTCGATCAAAAGCTGCAACATAGGGTTGAAGACCTTTGGGGAAGTCACTTACTGAAAAAGGAAGTTGGTTTCCTGGGCGACTGGTTACAATTAAATTAACCATATTTAAAATTTGATCAAAATCTTTCCAATTATCAAAGCTATAAAAGGTATCAATTCCCAGAATTAAAAAAATACTATCTTTACTATACTCATCTATATATTTTTGGATGGTATCAACTGTATAGCTTTTGCCTTGCCTCTCAATTTCAATGCTATCAACTTCGACAAAGTCTTTGTACTCTTCAAATCCTATTTGAGCCATTTTTAATCTTTGTTCAGGACTTGGACCTTCAATAGGTTCTTTGAGCGGATTTTGATAAGCAGGGACTACAATAATTTTATCCAAAGACATCTTCTCTGCTACGTTCACAACACTGTTGATATGTCCTAAATGAAGTGGATTAAAACTTCCACCAAAAATTCCTAGTTTATTCATTCGCTTGATCCTCCTCGACAAGCTTGGCCGTTTTTTGAATCAGTTGATCTATATTGTGGCGAGTTGCTGCGGAAATAATTATTGTCTCTAGGCTTTCTTCTCTTTGAAAACGAGATTGCCAATCCAAGGCTTCGTCTTCTGAAATCGTATCTGCCTTATTAAGGACTACAATTTGCTTTCGATCCATTAAAGGCTGAAAGTGTGAGTCTCTTAAAGTTTTATCAAACTCTCTTAATTCATATTGGATGTCTTTGAAGTCCTGTAATGGATCTCGTCCAGAAAATAGGCTAATATCGATGATGTGAAGAAAAACTTTCGTTCTCTCAATATGCTTGAGAAATTGAATCCCCAATCCAACTCCTTGATGTGCTCCTGGTATAATACCAGGAATATCTGCAACTACAAAAGTTTGCTCTTCATTTGCTAGAACTACGCCTAGACTTGGTACCAGGGTGGTGAATGGATAATCCGCTATTTTGGGTTTTGCAGCAGATAATACAGATACCAAGGTAGATTTTCCAGCATTGGGGTAACCAACAAGTCCTACATCGGCAATTAACTTTAACTCCAGTCGAATTTCTAAGCTCTCTCCTGGCTCTCCGGGTTGAGAGTGATGAGGTGCTTGGTTGACAGAGGTTTTAAAAAAGTGATTGCCTTTTCCTCCCCTGCCACCAGAAAGAATTTTTTCAATTTTATTTGTTTCATTCAAATCTGCAAGTAGTTGTCCTTGCGAATCAAAAATCAAGGTGCCAAGGGGAACATTGAGCACTAAGTCTTCACCATCAGCACCAGTACAGTTTCTCGAACTACCCTGAAGACCATTTTGGGCTTTATAGTGTTTGTTTCGACGATATTGAAAAAGAGTGTTCAAACTAGAATCAACACGAAAATAAACATCTCCGCCTTTTCCACCATCACCACCATCTGGCCCCCCCCGTGGTATACCTTTGTCACGGTAGAAACTAGTGCAACCTTGTCCACCTTTTCCTGAACTAATCTGAATTTCAATTTCGTCTATAAATTTCATCTTTACCAAAAAAAAAGACGCAGGCCATGGGCTTGCGTCTTTGCAACACAAATTTAAAAATAAAAGCTAGCTTGCAGGAATAATGCTAACGCGAGATCTTCTCTTATCAAATTGCTCAAATTTAACCTGACCGTCTTTCAAAGCAAACAGAGTAAAATCTCTACCTAAACCTACATTTTCTCCGGGATGGATTTTGGTACCTTTTTGGCGAACAATAATGGTACCTGCAAGCACGCTCTGGCCACCAAAACGTTTCACACCACGTCTTTTCGCTTGTGAATCTCTTCCGTTCTTCGTACTTCCGCCGGCTTTCTTCGATGCCATGCTATGCTCCTATGCTTCTTTCTTTACCTTGGGTTCTGCTTTTGCTTTCTCTGTATCACCTTCAGGAGTCGTTATCGACTCTATAAAAATCTCAGTCAAAAATTGTCTATGACCTTGTGTTTTTCTATAGCCTTTTCTTCTCTTCTTTTTAAAAACGAGAATTTTATCACCACGAGTTTGTTGAGTAATTACCGCAGTTACTTTCGCATTTTCCAATGAAGATTTGCCGATAAAGTTTTTTCCGCCACCAATAAAGAGAATATCATTAAGCTCAACCGTACTACCAATATCTGCTTCTAACTTATCAACTTTAAGTGTGTCACCAGCCGCAATTCTATATTGTTTGCCACCAGTGCGTATGATTGCATACATTTAAAAATCCTCCGATTGAGCTGTAGGAAATTGCCACGCAGCATCGCCTAAGTCAATCCCTAAATACATCTAGTGATTGTTATTGCTCAGCTTTTTAGCATCGGCAAGTTATTTTTGTTTTCTGAAGCAGCTGGTTGTTAATACAAATAGGTAAAGATTACAGGCACTTAGCTTTATCCCTGGTTCTCAATAGAAAATTTTTCGATATGATACTGGTTTTCGACTTCAAAAAACACACTTCTTTGCAGTTTTAGCTCAATATAATCCAGCAATTGATTGCCTTCTTCATACACCCAGTCGGCCACTTTAGAATGACACTGAACAATACTCTTAGTCACATTCGAATTGAATCCTTCTCTTTCTAATTGTCGAAAAATCTCATTGGCAACGGTCGATTCTCTTTTGGTATAACCCCTGCCGTCGCAATAGGAACAAGGGGTACAGAGCGACTTCACTAAACTTGGCTGGGTTCTTTTTCTGGTCATCTCAACTAGTCCCAGTCCTGACATTCCCGACACACTGGTTCTAGCTCGGTCTTTCTTTAGCTCTTCGAAAAGCTGAGTCATTACCATCTCGCGATTGACTTCTTTTTCCATATCAATCAAATCAATGATTATGATTCCACCACAGTTTCGAATCCGCAACTGATGAGCAATTTCTTTTACGGCCTCAAGGTTGGTTTTTAAAATCGTATCTTCTAAATCACTTTTACCGACAAAACTTCCGGTATTCACATCAATGGCAACCAGTGCCTCTGCCTCATCAATAATAATGTATCCACCTGATTTTAGCCAAATTTTTCTACCAATCGAACGAGAGATTTCGAGTTCAATATTGTATGCATCAAACAAGGGCTCTTCTTTATCGTAGAAAAAGATTTTATTTTTAATTCTCGGTAAAAACTGATTGGCAAACTTATTGGCCTTCTTAAAAGAGTCATGGTTGTCGATCCAAATTTCTTCTACCTCTTCTGTAGCAAGATCTCGAATGGCTCTGAGCTCGGTCTCGAGTTCTGATCGTATTAAACCAAGCGTTTTTCTTTTTTCATATGTTCTTTGAATTTCTTTATAGACTTTTGACAAATAATCGACATCGTTCTTTAAGCTGTCTGCTGATGCACCTTCGGCAGCGGTTCGAACAATGATTCCACATTGTTCTGGCTTGGCCTCCTCGACCAGCTGACGAAGTCTTTCTCTTTCCTCTTCGTTTTCAATTTTTCTAGAAATTCCAACATGATAAACCGTTGGCATTAATACTACAAAGCGTCCAGGCATAGAGATGTGCGTAGTGATTCTTGCCCCTTTTGTACCAATCGGATCTTTTGCAACTTGCACCAATATATTTTGTTTTTCTTTTAATAAATCTTGAATTGGAGTTCGATCTTCAACTGCCTCTTCTGCTTCAGACTCAAGGATCTCTGATGTTTCCGGATCTTCTTGTGCATAGATCATACCGCTTTCAGGACTAATGTCGGGCCGAACATCACCTACGTAAAGAAAAGCGGCTCGATCAAGACCAATATCAACAAAGGCAGCTTGCATACCAGGTAAAATTCTCATGACCTTACCAAGGTAGATGTTTCCTACCAGACTACTCTGATCTCCCTTTCTTTCAATGAGAAGATCTCTTAACTCTTGATTTTCAAGAAAAGCGACGCGGGTTAGCGATGGTCTAAGGTTCACTAAAATTTTTGATGCCACGACTGCAGTCTAGGTAAAAGTATTTTTGATTACAAGAACTTCACATTTGTGCAGAAATTCCGAAATAGTTTTAGGGAATTATGGCTAAATTAGACGACTTATTTGCATATATGAAACAACAAGGCGCATCGGATTTACATCTTACCAGTGGATCCCCTCCGGTTTTACGTATTCATGGCTCTATGAAACCTGTGAACTACAGAGCCTTAAGCTCCGAAGAGTGCCAAGGTCTTATTTTTGAAATTCTCAATGATAAACATAAAAGAGAATTTGGCGAGAAATGGGAACTTGATACTTCTTATCATCTCGATGGCGTTGGCCGCTTTCGTGTGAATGTTTTTATGCAAAGAAAAGGTATGGGAGCCGTTTTTCGATTGATTCCTGAAACAGTTATTCCATTGGCAAAACTCAATATGCCACCTGTTTTAAGTTCGATTTGCCAAGAACATAAAGGTTTAGTTGTTGTAACCGGCCCCACCGGTTCAGGAAAGTCAACTACACTTGCTGCTATGATTGATTATATTAATGATACAAAAGAATCACATATTCTTACCGTCGAAGACCCTATTGAATTTGTTCATGAAAATAAAAAATCTTTGATCAATCAAAGAGAGGTTAATAGTCACACTAAGTCTTTTGCGAATGCTCTTAAAGCTGCGCTAAGAGAAGATCCTGACATTATACTCGTCGGTGAAATGAGAGATCTTGAAACCATTCAGCTAGCAATGACAGCTGCTGAAACAGGGCATCTGGTTTTCGGAACTCTGCATACAAACAATGCTCCTAAGACTGTAGATAGAATCATTGATGTTTTTCCACAAAACCAACAAGCCCAAATTCGAGTTATGCTTTCAGAGAGTTTGAAGGCCGTTATAGCGCAAGGACTTTTAAAAAGAGCGGATGGGCAGGGCAGGGTTGCTGTTCCTGAAATCCTTATAAATACCAAAGCTGTAGGGAACTTAATTCGAGAGGGAAAAACATTTCAGATTCCATCGACTATGCAAACTGGAAGTTCACAAGGAATGTTAACTTTTGCTCAATCCATTGATCGGCTTCTAGAGCAAAACTTAATTAGCGGCGAGGTGGCAGCAGAGTTCCTTGGCGTGAGAAATGAAGAAGATAGAGATTTATCTAAGAAAACCGCAGCTGCCGCAAAACCAAAAGCAGCTCCACCTCCCATTGAAGCAGTTCCACAAAAAACCAACACAACGACCTCTATGCCATCTATGCCATCCATGCCTAAAAACCCTGGAATGAGTGGAAATACCGCGCCCAAAACGCAGATGCCTAGCTTTCCTCCTAATCCTTTAAAAAAAGCGAAATAGGCTTTTAAAACTCAAATTGCAGTAGACTTACTTGAACTTCGGGGTGCTCGCCTTGAAAGCGTTTTTCTTGTGGCGGTATATAGCTTGCTTCTTCTTCCAACTCTCTTCCATAAAACTTTTCCGGATCGGCTGCAGCACTGTAAGTTACATAAATGGCTCCGCCAATCACTCCGACAGCAAAACCAATTGCTATATTGGATAGGTTATCTTGTGGGCGACCATAAAAGCTAAGCGTGCTTAAACCCAAGACAGAACCTCCAAGACCAGCAAAAATAATAGTGGCCAGTTGTTTTCTTGGGCTTGCCGTTGATGGGGCCTCATCTTCTATTCTAACTTGCGCCAGAACACTATGAGAAATCATGATAACACTTAGGAAAATGAGAAGAAATTGTTTCAAAACCATTCCTTATATTCTAAAGACAATTCAGTTGCCTGATTCAATTTTTTTTAGCATGACATAAATGATGGATTTTGAACAGAGCAATAAGAATTTTTTTAAAGCTTGCTACAAAAAGCTTCCGCTGTGGATACGAGAAGAACACCGGTTCCCCTTAGAACCCTATAAGATTTTAAAACCAAAGTCGAATCAAGAACTTGCGGAATATATTGACCATACAATGTTAAGACCTGAGGCCAGCTTTTCAAAAGCCTTAAAATGTGGGCAAGAATGTCTCTCCTACAATATGCGCTCAGCCTGTATAGCTCCTATTCATGTTGAAAAATTAAGAGTAGCTTTAAGCGAATTGAGAATCACTACTGTAGTTGGATTTCCAACTGGAGCACACACTTTAGAAACAAAAGTTTATGAAGCGGAAAGAGCTATTTTTCATGGTGCTCATGAAATTGATATGGTTCTAAATATCTCTGCTTTAAAAAGCAAAGACTATGACTTTGTTTTCAAAGAAATGTATGAACTTCGCAATCTAACTCAGGGTAGAATTTTAAAAGTGATTTTAGAAACCTGCCTTCTTGAAGAAGAAGATATTGTGATTGCAAGCTATTTGGCACGAGCGGCCAAACTCGATTTTGTGAAAACCTCTACAGGTTTTTCAAAGTCTGGAGCAAGTTTAAAAGCAGTCAATCTGATGCGAAAAGCGGTAGGGAAAACAATGGGTGTAAAAGCCAGTGGTGGCATTAAAGATGCTGAAACGGCTTTTAAAATGCTTGAAGCAGGTGCAAATTGCTTGGGCTGCAGCTCTAGCTTGAGTATTATCGGCGTAAACCCAATCAACGAAACAGGTTTTTATTAATGTCATACTTTGCTACTGAAATTATTGCTAAAAAAAGAAACAAGGCTTCTTTATCTAAAAAAGAATTGCAGTGGATGATAGAGGCTTATTTAAATGACGAGGTTGCCGACTACCAGATGTCTGCTCTTCTTATGGCCATTGTACTCAACGGAATGAATCGCAATGAGAGATTTGACCTTACTGAGATCATGCTCCATTCGGGTGAAACTCTAGATTTATCGCACATTGATAAACCTAAAATTGACAAGCACTCAACCGGTGGAGTTGGTGACAAAACGAGCATGATTTTAGCTCCCATTGTTGCTGCCTGTGACATTGCTGTGCCCATGATGGCTGGGCGGGGCTTGGGACACACAGGCGGCACTCTTGATAAACTCGAATCGATTCCTGGCTTTGTAACTCGTATTGATCTCTCGAAATATTTAAAACAGCTAGAGGATATTGGTGTTGCCATTATGGGCCAAACAGAACGAATTGCTCCTGCCGATAAACGTCTCTATGCACTTCGTGATGTGACCTCGACTGTAGATTCTGTTGATCTGATCAGCGCAAGTATTATGTCCAAAAAACTTGCCGAAGGCATCGATGGCTTGGTCTTAGATGTTAAAACAGGAAGTGGTGCCTTTATGCGCGAACAGTCACAGGCCCTGCAGTTAGCCAAGAGTTTAAAAGAAATTGGCGAAGATCATGGTTTAAAAGTTCATGCACTGATTTCAGATATGAACCAACCCCTGGGGCGCAAAATTGGCAATGCTCTTGAAATTGAGGAATGTGTTGAAATTCTAAAAAACGAAGAGACTCTTGCTACTGATTGCCGTGAGTTAAGTTTAGTCTTAGCTGCACATATGATTTTCATTGCGGGTAAAGCAGAGAGCCTTAAGTCAGCACAAGACCTTGCCAAAAATGCTTTAATTAGTGGAAAAGCTTATGAAATATTCGAACAGATTGTAAAGTCTCAAGGTGGAAATTTAAATCTATTGCCACAAGCAAAACATAAAATAGAAGTAAAAAGCAGCACCGATGGTAATCTAATTTCTATCGATACGAAACAAATTGGCATGGCGGGCATTCTTTTGCGAGCTGGTCGACGCAAAGTCGATGATGAAATTGATCCTGCAGCCGGAATAGAAATATGTAAAAAGATTGGAGACAAAGTCTCAATTGGCGATACACTTTTTTATATTTTTAGCAATTCCTTGCAGGATTTGGATGAATGTCAAAAAATCTTGCAAGAAAGCCTTGTTATTGGCGATGATATGCATAAGCAAACCTCCTTGGTCTATGAGGTCTTGGATTAGGAGATTATTTTGTTACTCGAGAATCTTCAAGAGGCTGTGAGCCACATTCGATCTCTCAGTCAGATCAAACCCAAAGTAGGTATTACTCTTGGTTCTGGTTTGGGCTCTTTTGTCGACCATATAGAGGTTGATGCCGCGATCCCTTACTCTGAAATACCTCATTTTGTAACCACAACAGTTTCAGGACACCAAGGAAAACTGGTCTTAGGAAAATGCAAAGGTGTTGAAGTGGCCTGTCTCCAGGGTCGCGTTCACTATTATGAGGGTCACTCTATGGCTCAAGTTGTCTTTCCAACTCGCACTCTTGCTATGCTCGGTATTGAGAACTTAATTCTTACCAATGCCGCTGGAAGTATTTTAGAAGAAAATCCTGCCGGAAGTTTTTTAATAATTAAAGATCATATCAACCTTGTTGGTGACAATCCTTTAAAGGGACCAAACATTAAAACTTTGGGACCTCGTTTTCCAGATATGTCAAAAACCTACGACCCTGAGCATGTTTCACGGCTTGAAGAAGTTTTTACCGAGCTAAAGTTACCACATGCTCAAGGTGTATACTGCGGTGTCAGTGGCCCTACTTATGAAACTCCTGCTGAGGTGGAATTTTTAAAACGAATCGGTGGCGCCGCTGTTGGTATGTCTACGGTTCCCGAAGCCATTGCCGCCAATCACCTTGGTGTTCGCATTGCTGGTATCAGTTGTTTAACCAACCTTGCAGCTGGTGTAAGCAATGAAAAATTAGATCATGCAGACGTTACCATTATGGCAAAAAAAATAGAGAACGACTTTTGCAATGTTCTCTTGAATTTTCTAAGTCGTTTAAATCACTAGTTCGTGTTTCGGTTAATAAAAAAATCTTATACCCATTTTAGTCCAGTTTTTTTTTAACAAAGGCATGTCTTAGCCATTAGCAAATCTAGACTCTGAAAGCTTTCATTTGTTTATCAAAATATATGTGTCCTCAAGATGAGGATTCGGAGGCACATACATGGATGTAAGACTTTTACTTGGCTTTTTAGCTTTGGCTCTTTGGGGCTGCTCTGAGAAAAGCGAATCTCGACAGACTATACTTGAAATCAAACCCATCAACTGTGATGCCTCCATGATTCCGAACGAATATGCAGTGATGTGGAAGTCTGGAAAAGTCGAAGTCATTCGCGCTAAATCTAGAGAAGAATTTATGCAAAATTTTGTAGAACCCTATATAGACCAGCTGTGGATTGTTGAGGAGAATCAAATTCTTGCTACCAAAGAACGAAGAAGTCTACAGCCAAAAAATTATGACCCCATCAATTGGGGTGTTGAAGCTTCTCAACTTCAAGAAGTTTGGGACCTTGGGATTCGAGGACAAAATGTTAAAATTGCCGTTATTGACTCTGGTATTGATGTAGAACACCCACAATTGAAAAACCAAATAGCAATCAATACTGCTGAAATACCTGAAAATGATATTGATGATGATCAAAATGGTTATACCGATGATTACTATGGATATGACTTCTTCTCGAACTCGGGAAGACTAGAAGACCTAGTTTCGAATGCAACTCATGGAACCCATGTGTCTGGAATCGCACTCGCAGAGCATACTGAAGAGGATGAGCTCTTAGGAGTTGCACCCGATTCAAGATTGATAGCGATCAAGTTTATTGATGATGCAGGAGATACTGCTGCTGCCGTTCGAGGAATTGACTATGCCATTTTAAGAGGGGCAAAGGTTATAAATGCAAGTTGGGGTGGACCATCATGCTCAAAGATACTGGAAGAGAAAATTGCCTCACTGGAAAGCGAAAACATTCTTTTTGTAGCAGCTGCTGGCAATGATTCACAAAACCTAGAAGATATAGGAAGCTATCCTGCTGCTTTTATTCTGAATCCTTTAATTACAGTTTCTGCTATTTCAAGAAGGATTGGCCCTGAGGGTGAACCGATTTATTTTACCGCAGGTTATTCGAATTATTCTGAAACTCTTTCACATATTGTTGCCCCCGGCTCTAGCATTTACTCAAGTGTACCGGGCGGATACAGTTTTTTAAGCGGTACAAGTATGGCATCACCACATGTCGCTGGCGCAGCTGCCTTGTTATGGAGTCATCTACCCTCAGCAAGTGTTCTACAAATAAAACAAGCCCTCATCCAATCGGGTGAAAGCACCAATTTTCGATTTCCTGTTGCAGGAGGTCAATTGAATATGCCCGAGGCGCTTCGAATTTTAGAAAACCTGGTTTCAGAACCCGCCCTGCCATAGTTTTTCTTGAAGTTTCTTATTTTGACTCATACCCCCGATTCGTATAATTTTTTTATTTAGCTTAAGGGGGAATTCATAAAGTATTTTTTGTTGGCTTTTCTAAGCCTACCAGTTTTTGCACAAAATTTAGACCAAATGCTTTGGCGCTACAATGAAAATTGCACCAAAGACGAAGATCTTGGCGAACAAATCTTTTTTTATGAACTCACCGATATGGAAATCACTGAAACTCAAGAGCTAAAAATTGATTTTCTATTTCGCACTTATATTTGTCGAAAAAGTTTCTGGGATGGTTATCATTGGCGTGATGAAGGCATTCTTGCAAACCAACTACAAGGAACAGCGAATGGCTATCAAGGTTCATTAGATCCACAAGATCAAATTCTTCGAACCCAAGAGTTTAGCCCTCGTGAAGGCAATCGCAATCGCTTTAATATTTATAAAAACTCTGTCACGATTCCTCTAGATGACTTGCGGCCTTCCGGCAGTAATCCTGCTCGAATTGAAGTGAAGTTTCACTTGGCTGAGAGAGACGAAGAAGAAGTTTTCTTTTCTTGGTCTTACTACAAATTGAGTTTTTTGC
>CAZZCP010000007.1:0-11570 GCA_964653235.1 uncultured Pseudobdellovibrionaceae bacterium | reverse complement strand
CTTGGCAATTTTCCTAACTGCTATCATATAACAAAATTGAGTTTTTTGCTTCATGTGGATGAAAATGGTGAATACAGCAATACTGAAACCGTCTTCTATATTGTTAATCCTATTCAGCCCTAACCACTTGTCCTTCTTTTATTGTAAGGCTTGTTATTGGCCTTAAAAGCTCTCGGCCTTTAGACATTTCTAGAGGCCCCATAACTCCATTAAATGCTTTGCTAGAAGCCAATTTATCACGTAGTCGTACACGAGTATTGGTGCCCGATTCAATCATTTGACGAAGAATTCTTCCAACATCATAAGCTTGAGCGCTAAAATTATTCGGTTTTTCATTAAATTGTTCTAAAAAATCTCTTTCAAATTTCTTTTGAATTTGGTTGTTGTCTTTATCTGCAAGGCTATCCACAAAAATAGTGGAGTTACCATGCTTGCCAATGCGCTTAATGAAATTTCTCGAGTTCCAAAGATTGGTACCCAAAAGCATCATACCTTTAACATCGTTATAGTCTAACATCGGAGCAATTTGCCCAACAGCTCTTGCACTATCGGGAATGAATATAGCATCAAAATCAACAATAGGAGGAAGAAGATCAGTTGGTGATGAGTTTCTTAGATTTAAAGGATTTTTCTCCCGATACTTGCGAAGTCGATATTGATATTCAACCAATCTGTCTTCTCGATAGTAAGTTCCTACAAGTCTTTGCACTGGTGCTCGAAAATCAGTCTCTTCAGGATCATAAGATTGAGCCCCAACAATCTGTCCTCCTCTTGCATGAACAGCGTCCCAGAACAAATTCGAAAACTCTACACCGTATGGGTCATTTGGAAACAAAATAGCAAATCGCTTCATTCCCAAATTATTCATCGCGGTTTCAACAAGTTTTTGAATTTGCATTTCACTGGTTAATGCATTCCGAAATACATAGGGACCTACTTCAGGTAAACCTGATTTCTGAGAGAGTGCAATACTTGGAACTCCCAATTCTTGGGCTTTTTTGGCAACCGAGGTAGAGGTTTTACTGATTAAACTACCAATTATAGCTATAGCATTGTCTTCTACTACCAATCTTTCAACCGCCTCACCAGCAATATCAGGCGAGGACTCACTATCAATAACCGCCAACCGAAACTTTGATCTCTCTTTGTCAAAAATTCCAAGTGAGAGTTGAATTCCTTTTAACGTATCAT
Organism: uncultured Pseudobdellovibrionaceae bacterium; assembly: GCA_964653235.1. Classification (GTDB taxonomy): domain Bacteria; phylum Bdellovibrionota; class Bdellovibrionia; order Bdellovibrionales; family UBA840; genus CAZZCP01. The sequence continues at coordinate 10,379 of CAZZCP010000007.1, read as the reverse complement.
AGCCGATTTTTTTTAAGTATCCAGATAGAGGAAGTACGACCCCAATTGTGTAAGGCTTTACTTTTGAGCGAGAATCTATCAGCTCGATAAGATTTTTTGATCTTTCAGCATAAGAAGATTGTGGATCAAGTCTGACCACCCCCCTTAGATATTCTTTGGAGCGGGAAAAGTCACCCTCTTCAAAAAAAGTGTTGCCTAAACGAAAGAGTGCTATGGGCCGCAAAAACTGAAACCTACTTTTACTTGCAACAATCATTAGGTCTTCACGATTGAGCTTGCTCTGGGTAATGTCAATTGCTCGCATTTGATATGCATCTCGAAGGCTTTCTTTATCTTGTAATTGACTTAAATCGATAAGAGCGGTGAGAGCTTCAAGATAGTTTTGTTTAAATATAAATATATCAACTCTTAAAAGCTGAGCTCTCTTTTGCAGGCTTTTGTCTAATTCACCTGTGTTAAAAGCAGATTTGATATTTTCTAGGGCTTTTTGGTGATTTTCAAATTCAAAATATATCTCAGATGCTGAGATCAAGGCTTCACCTTCTACATCGCTATAGTAGGGTGAATTGGGAATATCTTGATAGGTTTTTAGAGCTTGTTTGAACTTTCCTAACTTCTTCAAAATATCTGCTTTCAAAAGCATTGCATTATCTGCAATATCCGTCTCAGTATCGTTCACTATAATTTGATCAACTAATTCTAATGCACTTTGAAAGTCTTTTTTCTCAAAATTTATTTTTGCTTGTTTCAGCATTTGACGGCTTTGTTGACTAGCTGGAATCGATGCTCTTTTTTCAACTATGCTTTGGCATGAAACGAATAACAAAAGGAGTAAGGAATAGAATCCGGTTTGCATGCTAATGATTCCTTTCTTTTTTTAGCCTATCCATTTGGCTTTGAAATTCAATTAAACTCTCTGATACACCAAGTTCTTTATCTAATTCTTCCACAATTGCTTTGGCTTTTCTACTTAGATTTTTCGGCACATCAACCCTTACTTTCACATAAAGATCTCCCGTTCCGTATGCGTTGCGATTTGGAAGTCCTTTGCCCTTTAAACGCAAACTCTTGCCAGAGCTGGTGCCCGGAGGTATCTGTATCTGCGCTGTACCAGTTAAGGTTGGAACAACAACACGATCTCCCAAACAGGCTTGTTTAAAACTAATAGGAAGCTCAAAATAGATATCACTCCCTTTTCTTTTAAAAAAATGATGGTCTCGAATGTTAACTATAACGTAAAGATCTCCATTCGGACCATTATTGGGGCCAGCATCACCCTCACCCGTAAGCTTTAACCTTTGGCCATCTTTCACTCCAGCAGGAATTTTGACTTCTAACTTTGCTGCCTCTTCTTTACTTCCACGAAAGCGCATAAAAGAAATGGTTTTACTTGCTCCCAACGAAGCCTCTTCCAAACTTACATGAACTGTATAGCGAAGATCTGCTCCTCGCTTTGGCCTCTGCGTGCGCGCACCGGCTCCAGCTGAAGATCCAAAAATATCGCCAAAAATTTCTGAGAATAGATCTTGAAAGCCTTCTGTTGAACGAGATTGATAAAAGCCACCTGGTTCGCCTTGGGCTCCGCCAAAATTTTTGAATGCATCCGAAAATCCACCAAAATCTCCAGCTCCTGCCTGTTGACCAAAATGACCAAACTGATCATAGGTTTGTCTTTTTTTAGGGTCTCGAAGCACGTCATAGGCTTCACTGACCTCTTTAAACTTCTCTTCTGCTGATTTATCACCAGGGTTTTTATCAGGATGATATTTTAAAGCCAATTTTCTATAAGCTTTTTTTAGTTCATCTTCAGAAGCATTTCTTTGGACGTTTAAAATATCATAATAATCTCTTTTGGACAAAAATACTCCTATTTTACAACAATGACTTGTCCTGGGCGAATGACTTTATCATGAAGCTTATAAGCTTTTCGAAGCGTTTTCAGAATTTTCCCGCTTTCGAGTTCAGAACTTTCCTCTGCTCCTAATGCTTCAAATAGCTCAGGATTAAAATCACTGCCATTGGCTTCAATAGACTCCACTCCATGCTGTTCGATGGTACTTCTAAATTGCTTTTCAATCATCTGAATCCCTGTATGGAAATTCTTTATATTCTCTGGAGTCATCTCAGTTTGAAGAGCCATGTCAAAGTTATCAAGCAAGGGTAAAAGATCTCTTAAAATCGGCTCTGCGCCGTACTTTAAGGCTTGAGATCTTTCTTTGATCGCTTGCCTTCTATAATTGTCAAACTCAGCACGAAGATAGTGGTAGTCATTTTTAACTTTATCTAGCTCTTCTTTTAAAGGATTCAGGTTCTCATCAAGAACTGCTTCTTCTTGTTCCTCTGACTTTGCTTCTGCATCCTCTTGCTCATTTTGTACAGGCTTCTCATCATCTATAATAGGCTTTTGATCTTCACTCACTAACTACTCCTATTTGTCTTTAAAAACTTAATCTGTGTATTCTAAAAAAATTGTCAATGGCCCCTTAAGAAGCTGTGCTGCGCTGCATCCTCTCTGGTAAATAAAAATCTCTCAAATACCAAGTTGCTCAATAAAATACCTTCGTTATTTAAACAGATCGACTGAGCATTTTGCCTAAGAAGATGACTTATCATGGGGTTTTCAGCACGTTCCACTAAGATATCCACAATCTCTTTTCCATAGATTGTTTCTGCTTTTTGCAAATCAATTCCCGACTGTAAACGAAGTGAGGTATGGCAAAAGTCTGTAAGAGCTTCCCATTTTTGCAAGATTTCTATTTGATTGCGAGGTAAAGAAGAAAGAAAGCAATCTGATTTTTTCAACGAAAGAACTTGTTTCTTGTATTCAGTATAAGATCTTGGATTCCAAAATCGAATTCCCCAATTTTCATTTTTTAAATACGAGTGAGCACTCATGCCAAATGCCCAATATTCTTCACCTTGCCAAGCATTTAGATTGTGCCTGCAAAGAGAGTTCTTTTTAGCTGAGTTAGATATCTCGTAGTTAATATAATTATTTTGCCTTAACTTCTCTCTTAATATTTGAAACATTTGAATTTGCTCCTCTTCTGCAGCTCTGCCTTTTTGCAAATAATGTTGCGGTGAAAGAGTCAGTGAATAACTGCTAAAATGACTTGGTTTAAAAGATAGCAATAGATCCAAATCATCTATAAAATTTTTCAAATTTTGGTTGGGAAGGCTGTAAAGCAGATCAAGGTTGAAATTCTCTCCTTGCAAGAGTTCGATATCTTCTTTTGTTTGTTTAGCAGAATGTTCTCGACCTAGTTTTTTTAAATGATCATCAAAGAAGCTTTGCACTCCTAAGCTAAATCGGTTAATTCCTAAGCTCTTCCATTCAAGCAGTTTTTTTTGATCAAAAGTACCAGGATTAATTTCAATACTAAACTCTGTGTTTTCATCCCAGTACCATGAATTTTTTTGCAATAAATCTAAAAAAATTTGTAAATCTTCGACAGGCATTAAACTTGGAGTTCCTCCCCCAAAATAAATCGTGTCTAAATATCTTGGTTCGATACGATGGATCTTCTTTTGCAGTTCCAAACAAAGAATCTCTGTATAGTCTTTAAGATCTGAGTTAGACTTATATTTAAGCGTTGCAAAGTCACAATAGGGACATATTTGTTTGCAATAAGGAAAATGAACATAGATGCCAAAGGCCATAACAAGTAATAAAAGATGCTGCGTAAATTTCAACTTGAAAATTCTTTAAAAGTGATCACTAAGCAAAGTTTACGCTCCCCGGTGGTATCCGTTCAATTTTGGGTACGTACGGGTAGTATTTATGAAGACTCAATGCAGATTGGTGTTTCACATTTTATTGAGCATTTGCTTTTCAAAGGAACAAAATCCTTTTCACTTGGTCAAATTGCGGCACAAGTTGAAGCTGCTGGTGGACAAATCAATGCTTACACCAGTTTTGAACAGACTGTTTTTTATATTACTATTTCAAAAGATCATATTGAAAAAGCGATTCAAATTTTAAGCGAAATGTTGTTTGAGCCCCTTTTTGACCCTGTAGAAATAGATCGCGAAAGAGAAGTTGTACTAGAAGAGATCCGAAGAAACCAAGACAATCCTGCCCGGCAAGCCTCTCGCAATCTTTTTGAATGTGTGTACAAAAGCCATCCATACAAAAGACCTGTTATTGGTACGGGTGAGGTCATCGAGAAAATCTCAAGAGCTGAAATAATAGATTACTTCAAATCTTTTTATGGTCCAGAAAATATGTTTCTATTGGTGACTGGAAATTTTGATTTTAAAGAACTCAAAAAGCATCTAGCTGTTTACCTAAAATATCCCAGAACCAATAAAAAGAAAATGAGAATTATGCACGAACCAGTTCAAAATAGAACTCGTGTTAAAATTCAAAAAACTAATTTTATCGAATCAAGGTTGCACCTTGCTTGGCCAAGTATAAGCATTTATCAAAAAGATTTAGCCGCTTTGGATTTACTTTCACATATTTTAGGCCAAGGAGAGAGTTCGATTTTATATCAGAATTTAAGGTTAAAATCTTCTAAAGTGAATAGTATTTACGCAAGCCATTTCACTCCGAAGTATCACGGCTTTTTTGCAATTATAGCGAGCCTCAATTCTAAACATTTAAAATCTGCTGAATCCATACTCCTTGAATGTCTCAAAGACTTTCTTAGCCGATACCCGACTCAAAAAGAGATGCAACTTGCTGTGACGAATATAGAGAGCTCTGAATATTTTTCACTTGAAAGCGTAGACGGCATGGCAAGTCGAATTGGAGAGGGCGAGTTTTATTTTGAAGATCCTGAGTTTTACAAAGATTACTTAAAACGAATTCGTAAAGTCAGTGTTAGTGAAGTTCGTAGGGTTGCACTTCAATACCTTAAACCTGAGAAAACCAATTTTGCTTTTCTCGGAAATATAGATAAAAAAACAATGCAAAATAATGCCTATTCTTTTTTAAAAAAATATAAAAAAGTTTATGATGAAGCGAAAACCAAACGACCCAAAATAAAGGAGAAGTATACCTACAAAAACTGGAAAAAACCAAAATTAACATCTCAGAAGATTGAATCCTTTTTTTTAAACAATGGCATAGAAGTACTCTTACTAAGAGACGGAGATGTCCCAGTATGTAGCATTCAATTTGCTTGTCTGGGTGGAAGTCGTTCAGAAACTACCGAAAAAATGGGTATTACAAATTTATTAAGTAATACTTGGGTATCTGGAACTGAAAATTTAAATGAACTCGAATTGAAACAAAAACTTGAGGCCAAGGCTGCTTATGTCTTTTCTTTTAGCGGAAGAAATAGCTTGGGTCTTAAAATGAATGCACTTTCCTCAAAACTAGATGAGTCTCTAAAATATTATTTTGATATCCTCAACCGCCCACTGATTCGGCCTCGTGTTTTTATTCGTGAAAAAGAAAAAATTTTAGATAGTTTTTCAGAAAGAAAAGACTATCCCGCTTACCTTGCCTCTCAAGCCATGATGGAATCTCTTTTTCATAGGCACAAATATAGTTTTGACATAGAAGGAAAAGAACAAAGTCTTAGAGCAATACAGCTCGAAGAAATGATTCGTCACTTGTATTATTTAATGAATCCTAAACAAATTAAGTTTTCTATCTGTGGAAATTTTGATTATGATCAAGTTTTATTGCAACTTGAAAGTGAGATGAACTTTGTAAACAACAATGCATTTGTTGACTCGATTTACCCTGTTGAGAGAATTCACAAAGAAAGACGGTTGCACATCTCATCTGAAAAAGAACAAAGTCATTTGTTTATCGGCTACCAAGGATACACTTTTACCGAAAAGAAGAGATATGTTTTGCAAGTGATACATGCCATTCTCTCTGGACAAAGTGGAAGGCTGTTTCTTGAGCTAAGAGATAAAGAGTCTTTGGCTTATAGTGTTTCTCCTATTCACATGGAGGGAGTGGATACGGGTTATTTTGGAGCTTATATAGCTTGTAAAGAAGAGAAAGCTCCAAAAGCTCTAAAAATGCTTTTGGATGAATTTCAAAAGCTGTGCGTTCAAAAAGTAGATTCAAAAGAGCTTGATCGAGCCATTCAATATATTTGCGGTAAACATGATATCTCTTTACAAAAAAACTCATCCATCGCAAGTCACTACTTATTTGAAAGACTCTACTCTGTTGAACTTAAAGAAACTCAGGCTTTCAAGTCTGAAATTCATAGAGTGAGTAGCCAAGATATTATGGCCGTTGCAAAAGAGATTTTTGAGCAAAAACCTGTGATTTGCTTTAGCGGAAGAGACTCACTCTAAGTATTTCTTATGGTTTAAATTAGTAGTTTTTCTTTTCTACATTTTTTCATCTCTTTTTGAGTCAATTTTTTGATTCACTGTCTAGTTTCAGAGCCTATATTCCGATAATTACTAAAGAAAGTGATATTGTAAATATGGCTATGAAAGACATTTTTGTAAGCCCCACAGAGTTTTTTTATGATCTAGTATCAGAAGCGATATCTCAAAGAGATATGGATACAAATCCTTTGGCAGTAAAATACCTCTCTGAGTTACTTTTGTTTTATATGAATGCTGATAACTTATTTTCTGAACAAGATGACTCTGGTAAACGTCGTCAAAGTACGCTTGCTGAAATGTATTTAAAGGCTATAAATGCCGAAGAGAGCCACATAAAAAATGATTTGCTAAAGCGCCTCGGTGATACCTCGCTTTACATTTCTGGTTTTTTTGCAAGTTCATTAAAGAAGAAAGTTATTGATATTGACTATTATATAGATATGGGAGGCACTGCTTTTGCAAATCTAGCTTATAGTATCGATAACCACCTTTACCAAGAACTTTATGGTGAATTTGCTGAAAATTTTATAGATTTTGTGGATGTCATTACTTGGGTCTCTCAAAACAGCTTAAATAGCAATGAAGACCTGCTAAGGCTCTATGAAACCTATCAGATAACCGGCTCCAATTTAGCTAAAGAAAAGCTTATCAAGCATGGCTTTTCTCTGATTGATGAAGAAGAGAAAAAAGCACAATAATTCGTTTACCCCTATCCTTCTTTCGATTACATTCTCAATATGTTCAATTTAGGTTTCTCCGAAATGATCCTCCTGTTTGTGATTGCTTTAATGGTAATTGGTCCAAAGCAGTTGCCTGGGATGGCAAAAACGATTGGTCGCTTCGTTGGAGAAATGAGAAAGGTGGTCTCTGATCTTGGCAATGAAGTCAACCAAGCCAGTAAAAACACTTCATCAACTATGGATGAAATCAAGCAAGAGTTTAATCAAATAGATTCAGTAGACAAAAAGAATGACAAACCCTCAAGCTGAACAAAGCCTAACGGAGCACCTAACAGAGCTCCGTCAAAGACTCTTTTATTCGATGATTTTTATTGCCATTGGTTTTGGAGTTTCTTTTTATTTCTCCGATCAAATTGTTGAATTCGCAAAACAACCAATAGCTCCCTATATTAATGGCAGCCTTAAATTTTTAGGAGTCTATGATGTTTTTGTAGCCCACATGAAGATATCACTTCTTTCAGGGATTATAATATCTGCACCTTTCTGGGTCTACCAAATCTGGCTCTTTGTATCTCCTGGTTTGTATAAAAATGAACGCATCTACGCTTTATTATTTATTTTCTTTGGTAGCCTTTTATTTTTTACTGGTGTCTGCTTCGTATATTACATTATCTATCCACTAGCTTTTAAATTTCTTTTGACTTTTGGTGGGGGTAGCGCTGAAGCAATGATTACCATAGATCGCTATTTCTCGTTTCTCTTTCTCACTACACTCGTTGTAGGGCTCATGTTTGAGTTGCCTTTGGTACTAACAATTTTAGGAAAGCTGGGCCTAATAGATGCCAATTTTTTACGATCAAAAAGAAGATATGCAATTGTTGGATTGTCTTTTTTAGCCGCAGTCGCTTCCCCGCCCGATGTTGCGAGCATGATTATGATGATGCTACCTTTAACACTTCTTTATGAAATTTCGATTTTATTAGTTGCTGGTGTGGGCAAAAATAATACATCAGGATTTGAAAGTGACAAGAGTGGAGCCAGCCTCGACTGAATCGCCTTCTTTTACCAGTACCTGATCGACTTCTACTTCTCCAGAGGCGCGCAACTCATTTTCCATTTTCATCGCTTCCATGACCAAAATAGGCTGTTTTGCTTGCAGTTTTTGGCCTGCTTTGACATGTACTTTAACAATCTTACCTGGCATACCAGCATTCAAAGAGGCTTCAGATCCAGCAGCACCTCCACCCCGCAGACTCTCGTGAAGCAACATTTCATCATTGTAAATTGGAATTTCTCTGTAAGAGCCGCGAGTGTAGACAGTGTAGTTGATACCATCTCCCACCGTATCTACCATATAGGACGAACCTTCAAACAGAAGGCTAATGGCACCATCTAGTTCCATATAATTCTCTTTTGAAATACAATGAACTTCATCGAGACCAGATTCGTCTCTTAAATGAATACGCCAATTATTTTCTTCTTCCAATACATCGATTTTATATTTTTTGCCTTTAAGTTCTGCCTCAAAATACATTAGCGAAGTCCTTCTTTTCTTGAAGTGTCTTTCCATCTGCTTCGAATATGAAGACTGTGCGTGGATTTTTTTTCTAAATTTTTATAGGCCTGTATAGCAAGACTAATTAAAAAGACTCGATCATCTACAAAGCGAAACAAATCAGCTTTTTTCACAAACTCTTTTTCCAAAGACTGAGTCGTATAACTGCCCTCTTTAAACTTGGGCTCTTGCAAAACGGATTTATGAAGTACAATATTGGTTTTAATTCCAGTTAAGGCAAATTCATCTAAAGCACGAGACAAACGATCAATAGCATCTCGTCTGCAATCACCCCAAGCAATTAGTTTTGCAACCATCGGATCATAATGAATGGGCACTTTGTAGCCCGGATAAACATAAGAATCCATGCGTATAAAAGGGCCCTGAGGATTTCTACATCTTCGAATTAAACCTGGTGAAGGAGCATAGGTTTCTGGATCTTCGGCACAAATACGAGCCTCTATAGCATGACCTTTTTGCTGGATATCTTCTTGATCCCATTGAAGGCTTAATCCAGCTGCTACACGAATCTGCTCTTTTACCAAGTCTTTTCCTGTCACCATTTCAGTAACTGGATGCTCCACTTGCAGCCTAGTATTCATCTCCATAAAGAAAAACTCTTTGGTTACAGAATCGAAAATGTATTCAAAAGTACCTGCTCCCACATAGCCAATGGATTTTGCAGCCTTAACAGAAATCTCACCCATCTTCTCTCGAACTTCTTGAGGAACTGCTGGGCTCGGAGACTCTTCAATGATTTTTTGATGACGCCTTTGAATCGAACATTCTCTTTCATACAGGTGCACAACATTGCCTTTGCGATCACCAAAAACTTGTATTTCAATATGTTTTGGGTTTTGCACAAACCTTTCGGCATAAACAGCATCATTGGCAAAAAATTTCATTCCCTCTGATTTTGCCTGATTGTAGGCACTTTCTAATTCAGAAGCTTCTGTAACGAGCCTCATGCCTTTTCCGCCGCCACCTGCGGAAGCTTTGATTAGCATTGGAAACCCAACTTTTTCGGCAACCTCTTTTAATTCTTCTTCATTTTTGATCGCCCCATCACTACCAGGTACAATGGGAACACCTGCTTCTTGCATCAGTTTTCGAGCAGAAAGTTTATCGCCCATTTCTTGAATGTTCTTTACACTTGGGCCAATAAAAGTAACACCTAATTCTTCAATAGATTTACAAAACTCAGAGTTTTCACTCAAAAACCCATAGCCAGGATGAACTGCATCAGCACCTGATTCGCGAATGGCTTTTACAATATTCTCGACTTTCAAATAAGACTGGGCACTTGGTGCCGGACCCACAAGATAGGCGTGGTCTGCCAGTAAGACATGCAAACTATTACGATCGGCCTCGCTGTAAATGGCAACGCTCTCAATACCCATTTCGCGACAAGCTCGAATCACTCGAATCGCAATTTCACCTCTGTTAGCTATCAATATTTTTTTAAACATATCTTGTCCTATAGAGGAATATTGCCATGCTTCTTGGCAGGGTTCTTTTCTCTTTTGTTTTTCAACATTTCAAAGGATTCGATCAAACGTTTGCGAGTGCTTACCGGATTGAGTACTTCATCAATATAACCAAGCTCTGCTGCACGGTATGGATTGTTAAACTGAGACTCATAATTTTCAGTTAGTTTCTTTCTCTCTGCGTCTACATCTTTTGCGTTCTTGATTTCGTTTCTGAAGATAATATTCACCGCTCCTTCGGCTCCCATTACGGCAATTTCAGCACTTGGATAGGCTAGGTTGATATCTGAACCAATATGTTTTGAAGCCATAACATCATAGGCTCCACCATAGGCCTTTCGAGTAATTAGA
>CAZZCP010000006.1:29482-53239 GCA_964653235.1 uncultured Pseudobdellovibrionaceae bacterium | reverse complement strand
CGAGCCTTGCTTTCTCGTAACTGATATCCCTAAATTGCTCAAAAAAACAAATCACAAATATCATTTACTTCGTCAGCTTCGGCATCTCACTCCCTGCGACCTACTGTTAGTAGGCCTCAGTCGTTCGAGCCTTGCTTTCTCGTAACTGATATCCCTAAATTGCTCAAAAAAACAAATCACGAATATCATTTACTTCGTCAGCATCTATTCTCTAAAAATGGTGAGCCGCCTTGGACTCGAACCAAGGACCCTCTCCTTAAAAGGGAGATGCTCTAACCTGCTGAGCTAGCGGCCCATTTCTTTAGAGAAAGTAACTTGTATTCTAGAATCATGTATGGGTCAACACCCTCATGCAAAGAATTCGAATTTCAATAAATGCATAAGTATCAAGCACTTAAAACTTTAGTGTTCTACCCAAAGACTCTCTTCGCGACCTGGACCAACCGAAATCATTTCCACAGGGCGGCCTACATTTTGCGAGATATAGCTGACAAAATCTCTTGCCCGAATTGGTAAATCTCTCAAGCTGCGAGCTTTGCGAATATCTTCTTGCCAACCAGACAGTTCTTCATAGATCGGTTGTACTCTTTGTAATTCTTCATAAGAACTTGGTAAATCTTGGATATTCATACCATCGAGTTCATAGTGGGTGCAGACTTTGATTTTTTCTAGATCACTGAGACAGTCCAGTTTCATTAGAGCAAGATTGGTGATGCCATTGACTCGAATCGCAAAACGAAGAGCAACCAAATCCAACCAGCCGCAGCGCCTTGCTCTGCCTGTGGTAGAACCAAATTCATTGCCCACTTTTCTTAAGTACTCTCCAATTTCTCCATGATCTTCAGTTGGAAAAGGACCTTCACCAACTCGTGTGTTGTAGGCTTTGGTGATTCCGATGACTTTTTTAAGGCTGCCTGGGCCGATTCCACAACCTGTGAAGCAAGAGCCGGCAACGGTATTAGAGCTGGTAACAAAAGGATAGGTGCCATGAATGATATCGAGCAATGTGCCTTGGGCTCCCTCAAAGAGAATCTCTTTTCCGCTGTTGAGACTCTTGTGAATCAATAAAGAGGTGTCAGCGCAGCGGTAACTTGCCAGCTCTTCTGCAATTGGCATCATTTCATCATAGATTTTTTGCTCGCTAAAAACATCTGTTTTGTAGACGTATTTTAAAAGCGCATTTTTTTCTTCGAGAACAAATTGCAGCTTTTCTTTAAAGTTAGGAGCAAAGAGATCTCGCAAAATCAAAGCCCTTCGAGAAGAGCGATCTTCATAGGCTGGGCCAACGCCTTTGCCAGTGGTTCCGATTTTGTTTTTGCCGGCGCCGCTTTCACGGGCCGCATCGATGGCTTTGTGAAAGGGTAAAATCAAAGTGCAAGAGTCAGAAAGGTGAAGTTGTTTGGCCATTGTCAAAAGCCCTGTGTCTTTAAGGCCTTGAATTTCTTTGAGTATACTTACAGGATCAATCACTACACCCGAAGCAATCACATTTTGAACATTGGGGTGCAAAATTCCAGAGGGAATCAAGTGCAAAACCGTTTTTTTGCCGTCTACGACAAGAGTATGTCCAGCATTGGGTCCACCCTGAAAGCGAACCACCATGGCAGATTGTTTGGCATAGGCATCAATGATCTTGCCTTTACCCTCATCTCCCCACTGTGAACCAACAACTAAAACACCAGACATAGTACTCCTCAAAACAGCTCTGAAATATAAAGAGCTTGCAAAAAAATTGCAATCTTAGAACTCAGCCTTGTACCATGCTGCATCTGGTGGCAAGGGATTTTTCATTTTTCCGCTACTGTGAAAAGAAAACAAGCTCTCTACGGCCATTATAGAGCCCCTACGGAAGGCTTCCTCTGTATGAGCGCCAATATGAGGGCTGCCTAAGAAATTGGAAAGTTGGATAAGCTTTGAATTTTTGAGCGGCTCTTTGGCAAAAACATCCATTGCGGCAAAGGCTTTAGGGTTGGCTTTTAAAAAATTATAGAGATCTTCTTCATCAACGATATTTCCCCTAGAGGTATTTACAAAAATCATTTCACTGTGAAAATGCTCAAAGCTCAAACGTTGAAACATTCGGTGGGTAGAGCTGTGGTAGGGCACATGTAAACTAATGACATCAGCAAGTTTAATACCTTCTTCAAAGCCAATTTGCTCAACCCCTTCTTGGGCAAATTCTTCTTCAGACAAATAAGGATCAAAAGCCATCACCGGCATTGAGAAAGCTTTGGCAATTTTTGCGACTCTTTTACCAATTCCTCCAAAGCCCACCAAAAAAAGTTTTTTTTGATAAAGCTCTCTGCCTCTTGCTAGGGAATCTCGCCAAACTTCTTTTTTTAAATTGGGATAAGCTGTGTGAAGATGTCGAATGGCGCACAAGAGTAGGGCCCAAGTGAGCTCAGCAGCCGATTGACGATTGGCTTCGGGTAAAAATTCAAGCGCAATGTCTTTGGTTTTTAAAGCTTCAAAGTCGATATGATCAAAACCATTGGTCAATGTTAAAATGTATCGCAAACTCTTGTATTGATTTAAAAAGCTTTCGTTTACTTTAGTGTTAGAGCGAATCAAAAGGGCTTCAACATCTTCGGTTTTCTCGATGATTTCATAATAGGAGTTTCCCTCAAGACTGGCTCTGGCATCGGGGTGTAAGGGACAGAGAATCTGTACTTTCATACATGTTTCTCTTTTAAAAATTCTTCTGCAAATGCTTTCGCTTTGGCAGGAGAGTAGTCATAACCAAAGTCGGCAAGGCCTTGTGCGAGCAGTTCACAAGCAGCAATTAAATCATCATCGGGCTGATGTCCCATGTGACCAATGCGAATGATTTTTCCTTTGAGTTGATCTTGCCCACCCATAAAGACAATTTGATATTTTTCTTCATAATGCTTTCTGAGTTTGTTGCCATCAATATTTTGAGGGACTTTAAAAACGCTCAATGCAGGGGCCGGATTCTCGGGAAAGACTTCTAGGTTCATTTCTTGAAAGAGTTGAAGAAACAGTTCTGATTTTTGTTTTATGCTATCAAAGAAGACCTGAATATCATTTTCAAAAATTTCAGTAAGCACTGCTTCGAGTGCTCGAATATGACTAACCGAGCTGCTAAAGAGAGCTTCTCCGTTATCGTAGGCCTTTTCTTCTTTTCTCAGGTCAAAGTAAAACCTTTGCTGTGGATTTTCATGCATCTTCTTTTGAGCCTTTTTAGAAAGTGACAAAAAACTGGCTCCTGTTGGTAGCATGAAGGCCTTTTGTGAGCCGCCAATCAATACATCGATTCCCCATTCATCCATAGGTATCGGAAAGGTACCCAAAGCAGTGATTGCATCGACCAAGAAAAGTATCTCTTTGTCTCTACAAATTTTAGCCATCTCTTGTATGGGATGGAGAGCCCCAGTTGATGTCTCACATGCTTGACTCATTAAAATCTTGGTGTCAGGATTTTGTTCAAGAGCAGTGATGAGATCATCGGTACTAAGGCTTTTGCCCCATTCCACATCGAGATCGATTACGTCTCCACCGTAAACTTTTGCCATCTCTGACCATCTTTCACCGAATTTACCCGAACGAACCACCATACAAGTATCTTGAGGAGCCATAAGATTGATTAGGCCAGCTTCCATAGCACCAGATCCCGTAGAGCTTAGAATAAAAACTCTTTCGCTAGTTCCAAAAAAACACTGTAGTTGTTCACGAACTTTTTTTAAGACTTTCACAAAAGCTTCACTGCGGTGATGAAGCATGGGCTTGGCAAGCATTTCTTGAGCACAAGGTGGAATACTCACTGGCCCTGGTGCAAACAAACGGTATTTTAGGTTCATAGAGTGAATATTATGTCTTGATGCAGAAAAGTGCAATGAGAAAGCCCTGATTCGTACTTTCAAAACGCATCTGACTTGCTTCGAATGACGAAGAAAGCTAACTTTAGACTTGATGATTCGTTTACTAATTTTTTGTCTCTTTTTGTCCTCCTGTGGCTATCACTTAGGAAACAAACAAAGAGATTTACCTGGTGGTTATAAAAAGCTTGCGGTTCCTGTGTTTGTGAATGAAACAGCCGAGGTCGGTATAGAAGCTTTTTTTACCAGTGCTTTGATTGAAGAAATTTCTCGATCACCCGATATCGAAGTCACTTCAAGAGACCAAGCTGAAGTCATTTTGGAAGGCTGGATTTTAAATCTCTCAAAAGTTCCACGAGGTGAACTGGATGCTTCTCGTGGCAATGCTTTACCTGATAATACTGGACTAGCCAGGCAGTATGTGCTGCGAATAAAAACCCATCTTCAATTGCGGCGAAAGGCAGATCAGAAGATTTTATGGCAAAATGATTTGCTGTCTTCTGTTGCCTACCAAGCAGCACAAATTGGTGCTCAAACTTTGAATACGGCAAACCCTATTTATAACCAAAGCGCTCAGTTGATCAATTCTCAAAATTTGGCAAAGACAATGATGGCTGAAGCCTTCAATCAGATGTTGCAAAAGTTTTAAATATGGCAAAATGGAATTACCAAGACTTTGTACAAAACTATAAGAGATCTCCACTCTCTGTTCTCTACTACTTTTATGGAGAAGAAGAATATTTAAAAGAAAGATCTCTTCAAGATTTAAAGAAATATATTCTTCAAGACTCACTCGAAGACTTTAATCTGAACCTCTTTTATGCAGGAGAGGCGAATATTCAGCAAATTTTGGATGCGGCTGAAACTTTGCCCATGATGAACGCTAAGAGATTGGTAGTCGTGAAACGAGCTGAGAATTTAAAAGCCAAAGAACTCGAAGAGCTGCAAAACTATTTGCTCAAACCGGTTGATACGACTTGTTTCGTTCTTTTGGGCAAAAATATTGATAAGCGAAAAAAGATTTTTAAATTGATCGAAAAAGAAGCCTGCTTAGTTCATTTTGAAAGTTTGAAGCATAGAGAGTTAATTCAATGGATTCATCAATTGGCTGCCGAAGAGAATAAAAAAATGGCAGGTGACAGTGCGGATTGTTTGTTTCAGTTGGTAGGAAGTCACTTGAATGACATTTCTGTAGAGTTGAAAAAATTGACTTATTTTGTGGGAAGCCGAGACACCATTTTTAAAGAAGATGTGCTTTCCGTGGTTACTCGTCTAAGAATTGAGAGTGTTTTTGCCTTGGCTCGGGCCATTGGTGAGCAAGATCGAGGTAAAGCTCTCTTTTATTTGGCGAATCTTCTTTCTCACGGAGAAAATGAGATTGGAGTGCTTGCCCTAATTGCTCGCCATATTCGCATTTTAAGTATGGTGAAAGAGGGGCTTCGTGAAGGTCTTGCGCAAAACCAATTGGCTGCAAGGGTAGGAGTCCCCCCTTTTTACTTAAAAGAATATCACACTCAGTCCAATTCATGGTCTAAAGACAAGCTCAATGAAGTACATAAAGCCTTATTGTTAACTGATAAGGCGCTCAAAGCCTCGCCGATTTCTTCTCATATTTGGCTTGAAAATTTTGTTATCAAAACCTGCAGTCTTTAGCTGCAAGAGCCGATAATGATTTATGAAAAACGAAGCTCGAAAAGGCTTGGCACGAAGACGCTATCCACGAAGATTTTTTCATAGGCGAATCAGTATCTTGGTAGGTGGGAGTTACTTCTTGGGCGAAGGTCGAGAAATTGGTGAAGGCGGAATGCTCATTGAGGTTTCAAGCTCGATAAAGCAAGGTCGATACATCGTGGTTAACTTTATAATGCCTTCGACTGGTTTTATCGTCGTAAAGGCCGAAGTTCGATCTATACGAGAAGCCGGAGACCAATTTCATATAGGCCTATCTTTTGTAAATTTGCCATACAATGGCCGAAAAGGGATTCGTGAATACATTGCTGCTAAAACAGAAGAAGAGGCCAAAGAAGAAATGGCATATTTGAAACAAAATTCGAATTGAATATTTATTTATTGAGTTGTGCTACTCGGGTAGAGAGCCGAGAAACTTTGCGAGCAGCAGTTTTTGCATGAAAAACACCGCGTTTACTGGCTTTGTCCATTTTCGACATATACTCTTTTAAGGCAGTGTTAGCTGGTTCGGCTTCTTTTTTTGTAATTGCTTGAAGCAGTTTCTTTTCGAAAGTGCGAACGCTTCTTTTAATTGAAAGATTGCGTGTTGCGATCTTTTCACTTTGTCTTGCTCTTTTTGCTGCCGACTTATGGTTTGCCAAGTCTAACCTCCCAAAATATCCTCTAGTTAGAGAAAGACCTTGTTAGCACAATTGGCATAGAGTGGCAAGAGGAGACTATGGTAAAATCAAAAACACAACTCATGAGGGCCGCTCTTGGGATGTCTCTTGGCACCTTAAGTAGCCGATTTCTTGGGCTTTTTCGAGATATCATTATCAGTTCGCAATTTGCTGCTACGGCAACAGATGCATGGATTGTTGCCTTTCGAATACCGAATTTCATGAGAAGAATCCTTGGAGAGGGAACTTTGGCCACCAGCTTTATTCCTGAATTTGTTGGTCTGAATGAAAGCTTTAAAGAACAAAAGGCTTTTCGCGACTCAATGTTTACAGTTTTATCGAGTCTGGTATTTTTTCTTAGTCTTCTAGGAGTGATTTTTGCAGAGCCAATTATATCTCTGTTTATTCAAGGAGAGGGCTTTCAAGCTATTCCTGGTAAAGTAGAAAACACAATTTTCTTTGCGCGAATCATGTTTTTCTTTTTATTTTTTATTTCTCTTTACGCCTATTCTATGGCTCTTCTCAATTGTGCCAAAGAGTTTTTTTGGCCTGCCATGGCTCCTGCTTTTTTTAATATTAGTTTGATAGGCTTTTCTTTATTGCCTAAGTCATGGGTAGACCAACCTGGAATTTATCTTTCGATTGGAGTTTTGGTAGGGGGAGCTTTACAGTTTCTTGTTTGTTTGCCGAAGCTGATCAAGCTGGGACAGATGCCAAAACCCAGATTTAAGATTCATCCCAAGGTTCGCAAGGTATTTCTAAATATGATTCCAGGAGCTGTAGGGATTGGAATTTTGCAAATCATTGGCCTAATCAATGTCGCTTATGCCTCAAAATTGCCTGAGGGAGCAAACTCATGGATTTATTATGCTGATCGAGTTTTAGAGTTGCCTCTTTCATTAATTGCAGTGAGCCTGGGAGCTGCCTTGATGCCATCTTTGAGTGAGGCTTTTGCAAAACAGCAAAAAGCTGTGGCACAAGAAAAAATGTACCAAGCCATTCGCTTCAATCTTTTTTTGGTATTACCATCTTCTCATGCATTCTATTTTTTTGGTTATGAGATCGTTGAGCTTTTATTTTATCGAGGTAAGTTTTCGGTTGAGGCTTTAGAGCAAACTACATGGGTGGTAAAAATCTATGCACTCAGTTTGATTGTTTTTAGTTTGCAAAAAATCTTAAATGCTAGCTTTTATTCACAAAAAAAATATTGGCTGCCTGTAATCTGCAGCTTTATCTCTCTTTTGGTGCATATTTCAATCGTTGGTTATTTGGTAGAGAATATGGGAATTCAAGGCTTGCCCCTTAGTACTGCTGCTAGCGGTTTTGTTGGTTTGGTTTCTTTGAGTTATCTCTACTACAAGTTGGGAAACCGGCTTCAGTTAGGACAAATTCTCTATGCCTCAATGGTATTTACTTTTGCCTCTTTTGCTATGACACTGGCTTTTTGGCCGAATGCCTTTTTGTATAAGGTTTATATTCAGTTGTTTTCTATTGCAGATGTGGCTCGATTGCTATCGGTCGGGAGCTGTATTGTATTGGCCGCAAGCATTTATCTAGCGACATGCCATTTTTTGGGAATGAAAGAAGCAAAAGGCTTTGTCGCAATTATAAAGCGAAAAATCAAAGCTTCTTGAGTTCTTTTTTTACCCTCTGCCAAAGCTCTTCTTTTTGCTCTAAACTTAAATTATCCCAGTCTAATTCTTCCTGTTGAGCCAATTTGTGCATTTTCTCAAAACGAGTTTCAAACTTTAAATTGGCATTCCTTAGACACTGCTCAGGGTCCATCTCATAGTGGCGAGCCAACTGGGCGATGACAAACAAAAGGTCACCAATTTCTTCTTGAAGAGCCTCTCGATTTTGACTCTGTATTTCTTCTCTTACCTCAGTAAGCTCTTCTTCAAGTTTGAGCATTACCTCTTGGGCTTGGGTCCAATCAAAACCCAATTTTCTAGTCTTGTTGCCGATTTTCAATGCCCTTTGTAGTGCGGGTAAGTGAAGAGGGTAGTCAAAAAACTTGCGGTCTTTTTTCTCTTGTTTTTTGATTTCTTCCCAGTTGTGTAAAACTTCATCAGCGTTTTTGACTTCGTTGCTATCAAAGACATGAGGATGCCTTCTTGTCATTTTTTCATTTAAAACTTCGATAACGTCATGAATGTCAAAAGCAGATCTTTGCCTTGCGATCTCGGAGTGTAGAACAACTTGCAAAAGAACATCACCAAGCTCTTCTTTTAGGTCTTCATCGTTTTGTTCTTCAATGGCTTCGACCATTTCATAGGTTTCTTCAATGGCATATTGGCATAGACTTTGGTGAGTTTGTTTTAAATCCCAAGGGCATCCACCATTGGGGTCTCTTAGACTTTGGACCACTTGCTTTAAAGCTTCAAAACTTCTCAAATCATCAGGTACTTTGTGCATTTGTATCTCCTGTACTGCAATGCGTAGTCGCAGACTTAGGTCATAAGCTGGCATAAAGTGGGAATTTATTCAATTCTCAATAAATTCTGCAAGAATATCGAGAATTGGCAGTTTATATTTGTTATTCTTTAGTTATGTCAGACCCCAAGAAAAAGAAGCATGATCTAAAAATAGCTACACCGAAAGGAATCAAAAAGAAGAATAAAAGCAATATGCGAACTTCTTATGAAAATCCTACGGCAAAATTTGTAGATTGGGTCAATGGCTTGGGCTTCGAAAAGACTTTGTTTGGAAAACTGGCACATCGGTTAGATAAAAATTTTGAAATTCGAAATATCGCCTATGTGTTTTTGTTTTGTTTATCTCTTTCTTTTCTCATTCATTATGAAACTTCTCCCGTGTATACAAGTTATCGAGAGGGAGATATCGCATCGGTAGATGTAAAATCTCCATTGAGTTTTGAAATGGTTGATGAGATCGAGACCGCTGCTATGCGAGTTGAGGCTGAAGACAGTGTTCCTCCCATTTTAGATTTTGACACAAAGATCTATGAAGAACTACTCGATCGTATTGGTTTGGCCTTTCGAAGCATGAGGGCCAAGCTCGGCAATAAATATTGGCCTAAGAATGAATATGAACGTGATAAGGCCGTGGGTCAGTTTTTAAAAAATAAGTCAGATTTTGAAGAGATCTTGGGACCCTATAAAATTTCAGATTCTAGTTTTCAGTGGCTATCGAGAGTTCGTTTTTCATCGCGCTATGCAAATTACCTGATTCGCTTATTAGAACCGGTTTCTCGCAAGAAGGTAATTCAAGAATTAAGACCTTTTGAAAACAATGATGTTGAGCAAGTAATTATTCGTAGTATTGAAGGGGATGGTAGTTCGAATGCCACTGATGAGTTTTCTATTTCAGTTAAAGAAATTGTCGATGTTGCTAGTGTAAAAAAACAATTGGCTAGAAAGCTTTTGACTCGTGATTTTAAAATTAGTGTCGAAAATCGAAGACAGCTTTTACGACTTTCAAGAGATCTGGTTGTTGCCAACTTAAGTACCAATATGCAAGAAACTGCAGCGAGAAAACAAGGCGCAAGAGAGGCTGTGCCTGAGTCTCGTTTGGCTATAAAAAAAGGTCAAATTATTATTGCCTCGGGCTCTCCGATTCAGGCAAAGCATATTGTGATTTTAAATAAGATACGCAACCTTCAAGATAAAAAAAGAACTGATGTCTTATCGATTTTGTCTGCCAGCTTTTTGCTTCTTTTGCTATTGGTAACCACAAGTTTTGTTCGAAAATTTGGCATGCGCATTCGCAAAATTGATACCAAAGACATTTATGCAATGGGTGTGATTTCATTTCTAGTGATTGCAATTTCAAAACTCATGCTTTTTGTTACCGATGCAGCTCTTGTTCGAGAGATGGGTTATACCTTCAATGAAAATTTCTTTCTTTACCTAGCTCCCACCTCGGCAGGTGCGATGATGCTTGCCCTTTTGGTACATAGAGGTGAGTTGATTTGGTTTTTCAGTTTATTTATGGCTGTGGTCGTCAGTTTTCTATCAGACTTTAGCTATCCAGTGGCTTTGACTACCTTTATTGGTGGAATGGCAGCTGCCCGCTTTGTTCATAAATGTAAAAAAAGAAATGATGTCTACATTGCGGGTGTTGGCACCGGTTTGATCAATTTGCTCTCTATATTCTTTTTGAGTATTTTGATAAAGTCTGCAATTAGCTATGAAGATCTCTTCTTATCTATGGGCGCAGGATTTTCCTCGGGTATACTAGCATCTCTTTTGTCAATGATGATTGTACCCTTATTGGAGTCAGTTTTTAATTATACCACTGATGTAAGATTGCTTGAGTTGAGCAATCTGAACCATCCATTATTAAAAGAAATGCTATTGAAGGCCCCAGGGACCTATCATCATTCCATTATTGTTGGCACCATGGCTGAATCTGCCGCTGAAGAGATTGGTGCGAATTCTTTGCTCTCTAAAGTGGGTGCTTTTTATCATGATATTGGTAAAACCAATCATGCCGAGTACTTTATTGAGAACCAAAGAAAGGGCTACAATCCGCATGATAATATTTCAACACATATGAGTAAGACCATACTGATCGCTCATGTCAAAGATGGGGCTGAAATGGCTGCGAAGTACCAACTGGGTAAACCGATCAAAGATATTATTTTGCAGCATCACGGAACGACATTGATTTCCTATTTCTACAATAAGGCCAAAGAGCTAGAAGACGATATCAACAAAGTCAGTGAAGAAGAGTTTCGCTATCCGGGGCCCAAACCTCAGTTTCGTGAAGCGGGACTTGTGATGTTGGCCGACAGCATTGAGGCTGCAGCTAGATCATTAGAAGACCCAACACCGGCTCGTTTGCAAAATATCGTTCGCAATATCATCCAAAACAAATTTCTAGACGGTCAACTCGAAGACTGCAATCTTACTTTGAGAGACCTTAGTGTTATTGAGCGAATCTATGAACGAATTCTGTTAACAATTTATCACCAAAGAATGGAATATCCTGTGAGCATGGGCGGGGTGGATGCAGACTCTAAAAAAAATATAAAAACAGCTCGGGATACCTAAATGAAATATGAGGTGGTCATCGAGGTAGAGCAACAGATACCGAGCTTGAGACCTGTCTTAGATTTTATAATGCAAGAGCTTAAACCGCTTCATCCTGAATTATCTGCATGTGAACAATTGGTGATTGCTTATATTGGCTCTGAAAAAATGCAAGAGATGAATTTTCAGTTTCGAGGCAAAAACTATATAACCGATATTTTAAGCTTTGAGGCTATCGAAGAGAACTCTTTGGGAGAGCTTGTGATTTGCTATGACAAAGTGAAGCAACAAGCTCACGAGCATGGTCTAATTGTAGAAGAAGAACTCAGTTATATGCTTCTTCATGGTATTTTGCACTTGCTAGGCTACGAACATGAAGAGGATGAAGTAGCCGCAAGAGAAATGTTTGATCTGCAAGATGCCATTTTTGCAAAAATTCAAAAGCAAAAGCTTGCAAATTCATAAAACCTGATAAAGATTGAGCTATCAAAGGAGAGATCGATGTCGATGGAGACTCAGGCAACTGAGGTACGCTCAAAATTACAAGACTTAGAGTCAAAGGTCTCAGAACTTCGGGGGTATCTTTGACGTTGAGGGCAAACAAAGACGAATCGAAGAATTGCAACTTCAAAGCGAAAATCCCGAAGTATGGAAAGACCCTCAACTTTTTAATAAGTACAACCAAGAGAAAACTTTTTTAGAAAAGTCAATTGAAGACTATTCTGAGCTCAAACAAAAGCTGGATGACACTTTTGTATTATTAGATATGTCGATTGAGTCTCATGATGAGGAGAGTTTTTCAGAAGTTTTAACTGAATTGAATCAAATCGAACTTTCTTACGAAGAACTTGAACTCAAAACCATGTTGAATGGCGAATCAGATGCGAACAGTTGTTATCTTGCAATCAATTCGGGTGCAGGAGGCACTGAGGCTTGTGATTGGGCCAATATGCTAATGCGAATGTACACTCGTTTTGCCGAACGGAATTCTTACAAAGTCGATGTGATTGAAATGACAGATGGAGACTCTGCTGGAATCAAATCGGTGACCCTACATATTCAGGGACCTTTTGCCTATGGCAATTTAAAATCTGAAAGTGGAGTTCATCGCTTGGTAAGAATTAGTCCATTTGATTCAAATGCAAGAAGACATACAAGTTTTACTTCGGTTATTGTTTGGCCTGAAGTTGATGAAAATATTGAAGTTGAAGTGAAAGATGAAGATGTACGTGTTGACACTTACCGTGCGAGTGGTGCCGGCGGGCAACATGTAAATAGAACAGATTCTGCGGTGCGAATGACTCATGCTCCAACAGGAATTGTGGTTCAGTGTCAAAGTGAAAGGTCTCAACACGCAAACCGAGACCGAGCCATGAAAATGTTAAAGGCAGCGCTTTACGAAAGAGAACTTGCCGAGAGAGAGAAAGAAAAAGACAAACTCAATGAATCTAAAATGGCCAACGAATGGGGCAGTCAAATCCGGTCTTATGTAATGCATCCCTATCAAATGGTGAAAGATCACAGAACCAATCAAGAAACCAGTCAGGTGAATGATGTGATGGATGGAGGTTTGCAAGAGTTTGTATTTTCTTTTCTAAAGTGGCAGGCCACAGGAGAAACTTCTTCATGAAGGCTTGGATGGTTTTTCGTTACTTAAAGATGGGCTCACGTTTTGTTAGCCGAACATCGATGATGGCGATCTTTACAATGATGGTGGGCGTAGCCTCTTTACTTGTTGCGATGTCAGTGGTCAATGGCTTTGAAAAGAGCATTCATGAATCTGTGATTGATTTGACTGGCCACATTCTGGTTTACAAAAAAGGTCGGCCCATGAAGCAATACCAGAAACTATCTCAAGAATTGCAACAAAAGTATCCAGAAATTCTTGCGGTATCAGGCTATAACCAAGCCGAAGCCTTGATTGCTAAAAACGGCAGAGTGAAAGGAATTGCTTTACGGGGTCTAGAAGTTGATACCGTCGATCAGGTATTAAAGCTTCGAGATCGAGTCGAAATAGGAGAGTATTCATTTCAGACCAATAATAAAAACCTACCCGCATTGGTAGGTAAAGAAATTGTGAAACAGTTTAATCTAAAGATTGGTGACGTATTTCAATTGGTTTTGCCAAAACCGAATCCTCGTCAAAGCTCAGGTTTTTCGCCAAAGTTGGCTCGCTTTCAAGTTCAGGGAGTTTTAAATTTTGGCAAATATGAATACAATGAAAGAATCATTATCTCTTCTGCTCAAGCGGTAAACCAGCTGCTCGATCGAGATGCAAGTCTATACAATGGCTTTCGTCTTCTTATCGATGACAAGGAAAAGGCTAAAAGACTTTCGGATGAAATTTTCACTGATTTGGGTTCGCAGTTTATTGTCAAAGATTGGTATTCTCATAACCGTAATTTTTTACAAGCCATCCAAGTTGAGAAGAAAATCATCTTTTTTGTTGTATTGATTATGGTGATTGCAGCTTGTTTTAATATATCATCCAGCCTTTATATTAGTGTGTTGAAGCGCTATGGTGACATCGGTATTCTAAAAAGCATTGGTGCATCCAAAACCTTTTTGGTGCAGTTGTTTAGCACGCAAGCCCTCGTTGTCTGTTTTATAGGTAGTCTTTTGGGTTTATTGTTAGGACTTGGCCTTTGCTACATAATACCTCGGTGGGACTTATTTCAGTTGCCACCCGATGTATACAAATTGGAGCATATTCCGGTAGATGTTCGATCACTAGATGTATTGGTGATCGTAGTCACTGCCTTTGTTTTGAGTTTTGTTTCTTCTCTTGCCCCTGCTTTTCGCGGAGCAAGTTTAGAGGCTGTTGAGGGTTTAAGATATGAGTGATCTCTTGCTAGAAGCCAATCAGATTCGCAAAGTTTATAAAGACAAAGGAGAAAGTTTAGAAGTTCTCCGCGGTGTTGATTTACAGTTAAGAAAGGGAGAGATGCTCGCCATAATGGGTGATTCGGGAGCGGGAAAAAGCACTCTTTTACACATTTTAGGTACCTTAGATCGACCAACAGATGGTAGTTTGCGATTTGAAGGTCAATCTCTAAGCATGAAAAGAGATGCTGAGCTCGCTGAGTTTCGCAACAAAAGTTTAGGTTTTGTATTTCAATTTCACCATCTTCTTCCTGAATTTACTGCTTTAGAGAATGTAATGCTTCCTTGTCGAATTGGAGGCACAGCGAAGGCTTTGGCCAAGATGCAAGCCGAAAAACTTTTGGTAGAACTTGGCTTAAAAGAACGTTTGAAGCATTACCCCTCTGAATTAAGTGGTGGTGAGAGGCAAAGAGTTGCAATCGCTAGAGCTGTAGTTAGAAAGCCCAAACTCCTTTTGGCTGATGAGCCTACCGGAAACCTCGACACAGAAAATACCCATAAAATTCAAGAATTGATTTTTAATCTACAGAAGCAACACAAGCTGAGTGTCTTGGTTGTGACTCACGATAAGAATTTTGCGAGTCAATTTCCTCGTACCATGATGATGCAAGATGGAAGATTTATATAAAGTGAAGCAAAAGCGAGTGGTTTAGTCTGAAACTTTGCCTACTACAAATGGCTTATCTTCTTCAAAGTAGATGATCTTTTGACTCTCGCTAAGCATGCTATGGTCTTCAAAAGATATCAGTTGGTCTTTTTGAAAAGAAATGGAACAGCTTTCCTCGTTTTTACTAGATGAGTCAGTAACATTCTCTGTTACAAAAAATCGCATGGCGCCAGTCGTAAATTGTATGGGGACTACGACAAAAACTTGTAATCTTTGACCTTCATAATCTCCGCAGATTTTACCGTAGACCATGACATTTTCTTGAATACGAAAACGAATCTCATGACCATCTATAAAACCAGCCCATATACCAAGAGCTTGATCAGCATCAATTTTACCAACCCCATTGGTCGAAAAAAGCTCACCGACATTGCGAGTCTGAACTGAGTCGTCTGCATCTGGATCATAATCGGCACATGCACTTAGCAGTAGAAATGATGTCAAAAATAGAAGGTGAAGTCTTTTTTTCATAAAAATATCCTTTTTAAAAATCATATAAAAATATTGGAAAGCTTCAAGGGATAGAATTTCAAGTTTAGGGCCATAAGGAACTCAGGATAGTTCTCTAATCTACTAAAATTGCTATGTTATTTTGCATATTTCTGAGATGAAAAAAAAGCGCTGTAAATCGAGCCAGTGAGTGACGGTAAATGTCATAAGCTGCTCCCTTTTATTTCACTTCGGACATCCGTCCGAAACAGCTAAAAGTATAAAATACCTCATTAATTTTGTCCGTAAGGGCTTAAAATTCAATGCATTCTCGGACGCAGCTCCTAGGGCTTTGAAATTAGGCTTTAAGTTTGAAAAAAAAGTGAAATAAAAGGGAGCAGTTTACATAATGCAAGATGTCTTTTTGAGTTAGGCGAATATTTTGACTGATTTTATAAGCTGTAATAGGCTCGCCCGATGTATTTAAGTTATTAAAACTACTGGGTTTTATATTTATCAGCATGCTTCAATTTCGCTTCAAAGTTTTATTCATTATCTTATTTGTAAGTTCCTATGGAATTGCGCAAGAAATTCGATCTATCGAGATCAAGGGAAATCGAAAAATTGAAGCCGATGCCATCATAGAAAGTATTGAAAGCCAAAAGGGAAGTTCTCTAGACCGGTCGAAAATTCGTAGAGATATTCAAGAGATATTTAATATGGGATATTTTTATGATGTAAAGGTCTTTCGCAACAATGTAGCCGGCGGAGTAGCATTAACTTATGAGGTTTTAGAAAAACCATCCATTGTTGAGATCTATTTTAATAACAATGTCGATATTGATGATGAAGAACTTAGAGAAGCTACAGGTATCAAGACCTACTCGATATTAAATACCAATCAGATTCAAGAGGCACTTGAAAAGATGCAGAAGCTCTATGAGGACAAGGGCTTTTTTCTTGCCAATATTTCGTATGAGCTCAAAGAGATTGATTCTCAAGGAGATCGTTTGGCTCTCCATTTTAATATTCAAGAAAATGATAAGGTTTCGGTTAAAAGCATTCATTTGGTTGGCAATACAAAAATTCCTGACAGCGTTCTAAAAGGACGCATGGCAACTCAAGAAGGAGGTCTGTTTAGTTTTATCAGTAGTTCTGGAAACTTCAAGCAAGAGCTCTTCGAAAGAGATTTGCAAGCCATAACCTATTCTTACTTTAATGAGGGTTATGTTCAGGTTAAAGTAGAAAAGCCGCAGGTGTCTGTGACTCCAGATAAAAAGTCTATTTTGATTTCTATCTTTATTGAAGAGGGCAAGCAGTACAATGTCGGCTCTGTTGATTTTAGTGGAGATCTTTTGTTCACCCAAGAAGATCTCAATGATTTCGTCGATATTGATGAGTCAGAAATTTTTGTTTATGAGACTTTGCAAAAAGATCTTCAGGCTCTGCAGGCCAAATATGGAGATTTGGGTTATGCTTTTGCCAATATTATTCCGCGAACAAAAATCAATGAAGAAAAACAAGAAGTTGACATCACTTTTGACATCGATAAAGGGCAGAAAGCATATTTTGGTAAAATCAATGTCGTTGGTAACACTAAGACCAGAGATAAGGTAGTTCGCCGAGAGTTATTTATCTTTGAAGGTGAGCTCTACAATGAAACTAAAAAAAGAGAATCACTCGCCAATGTTCGCCGGCTTGGTTTTTTTGATGAAGTCAATTTTAGAACAAGTACCCCTCCAGGCCAGCCGCAGATATTGGATATTGATATTGTCGTTAAAGAAAGAAATACTGGAAGTATTCAAGTGGGAGCAGGCTACTCTTCTTTTCAAAGATTTATTCTCAATGCACAAATCAACCAGACCAATTTGTTTGGACGCGGTCAAAGACTGGGGCTCACAATTAACTACTCAGAATTGGACTCGCGCTTTAACTTTAGTTTTACCGAACCTTTTTTCTTAGATACTCCTTGGTCAGTAGGAACCGATTTTTTCTACACGAGTCGAAATACTTTAAACTTTGTCGAGAATCGAATTGGTGTAGCGCTTCGTTTGGGACACCCTATAGCTAAATATTTAAATACTTTTGTTCGTTACAAGCTTGATGAAACCAATATTGATTTGGATGATAACAATGGTGATCCAGATCTTTTTCCAGTAGAGACCGTTGATGGTATCACCAGTTCTGTGACAACCACACTAGTATATGATCAACGAGATGATCGCCTTGTGCCTAAAGATGGTGTTTTTGGCTCCTTTTCTTTTGAATATGCAGGGCTGGGCGGAGACAATAAATTTCTTAAAACCATTGCCAATGCACGATATTATAAAAAAGTATTTTGGGAGTTGGTATGGAGAAACAACATAACTTATGGAAATATTCAAACTTTAGATGATGAAAGAGGCGTACCATTTAACGAACTTTTTCTTTTGGGTGGAGCCAACACCCTACGTGGTTTTCGGTTTTTTCAAGTTGGTAAGAGAAAATTCTCTGTTCTTCGAGGTGAAGAAAGACCTTTTGGCGGTGAACAGCAGTTGTTTTACAACTTAGAGTTTGAATTTCCTTTAATTACAGAGGCTGGAATTCGTGGAGTGAGTTTTTATGATATTGGTTTTGCCGATGATAGCCTTGAATTTGATGAGTTTAGAAGCAATTATGGTTTTGGTTTTCGGTGGTTTTCGCCCATTGGCCCCCTTCGCTTTGAATGGGGTTTTCCAGTGGATCGACAACGTGAATTGGGTGAAGCACCATTTAACTTTGAATTTGCGATCGGTACACCATTTTAGGAGGATATATGAAAGCGGTAAGCCTTGTAACACTATTATTAATCAGTTTTTCTGCATTTGCAGCTGAGCCGAAAATTGGCTATGTAGATTTGCAAAAAGCCATCGAATCGACGAAGGCAGGAAAAAAAGCAAAGACAGCTCTAGAAAAAGAGTTTAAAGCCAAGCAAACTGAGTTTCAAAAAAAAGAAGAAGCTCTGAAAAAAATGGCTCAAGACATTCAGAAAAAAGCTGTTGCTTTATCTGAAGATGCCAAACGCAAAAAGCAAGCTGAGTTTCAACAGGAGATGTTGAAATTTCGACAAGAAGTTGCCAAGAGTCAGCAAAGTATTCAAGTTCGCGAGCGTGAGATGACTCGCCCAATCCTTAAAAAAATGGGTGAGATTATTGAGAAAATAGCTAAAAAAGAAAAGTTTACAATGATTCTTGAAAAAAGAGAGCAGAACATAATTTGGGCCTCTGAAGAAGTCGATGTGACTCCTATGCTGATTTCTCGATTTGAAAAAGAGTACAAGTAAAATATGGAGTAAACCATGCCTACCCCAATTCCAAAGTTAGGAAAAATGCCTTTGGAGTCGAAAGATATTTTGACCTGGCTGCCTCATCGTTATCCTTTTTTGCTAATCGATCGAGTTTTTAGTCTCGAGGGTGGAAGTATGGAAGATCGAAAGGGGCGCCGAGTTCATGCAAGAAAGTGCATTACAATGAACGAACCCTACTTTACAGGACACTTTCCAGATAACCCGATTGCGCCTGGAGTATTGTTGCTTGAAATTATGGCCCAGGCCTCTGCGGTATCAACCATTCGCCCAGGGCAAAAAGATGAGGAGAGAAACTTTTTTATTGCATCTGCAAATAAAGTTAAGTTTCGCCAACCCACTGTTCCTGGAGATGTTTTAGATGTATTTGGCGAATGTATAAGAGATCGTGGGAGTATGCTAATATACAATTGCTATATCGAATGTGATGGTAAAAGAAAGTGCGAAGCTGAGCTTTGGGCCAAAGTCTTTTAGGAGGCAAAATGAACATACACCCAAGCAGTCTCATATCAGAAGAAGCGGAACTGGCAGATGATGTTGCTGTTGGTCCTTTTTGTGTGATCGAAGGAAAAGTCCGTTTAGGATATGGTTGTATTTTAGAAAGCCATGTTCGTTTGGGCTGTAAATCGGGAATCACCGAATTGGGCAAGAACAATGTGATCTCTGCAGGAGCCGTTGTGGGTGGTCCGCCTCAAGACCTTAAATACAAAGGGGAGCCTACAAAACTTATTCTTGGAGATAACAATAAGATTCGTGAATGTGCGACCTTAAATATTGGTACTGTTGGTGGGGGAGCTACTACTCGAGTTGGCGATAGCAATCTGTTTATGGCCTATTCTCATGTTGGTCATGACACTCAAATTGGCAATGAAAATGTAATCGCCAATGCGGTTAGCATTGCGGGGCATGTAAAAATTCAAGATAAAGTGATCATTGGTGGTATGTGCGCCATCAATCAGTTTTGTATTTTAGGCTCTCATAGTTTTATTGGTGGCACGGCCGCAATTAATAAAGATATAGCTCCCTTTTCGATGGCTTCTGGAAATTATGCTGTGATTCGCGGCGTGAACAAGATAGGTATGGAAAGGTCTGGTTACACTAAAGAAGAAATTAGTTCGGCGCAAAAAGCCATCCGAATTCTCACAAAATCTGGCTTGCGCGTTGAAGAATCGATAGAGAGAATCAAGCAAGAGTGTGAAGATACAAGAAGTGTAAAGATGATTTTAGATTTTGTTTCTCTCTCTGAAAGAGGTCTAGCGATATGAGTGTTCGAGCTGCTGTAGTTGGAGTAGGCTATTTAGGAAATTTTCATGCGCAAAAGTATGCAAGTCTTGATCAAGCAGAACTCATTGGAGTTTGTGATTTAGATCAGGAGCGCTGTAAAGAAGTTGCGGCTGAATTAAATACTAAGGCTATCTTTGATTACAAAGAGCTCTTGGGGCAAGTTGATGCAGTAACGATAGCTTCTACAACTAAGTCTCACTATTCTATTGCAAAGTTTTTTTTAGAGAATCAAATTCATGTAAATCTTGAAAAACCAATGACTGAGACTCTCAGTGAAGCAGAAGAATTGTGCCGAATTGCTGAAAAGAATCAATTGAAGTTTCAGGTAGGACATGTCGTTCGTTTTGATCCTGCTTTTGTATCTGCAAGAGAAAAACTCAAAGATCCTTTGTTTATGGAGGTGCATCGCTTGGCTGCATTTAAGCCTCGGGGGCATGATGTTGATGTGGTTCTCGATTTAATGATCCATGACCTAGATGTAATACTATCATTGGTTCATTCTGAGGTAGAAAAAGTTTCTGCAGTGGGTGTACCAGTTTTAACTTCTTTGGTCGATATCGCCAATGCCCGCATAGAATTTGCCAATGGAGCTGTTGCCAATTTAACAGCCTCTCGAGTATCGCAAAAGCAACAAAGAAAGTTTCGTGTTTTTCAACAAGATCAATACCTTTCTATTGATTTTGTCAGTAATGAGGTCAATCTGACAACCAAGGTGGGCGATATTCTAACCTCAGAAGAGCCACTTGAGTTTGATGCATGGACTCTTGGTAAAGGGGATGGTTTGTTGGATGAAACCAAAGCCTTTCTCTCGGCAATTGAAAATGATACTGAAGTAGCGGTCAGTGGTAGAGATGGTCTAAAAGCCTTGCAGTTGGCAGAGAGAATACAAAATGACATTCACAAACGATTATCCTAATGCATTGATCATTGCTGCAGAAGCATCAAGTGCTCTCTATGCACAAAGACTTTTAGAGACCTGGGGTGACAAAAGAATTCATTGTTTTGGAATTGGCAGCCGTGAAATGGAAAAGATTGGTTTTGAGTGTATTGGGCGCTCAGAAGAAATGGCTGTCGTCGGTGTGCAAGAAGTTCTAAAACACTATCCCATGATTCGAAGAGTCTTTAAGACTTTGGTTGCCGAGTGTAAAAAGCGAAAGCCTAAATTTATTTTGCTCTTAGATTATCCAGAGTTTAATTTAAAGCTTGCAAAAGAACTTCATCCTTTAGGTATTCCGATTATTTATTATATATCACCTCAGATCTGGGCATGGCGACGTGAGAGAATCAAGCAAATGCAAAAGTATATGAGAAAGGTATTGGTGATTTTTCCGTTCGAAAAAGAATTTTACGAGAGCCACTCTGTCGACTGTGATTTTGTAGGTCACCCTTTGCTCGATGAAATTAGCCCAGATTTTTTTGAATCTGATACTATAAAAAACTTGCGTAAAGAAAACTCTATTCCAACGAATAAATTGGTTCTTGGCTTGCTACCTGGTTCTAGAAATTCTGAGATTCAACACCATTTTGAAATTCAAATGCAGACTGCTAAAATTTTGGCGAATCGATACCCTGAATTGCACTTTGTATTGCTAGCCGCTCCTGGTCTTAATAAAGAACAACTAAGATCTCTAATACCAGAGGCTTCTCCAAAAATTCAAATTCTACAAAGCGAGCCATTTGAGATGCTAAGATGTATTGATGTGGCTTTGGTGGCTTCTGGAACAGCAACTTTAATGACGGGTTTGATGCGAAAACCGATGGTGATCATGTACATTATGAATCCAGTGAGCGCGTGGATTGCTCGTAGATTTGTGAAGACCACTCGATTTTTTGGGATGATCAATTTAATTTTCAATCGCAAGGTTGCAGAAGAGCTTTTTCAAGAAGAGGCAAATCCTGAGAATCTTGCTGCTGAGTTAAGTGTTTATATTGAAAGAGAAGAGGTAAGAAGAGCTAAAATTGAAGAATTAAAATCTTTACCCGATAAACTTGGTACCAAGGGAGCAACTCAAAGAGTCGCTCAAGTACTTGAGGAGTTTCTTTGAGACATCTGCTCTGGCCTCTAGCAGTTCTCTATACACTTATTGTTGCTTTTCGAAATCTTCTTTATAACTTTGGCATCTTAAAAGCACACAAAGTAGGTATACCGGTTATTAGTGTTGGAAATTTAACTGCAGGTGGAACCGGCAAAACTCCTTTTGTGCAAAAAATGATTGAATTTTGCCTTGAGAATGATCTTAAGCTAGCAGTGATCACTCGGGGATATAAAAGGGAGTCAGAGCTAGACTGGGAAAAAATTGATTCTTTAGATCCAAAGAAGTACGGTGATGAACCAAGTCTTACTCATTTAAAATTTCCTAAAGTCGATATTTA
Source organism: uncultured Pseudobdellovibrionaceae bacterium (assembly GCA_964653235.1). Taxonomy (GTDB): domain Bacteria; phylum Bdellovibrionota; class Bdellovibrionia; order Bdellovibrionales; family UBA840; genus CAZZCP01. The sequence continues at coordinate 31,103 of CAZZCP010000006.1, read as the reverse complement.
TGTAGGTTCTGATCGTGTTCAAATTGCAAAAGAAGTTTTAAAAAAGAATAGCTATGATCTGTTTTTACTCGATGATGCCTTTCAGCATCGTAGAATCTATCGAGATTTAGATATTGTGCTTCTAGATGCAACTGCTCCCTTGTGGCATTACTATCCTTTGCCCGTTGGCCGAGCTAGAGAAACAGGTCTTTCTTTGTCACGGGCTCACTGGATTGTTAAAACCAAAACCAAAGATAAAGCCAGTGATGAATCTCGGATTTTACACTTTCATTATCACTTAAATGCTTTACGTGAACTTAAAGATTTTCATAGGGCAGAGTCGAAAGATTTAAGATCTTTAAAGAATAAAGAAGTGGTTTTGCTTTCAGCCATAGCTCGACCTGAAATTTTTGAAGCTCAAATTCGTGATCTTGGTATTTATGTAAAAAAACATTTTCACTTTAAAGATCATTATTCGTTTCAAGATTCTGATATCTTAAGGGTAAAAAATTTTGCAGCTACAAATCCTGTACTCTGCACAGAGAAGGATGCAGTGAAATTGCAAGCTTTGACTAGTATTCCTGATACTTTTTATGTTGTAGAGCTACAAACCAGTTTGAGTGGTTCGAGCAATGAACTCTTTGAGCAAATACTTCAGTTTAAAAAGACTTATGAAAAAAACACCTAGTCCTTGGCCCTGCATGTCTTTGAATTGCTTTTCGTGTTCAAGGGCAATGATAAGATAGACATATGATTTTTCGTATTCTCTTTTCTTTGTTTTTTTTCATACTAACGGCTTGTAGTACCACTAGTTTTTTGAAGCACAAAGATTCTGAGAAAATTTCAAATGAAGAAGAGTACAGTGAAGTCATCCAAATAGAAAAAGCAGAACCGGTGGCTCAAGTAAAAGAACCAGCGCTACCGCCAGAAAAAAAAGCAGAAGAAAAGAAAGTTGAAGTTAAAAAGAAAATTAAAAAAAAGAAAAAACCAAAGAAAGTCACAGAGGTAAAAGAAGAGCCGAAGCCAAAAGAGAAACTGCCAAAACTAGAAGATGCAGAAGGCTTTCTTGGTCGAAGGCCGGTTCAAGATCCATTTCGAGTTGGAGAGAGTGTTAAGTTCAAAGTATCATATTTGGGTATGAATGCTGGACACTTTACTATGACAACTGAAAACTTTGCTATGGTAAATGGTAGAAAAGCTTATCATTTTAAGGCTTTTGTCAAATCGGGGGAGTGGTTTGACTGGTTTTATCGTGCTGATGATTGGGCTGAAACTTATTTGGATTACGAAACCCTATTGCCCCCTGCCTATGAGATTCACGTAAAAGAATCTGGAAAGTTGGCAGAAATCAAATCTTATTTTGATCACGAAACCTTAGAGGCTAAGTTTTGGGAGAGAAAAGTAACCGAAAGAAGAGGGCTTAGAAAAAAGAAATACACCTGGAAGATAGAGCCTTTTTCACAAAACATGCTAAGTGCTTTTTTATATCTTAGAACATTTAAACTGAAACCAGGAAAGACTTATCAATACCGGGTAGCCCATGAAGGTAAAAATCTAGTTGTTACTGCAAAAGTTTTGCGTAAAGAAATTTTAAAAACAGATCTAGGTAAATTTGAGACAGTTGTTATAAAGCCTTCTGTTG
>CAZZCP010000006.1:10752-29472 GCA_964653235.1 uncultured Pseudobdellovibrionaceae bacterium | reverse complement strand
GGGAGATATTTTCTTTTGGCTTTCAAACGATGATCGCAAGATGTTTTTAAAAATGAAAGGCAAGATCAAGATCGGTAGTCTCAACTTCGAAGTAGAAGAAATCAAGGGATGGAGTGGTCTTTCGGCTAGTTCTCAAGAATAGCTACACTCAAACTTCGTTTTATAGCTTAGTATAGGCTATGTCGGATGCACAAATCGCTTGCCGCCATTTTAATGGATATAAACCTTGTGGTAAAAACGAAGTTTGCGATGAACTTTGCCCCAGTAGAGATATACCAAAAAAGAGAATCGTATTGGTTCATCTGGGAGCATTAGGTGCAGTGCTAAGAAGTACCGCACTTCTTCCAGCGATCAAAAGAAAGTACCCTTCATCACATATAACTTGGCTTACACAAAAACCTGCACATTCACTCTTAGAGAATTTGAACCAAGTTGATAAGGTAATGACTACCGATTTGGAAAGTTTAAAGATTTTAGAGACACTTCAGTTTGATGTAGCACTTATAGTTGATAAATCACAATTTGCAGGTTCTATTGCTTATAAGCTCAATGCCAAAGAGAAGTATGGTTTTTTACTTGATCCCTCTACAGGGAGCATTGTTCCGGCCAATGATGAAGCCAAGCCGCTTTGGGATCTTGGTCTCGATAATCATAAGAAATTTTTTGAAAACAAAAAGCCAGAGACTCAGCTGGTAGCAGAAAGTCTATCTTTGTCTTTTATGAGAGATCCCTATCAAGTGAGTTTTAATCTGCAAGAGCAAGAAATGCTGCGTTTGCGAGAAAATCAATGGCGATCTCATAAGTCGAAGCTAATTGTTGGAATCAATACAGGCTGTAGTGATGTGATTCCTTATAAGAAGCTTTCTTTGGGGGCTCATATTGAACTGATTCGAATGTTGCAAAAAGAAGAAGTATTTGATTTGGTGCTTTTAGGTGGTCCAGAAGATCGAGAGAGAAATGATTACATTCAGAAAATTACCTCTGTAGCATCCTCTCCCTGCGATCAAGGATTAAGAGATGGGCTTTGTTCGGTGGCTGCATGTGACATTGTAATCAGCGGAGATAGTCTTGGTATGCATATGGCCATTGCTTTGCAAAAATATGTAGTAGCCTGGTTTGGTCCTACTTGTGCCCATGAAATTGATCTCTACGATCGCGGGGTCAAGATTCAAAGTCCGGCAAGCTGCGCCCCTTGTTGGAAACGGCATTGTGCAAAAGAAGTGATGTGTTATGACCTTGTCCCTTTAGATGAGATTCTACAAGCTCTTAGAGACTTTTCGGGCAAAAGTCTTTACATCGAGCAAGATCATTCTTTATAAATAAATAAGTGAAAATATTGGTAATTCAGACTGCATTTTTTGGTGATACTCTTCTTTGTATTCCTCTACTTAAGAGACTTCGAGTGCTTTATCCAGAGTCTGAAATTCATTTTCTTTGTCGAAAATCTTTTAAAGATCTTTTTTTGAAGTTTGCCTTAGTAGAGCGAGTGATAGGAGTGGATAAGAAGACCAAAAATTGGAAAGAGGTTAAGCTTGAACTCAAACAAGAGAGTTATGATCTACTGTTTTGTCCCCATGACTCGACTCGATCCAATCTTTTGAGTTGGGAAATAAAAGCCAAGGCGAAAATTGGTTTTCATAAGTCTTGGAATCGCTTTATTTTTGACCAACGAGTAAAACGTCCAATGCAGCTTCCCGACGCGATTCGCCAGCTCTCTTTGCTTTGTGTTCTTGACGAAAACTTGAGTCAGAGCTTTTCTGATTTCTCATTGCTTTGGGATTCTCAGCCGAAGTCACTCGGTGATTTACAGAATCGAGTCAATGTTCCCGATTGGGCTAGTATGCATTTGAATTTAGCAAAAGAAAAATCTTGCTTGTTAAACACCTCTAAGCCTGTTGCACTTATGGCTCCAGGTTCGGTTTGGGCAACTAAAAAATGGAAAACAGAAGGTTTTGTTGAAGTTGCAAAGTACTTATACGAAAAAAACTATGAAGTTTATCTTATTGGTTCACCAGACGATATAGATGCTTGTGAAAAAGTAGAGGAGGGTTTTAGTCAGTTAGAAAACCTATGTGGACAGACCTCGCTTGTAGCGCTTTTGCAAGTTTTTCAGAATGCAGAGCTATTAATATCGAATGATAGTGGTCCGATGCATCTGGCTTCAGTTGTAGGCTTGAAAAATGTCTCTGTCTTTGGGCCGACAACTCTCGATTTAGGCTATCGCCCTTGGCAAGATCAAGCATTGGTAGTAGAAAAAGATGTGTATTGCCGACCTTGTGGAAAACATGGGCACAATAAATGTCCTAAAGGGACTCATGAGTGTATGCTTAAAGTAGAAGCGAAGGACTTGATTGAGAAGTTGGAGATGTTTGCGTGAAGTTGATTGAATCGATTCATCAAAGTGACTTTCATTTAAAGTCTTCTGTTTTGAGTGTTGGAAATTTTGACGGGGTTCATTTAGGGCATCGTCAATTGCTCGCCAGATTAAAAGATTGCAGTCAAAAGTTTGATGTGCCCTCAGTGGTTTTAAGTTTTGAACCGCATCCAGTTAAGGTTTTATTTCCTGAAAAAAAACTGCATCGAATATTTTCTCTCGAAGATCAAGAACAAGTATTTGAAGATCTCAAAATTGATTTTTTCGTACGCGAGGCTTTTTCGCGCTCATTGTCGTCTCAAAGTCCAGAGAGTTTTTTAAATGAATGGATGATAAAGCCGCTCAACCCCAAGGCAATCGTTATTGGATATGATTTTAGTTTTGGTGCCAACCGTAAAGGGAATGCCGATTTTCTAAAAGAAAAAGGCAGAGAAAATGGATTTGAAGTTCATGTAGTTCCGCCCTTTAAAATAGATGAACAAATCATTTCTTCAACTTTGATTCGAAAAGCGATAGAGAGTGGTGATATGCAAAAAGCCAATCTTTATTTAGGTCGTCATTTTTATTTGCAAGGCTTGGTCGAAAAGGGTGCAAATCGAGGCAAGGCAATTGGTTTTCCAACAGCAAATCTCTACACCGAGGCTGAGTTGTTGCCCGCAAGTGGTGTATATGCTTGTCGTGTTCAAATACGTGGTGATTACTTCTCTTGTATTACCAATATAGGTGTGAATCCTACTTTTGGCGGGGTTAATCGACGGCCAATTCAAATTGAAACTCACATTTTGAACTTTTCAGATAATATATATGGTGAAAAGATTAAACTGGAGTTTTTGAGTTTTATACGGGCTGAAAAAAAGTTTGAAAATGCGCAGCAACTCAAGCAACAAATTGAAAAAGATATCGATAAGGTAAAGCAAATCTATGCTCAAATGGGGTGAAATTGCGAGAACATGCTCAAAAAGTCGCTTTGAACTTCTCTCTCAAATTTTAAATGAAAGCCATTTTACCAATGAAGTTTATTTTTATGAAGTTCGAGAGCACGAATTTGAGGAGACGCTAAAAAAAGCGAAGCAAGAAATGAACCAAATTCGAATAGGTTCACCTTATGGGCAAGTGATTGGCGGCAGTCTAGAACAAACCACTTCAATGTCGCTTTATTTAAAATCGGCCGATTGTTTGGTCAAGCAAGAAGAGAAATGGTGGCCAAGATCTCTTTTGCAAAAATCTTTTTTACAAGTTCTTGTTGAAGAAGCAAAAAGTCTCGATATATCGGCATCTGCTATTATAGTGGGGGTTGGAGCAGCTGCACGTGCCCTAGTTTTACCTTTGATGAATGCAGGTTACTCAAAAATTTTGTTTACTGATAAATTTGAAGAATTGGGTAGAGAGGTAGTCCAAAGTTTAAAAAAGAATTACTTCAATATCGAATTTCGCTTTGTTGCTCATGATGAAATTGCTTATTTGCCAGGTGCTTCCTCTATATTGATTAATACTACTCCTTACACTGCCTCCAATGACCTGCTTCAAGATCTCTATTATTTTAATTTTCTCAATGCTAAGGGCTGGATTGTTGATTTAAACTATACATCAAAAAAAGCACAGCTGATTGTTCAGGCAGATGACATAGGAATACCCTTCATTTCTGGTGCCTGGATTGCTGCCACTACAGATTGGCATTGGTGCAAAGAGTATCTTGGCTTTGATCTAGATCGACAAGCTTACTATAAGCAATTGGTCGGGAATCAAGACCATGAAGAAGAATCTACTCCACCTAAGTCTAGCGATGAGGTCGAATAATAAGCTTGTTTTCTTAGTCTCACTTGCTCCCTAAGTACTTGAAATTATAAAATGAAAAAAGAACCAGGAGTAAGCGTGGCAGCTAAAAATATAGGTGAATTGATGGTGAGAGAAAATCTCATCAACATCGATCAATTAGAGCAAGCTAAGAAAGAGCAGAAAACCAATGGTGGAAAATTGGGTGCTGCTTTAATGCGCTTGGGCTATATCGATGAAAAAAAGTATTCCGAATTTTTATCCAAGCAATATAGCGTACCCTTTATTGACTTAAATACTTTTGATGTCGATCGAAAAGCAATTGAAATGCTCAGTCGAAAAGTTTGTGAAAAACATGCTGTGATTCCTTTATCAGTAGCCGGAAACACCTTGGTGGTTGCCATGTCAGACCCAAGTAATATTTTTGTGCTTGATGATTTAACTTTTTTGACCAAATCAAAAATTCAACCTTTGGTTGCGCCTGAATCGCAAATTCGTAAATCAATAGATAAGTTTTATTCTGCAGGTGTTTCGTATGAAGATATTATGACCGAGATTGAAAAAGAAACGGTCATTAAAGAGGTAGATACTGAAGACAACGATGATGACAATATTGTTGATATTAATAAAAAAGACCAACACCCAGTCGTTCAGTTTGTGAACATGATGCTCACTGAAGCGGTTAAAATGGGAGCTTCTGACATTCATATAGAACCCTATGAGAAAAAGTTTCGGATTCGGTTTCGAATTGATGGAAAGCTCTATGAAAAAATTCAGCCACCTCAGGGCATCGCAAATGCAATCTCTTCAAGAATTAAAATCATGAGTAAGCTTGACATTGCTGAGCGTAGAAGGCCACAAGACGGCCGAATAAAAATAGTTACCCCTGGAAACAAAGAGATGGACTTTCGAGTGAGTATTCTTCCTGCCTTGTATGGAGAGAAGATTGTACTTCGTCTACTTGATAAAAGCAATTTACAACTCGATATGACCAAGTTGGGATTTACTGAGCATCAAATGGATGTTTTTAGCTACGGCATTCATAAACCCTTTGGCATGGTTTTAATTACTGGTCCAACAGGCTCAGGTAAATCGACTACGATTTACTCTGCACTAGCGGAGCTCAATACACCTGAGGTCAATATCTCGACGGCAGAAGATCCGGTAGAATACAATTTAGAAGGTATCAATCAGGTGCAAATGAATGCAGATATCAATCTTAATTTTGCTGCCGCCTTGAGAAGTTTTCTTCGGCAAGATCCTGATATTGTTATGGTTGGTGAGATACGTGACGGTGAAACAGCAGAGATTGCTTTTAAGGCAGCACTTACAGGTCACTTGGTGGTCAGCACGCTGCATACAAATGATTCGACCTCAACCATTCATCGTTTGATTGATATGGGCATCGAACCTTTTTTAATCAACTCAGCCATTAATACAATTGTTGCCCAGCGATTGGTGCGAAAAAATTGTCAGTACTGTAAAGAGCCTGTGCACGTTTCTCCAGATGTACTTATTGATTTGGGTATTCCTCAAGAAGAGATTGGAACTTTTGAGGTGATGAAAGGCAGTGGCTGCTCAATGTGTAATGACACGGGATACAAGGGACGAGTAGCAATATACGAAATCTTAGACTTTCGTGATGAACTCAAACAAGCTGTTAACCAAGGTATGTCTTCACTTGAATTTAGAAAATTAGCAATTCAGTTGGGTCTTGTAACTCTGAGAATGAGTGGAATTGACAAACTCAAGCAAGGTTTAACCTCGGTAGAAGAAGTGATTTCTTCTTCAGCAAAGGACTAGTAAATGGCAAGTATGCGCCAGCTACTACAAGCAGTGGTTGAAAAAAATGCAAGTGACTTGCATTTGGTGGTAGGTAGCGCACCATCTTTGCGTATTGGTGGAAGAGTCATTCGAATTAAGATGGATACTCTAAACTCTGATCATGTAAAAGAGTTTTGTTATTCTGTTTTGACTGAAAAACAAAAGGCTGAGTTTGAAAATCACAAAGAACTCGATTTTAGTTTTGAGGTACAAGGGCTTAGTCGTTTTCGCGGTAATATATCCTACTCCCTTGGCACCGTAAGTGGTGTTTTTCGCCGTATTCCAGAAGAGATTCCTGAGTTTGTCGATTTGAATTTACCCGATGTTTTGCGTAGTTTTACTCAGCAAAAAACGGGATTGGTCCTTGTAACTGGTGCAACGGGCTCAGGTAAATCAACCACTCTTGCAGCTCTTATTAATGAAATCAACAAAGACAAAATTGGTAATATAATCACAATTGAAGACCCAATTGAATTTGTGCACAAGCACAAAAAGTGCCTGGTAAGACAGAGGGAGTTGGGAAGGGATACCGATAGTTTTCCAGATGCGTTAAAGCATATTTTAAGACAAGATCCAGACTATTGTTTAATTGGTGAGATGCGTGATCTCGATACTGTCGATGCGGCTCTAAAAGTAGCTGAAACAGGGCACTTGGTTTTTGCCACACTTCATACCAATTCTGCTATTGATACGATCAATCGAATTGTACAGATTTTTCCTACAGGTCAGCAAGAGCGAGTTCGAGTGCAGCTCAGTTTTGTGATTCAAGGAGTGGTTTGTCAGCAATTGATTCACTCTCTAGATGGAGGTCTACAACTTGCGCTAGAGATTATGGTTCCTACTCCAGGTATACGCAATTTGATTCGAGAGAATAAATTGCATCAAATCAAAAGCTTAATGCAAATGGGCCAAGAGCAAACGGGTATGATTACCATGAATCAGTCTATTATGAATTTGGTGGTGCGAAGAAAGATTGATTTAAAAGAAGCTTTTAATGCAAGCCCAGATCCTGATGAGCTCGATCGCATGCTTCGCAAGGCAGGGCTGTAAATGCCTACATATAGTTTTGAAGCCAAGATACCTGGTGGTAAAACGATTAAGGGGCAGGTCAATGCGCCTACTGAGGTTGAGGCGCGGGTTAAGCTTCGCGCTCAAAAGTTAATTCCCGTAAGAATTTTTATTAAAGGTCAAAAAGACAATAGCAATAAACAGGCCGGAAAGGTCAAAGGTAAAGAACTTCAAGCTTTCACCAGACAATTTGCTACACTGATCAATTCTGGAATTCCCGTAGTGCAAGGTCTTGAAATTTTAAGTGATGGAATTGCCAACCCCAATTTAAAACTTGCTCTCGATAAAACCAAGGCACAAATATCTCAAGGGCGAAAGCTCGCCGATGCAATGTCAGATCACCCAAAAGTATTTGATAAACTTTTTGTCAATCTAGTTAAAGCGGGTGAAGAGGGGGGTGTTCTTGACACCATTTTAGAGCGTTTAGCCATCTATATAGAAAAAGCAGAAAAGATTAAGAACAAGGTTAAGGGTGCCATGTTCTATCCTATTAGTATTGTGGTGGTTGCCGCATTGGTTGTAACTGCGATTTTGTATTTTGTGATTCCGCAGTTTGAATCTCTGTTTGCTGAAGCTGGCCAAGAATTGCCAGAGCTAACTCAAATGGTTATAGCAATTTCACATTTTTTGCGCGACTATTGGTATATTCTTTTTGGTTCTATTTTTGCGGCATTATTTGTTTTAAGGCAATATTATGCAACAGTTTCAGGTAAATACAATATTGATTTTTTTCTCATTAAATCCCCCATTATTGGGAATGTGATTCAAAAATCTGAAATTGCCAGATTTTCAAGAACCTTGTCTACATTACTTGCAAGTGGGGTTGCGCTTTTAAACTCTTTAGAAATTTCTGCCAATGCGGTTGGTAATGCAGTCATAGAGAAAACTTTGAAAGAGTGTAAGGGGGTTATTGCTGAAGGAAAAAGCATAGTCACTCCCCTTGCAAAAAATCCCTATATTCCTGATATGGTGGTACAAATGATTGGTGTTGGGGAACAAACTGGTGCTCTTGATATTATGCTTGAAAAAATTGCCGATTTTTACGAAGAAGAAGTGGATTATGCTGTGAGCTCGGCAACCACCTTGATTGAGCCCATTATGATGGTGGTTTTGGGCGGTATTATCGCGTTTATTGTGGTTGCCATGTATCTTCCTGTTTTCAACCTGGCAGGAACGATGTAAAATGAACTTTATTGCCAATAAATTTGAGAACATTGAAAACATTAGAATCTTTCAATGGCTACTCCTGCTATTTTTCTTTGTACTTACGCAAATATTGCAAGCCGATTTTATTCCAATTGATTTATTAAACCCTGCCTACCTTGCATTGAGCATTGCCTTTTTTTTGCATACGATTTTTCTGCTCACTGAAAAAAACAATTTGTATTTTCAAATTTCTATTTTTTTACTTGATAGTCTTTTAATCACTTATATAGCAGCCTCTTTTCCGGCTCAACTCTCGCTCTTTATCTTTTTATTCTTATTGCAAATTCTCTATGCTTCACTTTTGTTTCAGAGCCGAGGGGCTTATTTGGTGGCTTTTTTGAGTTCTCTTTGTTTGAGTTTTTTGGTTCTGCAAAACCCTGAGATACAAGGACAAAACCGCAATCTTTCGATTGGTGTAAATAATATTGCCTTTTTTGTGGTTGCCTTTTTGGGTGGTCGATTGAGTGAGCAGATCGAGTTTTTAGATACTCGGCTCGAGAGAACGAGTTCAGACCTACAAATATTGAAAGATTTAAATCACTTGATTATCCAAAATATGAGATCGGCTTTTTTTAGTTTGGATGATTATTTTCGTATTATTTTATTCAATGATAAAGCGCAAGAGCTCAGTGCAAAAACACTTCGGCTGCAAAGGTCGATTCATGAAATCTTTCCCGATTTTCAAGTTCGCTTGCTTCAGGCTGACCGCTCAAAATTTCAAAAAGCAGTGGTATTTGATATTGAAGAGGATGAGCAAGTTTTACAAATGAACTTTTCTTATGTTTTTGAAAAAGAAAAGGTGATTGGTGGTATTTTAGTTGTCAATGACGTAACTGAAATTCGTAAATTAGAGAGACAAATACAAAGAAAAGAAAAGCTTGCAGCCGTTGGTCAATTGGCAGCAGGAATTGCTCATGAAATTCGAAATCCACTAGCCAGTATGAGCGGCAGTCTTCAATTCTTGCAAGAGGATGGGGATAGGACAGAGGAAGAAAATAAATTGATTCAAATTGTCTTAAAAGAGATTGATCGCCTCAATTCTTTAATTACTGATTTTCTAGAGTTTGTAAAACCAGAGAAAATGCAAAAAGAAAGAGTCTCGCTCAAGGAGTGTCTTGAAGAGACAGTTCGCACAATACAAAGAGATCCGAATTTGAATGAGGTTCAAGTGCATTGGGATATTCGAGAAGATTTTCAAATTGAGGGGAGCTATTCGCGACTAAAACAGGTGTTTTTAAATCTGATTATCAACGCTCATCATGCGCTTGAAAACAAGCAAGATCCGATTTTGATGATTCGAGTTTTTTCTCAAGAGTCTCGGGTTGAAATCGAAGACAACGGAGTTGGTATGAGCGAAGAGACCCAAAGAAGACTTTTTGAGCCTTTTCATACCACCAAAGCTAAAGGCACAGGCCTTGGTCTAGCAATGGTACATAAAATATTAGAAATGCACGATGCTATGGTCGAGGTAGCCAGTAAAGAAGGCATTGGTACCAAGTTTAGCATAGACTTTAAGCAGAGCTAAAACATTGTATTTGTGAGTCATTATAAGAACTTATATAGTAGTATTTAGCAACAAGGAGTCTCTCGATGAAGCCCCGTATATTGGTCGTAGATGATGAAGAAAGCATTCGTGAATTCTTAGATATCATGCTCAAAAAAGAAGGTTATGAAGTGAGTCTTGCCGATAATGGTGAGGCCGCTATAGAGTTTTTAAAGAAGCGTAGCTTTGATATGGTGATCTCTGACATGCAAATGCCAAAAGTCACAGGCATTGAGCTTTTACGTCATGTAAAAGACAATTACCCCGATCTTTTATTTATGATGATTACGGCCTTTGGTACAACAGAGACCGCTGTTGAGGCTATGAAAATGGGGGCTTATGATTATCTCACAAAGCCCTTTAAAATTGATGAAGTTCGAATCTTGATTCAAAATGCGCTTCGATCAAAAAGCCTAGAGGTTGAAAACCGCAACCTTAAAAAAGAACTCGGCAAAGAGTATAGCTTTGACAACTTAGTCGGTAACTCAGAGGCCATGCATAAGGTCTATGACCTGATCAAGCGAGTTGCGCAGTCGCCCACCAATGTTTTGGTAACAGGTGAGAGCGGTACGGGTAAAGAAATGATTGCCAAAGCCATTCACTACAATGGCCCATTAAAAGACAAACCTTTTGTAACGGTAAACTGCGGGGCGATACCTGAATCTTTAATGGAATCTGAAATGTTTGGACACAAAAAAGGCTCATTCACGGGTGCCGTTTCAGATAAACCTGGTCTGTTTGAAGTGGCAGATGGTGGAAGTTTATTTTTAGATGAGGTTGGTGAGCTTCCTTTAAGCATTCAAGTTAAACTTTTACGAGCCATTCAAGAGCGTGTGATTCGAAGAGTGGGCGCAACTGATGATTTAAAGGTTGATGTTCGAATCATTGCAGCCACCAATCGCGACTTAGAAGAAATGATTCAAAAAGGTGGCTTTCGCGAAGACTTGTTTTATCGATTGAACGTGATTCAAATCAAATCGCCCCCGCTTCGCGAGAGAAAAGAAGATATACCGCTTTTAGCAAAGCACTTTTTAAACAAATACAATGAAAGGCTTGGCCGCCAGGTTCACGGCATCAGTGATGAAGCGATGAATACTCTGACCAATTACAATTACCCAGGTAATGTGAGAGAGCTTGAGAATGTCATCGAAAGAACAGTTGCCCTAGAGGGCGGTACGACCATATTGCCTGAGAGTTTGCCTCCTTTTGTCAACACGAGTTTGGGACGAAAGATGGCCTCTGCCTATGAAATTGAGATCACCGACGAAGGGGTAGATTTAGAAAGAATTCTTGAGCAAATCGAAAAAGAATTGATTATCAAAGCCGTTCATAAAACCAATGGAGTGAAAAAGAAAGCTGCCAAACTCTTGGGGGTGAGCTTTCGCTCGATGCGCTACAGAGTTGATAAGTACAATCTTGGCGCATCGGATGATGAAGATATGGAGGATGAAGAGTAATTACATACTCTTTGATTTCATTTCTGCAAGCTTTTGTCGAAATAAGTTTTCAATTTTTTGTTGGTTCTTTTTGAGCTTCATTTCATCTTTGTTGATTTTCCAAACTTCCATTGGTCCGCTGCGAGTAATGTAGAGCCAAGATTTTTTTGCCATAAAACATTCTATTGATTGACATTTTAATGGGAGCAGCTGACTTATTTTTTCGGGGTATACTTTGATTCCCATTTCGTAGGCTTGTTGGAGCTGAAGAAGTTTCTGAAATGTGTCAGAGAGACTTTCATCTTTATTTTCGGCATCGAGATTTTGTTTTATTTCTTTTGTTTCAGGTTGATTCCAAAACTCTAAATTGGCAAATGCACTATCTGGTATAAGATCTGATTCTTTGTTTCTTTTCTTGATCTCAAAAGCCCATCGATTCTCTAAATATTTGTAGGTATTCTTTGATTTAAAAATCTTCTGTACTTTTTCTATATCAGAAAGGCTCATATTCGATATATCTAAATTCCAAAACTGAAACGAAGATAGTCTAGATATAGGTTCTTCACTCCAAAGTTTATGAATCGAAGTGTTTAAAGCTCTAAATTTTGCTTTGACAAGCTGATAAGGTAGCTTTGGGTAGTTGAGACTGTGTACTTGATCAAAGTCTTCAAGCATATTTGTAATCTGTGAGTGACTTAAAACTTGTGATGCCAAGGCTTGTTGGTAATTTTCAATTTCAAGTTCTTTGAACCTATCTTTTAAGAATTCAAAATTTTCTTGCAACTGCGATTTAGAAATTTGCAATTCTTGATTGGCACCAATAATCAATATTGGTAAATTTCCTGAAGAATAGGCTTGTACCCAAGAAAAAGACTTCTGAAAGGCTTTTAAAACCATCTTTGCCGATAAGGGGTCCATTTGAAATAGCGGAAACCATGATGCATAAAAACCATTTGGCTTCAGTCTTTTACTAAGCATATTTAAATATTCGATACTGTACAATTTGTCGACTCCATTGACCCAAGGGTTGGAAGGCTCGCAAAGAATTAGATTATACTTCTCAGTGCTTTGCTTTAAAACTCGATAGGCATCATCTACTATATATTTTATTTTTTGAGGCTGCATACCTTGATTGAATTCTTTAAAATAAGGCAGTGCTTCGAGCACGCCTTTTGAGATCTCAACGACTTTCACCTTTTTGGTTTTGGGATGAGAACTGGTTATCGCTGTAGAAAGCCCTGCCCCCAGGCCAACATGAAATACCTTCTTTGGGTCTTTTGAAAGCAAAAGAGGTAATAAAGCATTGTAGCTTCTAACCTTATGGTCACCGGGTTGAGCAATATCTGCCTTGCCATTTACATATAGAGATCGAGTTTCCTTAAAATCAGTAACATGTACAATGGTATTACTATCGAATTTTGAATATAATAACTTATACTCTTCTTTCTTTTTTTGAAAATAATCATTGAAGCTATTAGAAAAAACCTTATTGATAGTAAATGGCGCTGGAACAAAAGTCTTTTCATTCCAGGGTGGAAGAAAAAACACTAGAACAATAGATATAAGTAATGGGATTTGTTTTACTTTTCTGGACTGCAAAAAAAGTAAACTCAGAAATGCAGAGATTAAAATCATCCCTAAGTAAATTCTGTAGGCCTCATCATCTCTAAAAAATTGAAAAAAGACAAAACCACCAATCAGAGCACCTAGAACACTGCCAATGGCATTAAAAGAATACAAACTTCCGATATTTTCACTATAGATTTTATTCGAGCGTGTAAGGCTTTGAAACAAGAGAGGTAAGTTCATCCCTAAAAAACCAACGGGAAGAATTAAAAGAAAAAATAGGATTAAAAAGTTAAATATCTGATTTGGGTAAAAGGCCAACCAGTGCCGGCTAAAAATGTGTGAGGTTTTCCAAATAAATTCTGGAAGACTTGGGATAAGTAGGTAGAGCAAAAGACAACTTAAAAATGCTCCAAAATAACTCATTGCTAAGGCATTATCGCGAAATTTTCGATACAAAAATTCAGAGGCAATCGAGCCCAAACCGATAGCAAAAATAAAAGAGGCCACAATACAGCTATAGGTATAAATACTACTGCCAAATAAAACCCCAGAGATTCGAATAAACAAAGTCTCTAGACCAAAAACATAAAAGCCACTCAAAAAACTAATTGAAATTAAATTTAGACTGGTTTTACTAGTCTTTGTTTCTTCATCCTTTAAAGCGTAAAAAGAAGGATCTTCTTTTTTTGATAACCAATAGCAAGATAGAGCGATCAATAGATTGATATAGCTCGCATGTAAAATGCTAATGGGAATTCCCCAAGACTCAAGGGCATAATAGCCAGCAAAAATGGCTCCAAAAAAGGCGCCAAAGGTATTTAAACTGTATGCATAAGTATGTTCTTTACGTGCTGTTTTTTTATCTGTTATCAATACTTCAACGATAATAGCTAGCGTTGCTCCCATTAAAATTACGGGTACTGCTAGAAATAAAACCGAAATCAAAAAACTAATAATGAGGTCTTGGTTTTTTTCGCCCGTGGCAGGCCAAATCTCATTGAGAAACGAAAATAGAGAAAGAGAGAGGAGTGCATACAAGCCAATTCCTAACTCAACGAGAGAATAAAGTCGCAATTGGTTATTCATGATTTTTCGAGAATGTTTGCCAATAAATTGATAACCGATGCTTAAGCAAAGAAAAAAACCAGCTAACAAAATGCTCGATGCCAATGCGTGACTACCTATTTGCTGGCTCAAGAGACTTTGCCATGAAACCTGGTAAATCAAAGCCGATAGTCCAGATAGAAAAATACATAAATATAAAAAGTGTTTCATAACAAAATGTTTTCTCATTTTGATTCAAGAAGCAAATTCTTAAAACAATGTATTGCTATTAGAAAAATATTAAGAAAAACTAGATGAAACTGTACAAAAATCTTTCTTCTCACCGATAAAGTAATTATAGTTAATTAAATAATGAATTTGGGGGAAATATGTTCATTAAAGAAAAACAAAAAGAATTAGGATTTTCGCTAATAGAGTTGATGGTGGTGGTTGCCATTATCGGAATTTTGGCTGCGATTGCAGTGCCAAACTACCAAGCCTTTCAAAGAAAGTCTCGGCAGTCTGAAGCTAAAACTACTTTAGCGGCAATGTATACTGCCCAGAAAGCTTATATTGTTGAATACTCTGGTGCGAATACCAATTTGGATGCTATTGGTTATGCTCCAGAGGGTAGAATTTGGTATCATTGTGGATGGGATGCGGCTGTTCAACCGACTACAGATCTTGGTATGTACTCAGGTGACACACACACTGGTGATGCCTGCGTGGCGCCTTGTATTGACAATGGTACAGGTGGGACTACGAATGGTGTCGCAAACGTTGATAACCCTATATTTACTATTGTTTGCGGAGGACAAATTGGCGGTATGGATGAAGATCAGTGGCAAATAGACGCATCCAAACAACTTTCCAATATTCAAAACGGGGTATTACAATAAAATCTTGTAACTCTCTTAGTTTTAACCATAAGCTAATTTGAACGTATTCTTATTCGATAATGTTTAAATTTATATCAATTCTTGTTTTTGTATATATTGGGGTAGTTTTTACATTGCCCCCTAAAAATCCTGAAGAATTGATTTTAAAACCGAAGTTTAAGCCCTGGCCGGGGCTTAAGCATTTTCACCTCGGCTATAATAGTGTAGTGGCAGATAGTCTTTGGCTTCGAGTGATTCAAAACTTTGACTATTGTCCTGAAAAACCCTGCAATAAAGGCTGGGTTTTTCAAATGATTGATATTATCACAGATATGCAGCCTGATTTTCGCTATGCCCACCGTGCTGGTGCGGAAGTTTTATCAATAAGTGTTGAAGACAAAGAAGGTGCGAGATTGATCTATGAAAAAGCCTTACTGAACTATCCTAATTATTGGGCGATTCATTATTCGGCGGCCTATTTCTATTCTCAAGAAATGCAAAATCCAGAGCGTGCCGCAAAGCTACTAAAGGCGGCTGCTGATATTGGCGGGCCGGAGTGGCTCTACAGTTTGGCGGGCAAGCTCTACACCCAGTCTGGCAAGCTCGATTTAGCTATTCTTACCTTGAAAAATTATTTGAAAGAGCATCCTGATGGGCGCTCTCATAAGATCGCCAAAGAACGCTTGGCCAAGCTGTTAAAACAAAAGCAGGAACTCGAGATTTCAGAATCTAAATAGCTGATAACACTAGTATATTTTTTCTTTTTGAGAGGCCTTGACCTAAGCCATTTTGGCCTCATATTAGTTTTGTGCGAACATCTAAACCTTAAGGCTTTACAATGCAACAAGACTATTATGAAATACTAGGCGTCCAAAAAAACGCCGATCAAGACACGATCAAAAAGGCATTTCGTAAATTGGCCTTAAAATATCACCCCGACAAAAATCCCGGTAATAAAGAAGCTGAAGAGAAGTTCAAAGAGGCAGCCTCTGCATACGAGGTATTGAGCGATCCGGGCAAACGCCAAAGATACGATCAGTTTGGTCACGCTGCATTTTCTCAAGGCGCAGGTGCCGGTGGCGCTGGCTTTCACAACATGGATGATATCTTTTCAAGCTTTAGTGATATATTTGGCGACTTTTTTGGCGGCGGAGCAGGAGGAAGACGAAGAAACCCCGATGCCCCGAGAGCTGGAGCCAATCTTCGATACAGTCTAGAAGTTGAGCTCAAAGATGCCATCAACGGGATTGAAAAAGAGATTGAATTCGACAATGAAGTGGCTTGCGGCACTTGTCATGGTAGCGGAGCAAAAGCGGGCTCTCAGCCTGAGGTTTGTTCGCATTGCAATGGTACGGGCCAAGTGGTTCGTACCCAGGGTTTCTTTTCGGTTTCAACAACTTGTCCTCATTGTCATGGAAAAGGCACTGTAATCACGGATCCTTGTGAGACCTGCGAAGGCAGTGGCCGGGCTCGAGACAAAAAAAAATTGGCGGTGAAAATTCCACCAGGAGTCGATACTGGCACTCGAATTCGCCTCAATGGTGAAGGAGAAGGAGGCTACAATGGTGGCCCCGCAGGGGATCTCTATGTTGAGATCTATGTTGCCGAAGACAGTCGTTTTGAAAGAGATGGCAATGATCTTTTTGGCGAAGTGAAAGTATCTTATGTTCAAGCCATTTTGGGTGCTGAAATTGAAGTGGATCTGGTTGAAGGTAAAACTCATATCGAGATTCCAGCTGGCACTCAACCGGGTGAAGCCATCGCGATTCGCGGCAAGGGTGTGCCTTCGCTGCGCGGCTATGGGCGTGGTGATCTCTACTACAATGTAAATGTTGAGATTCCCAAAAAGCTTTCAGAGAAAGAGGAGAAGCTCTTGCGAGATATTGCAGATGATCGGTTTGAAAGCACCAAAAAGCCGGTTTCAGGTTTTTTTAGCCGTTTGAAAGATGATCTGACAGGCAAAAACTAGGCCATTGACAAATTTAAAAAAGAACACACATTAAGTATGTTAAAACTTTATTAAGGGAGGCATATTATGGGTAAAATCATCGGAATTGACTTAGGAACCACCAACTCGGTTGTTGCCGTGATGGAAAATGGTGAGCCCAAGATTCTGACAAATGAAGAAGGGGCTAGAACTACACCTTCGGTTGTGGCATTTACAAAAGATGGCGAAAAATTGGTTGGCCAGGTAGCAAAGCGACAAGCCGTTACCAACCCAGAAAAGACCATCTATTCAGCAAAGCGTTTTATCGGTAGGCTCTACAAAGAGATCGAAAGTGAACAAAAACGCATACCTTACCATATTGCTGAAAATAATGGTGCAACCGCTTTTGATATCGATGGAGAAAAATACACTCCAGAGCAAATTTCTGCCTTTGTTCTGCAAAAACTCAAAAAAACCGCAGAAGACTACTTAGGCCATGAGGTCACTGAGGCCGTGATAACAGTGCCTGCTTATTTCAATGATTCACAAAGACAGGCCACCAAAGATGCCGGCCGCATTGCGGGTCTTGAAGTAAAAAGAATTATCAACGAGCCAACCGCTGCAGCTTTGGCTTATGGTTTAGACAAACAAAAAGATCAAAACATTGCCATTTATGACTTAGGTGGTGGAACATTTGATATCTCGATTCTAGAGGTTGGCGAAAGCGTTGTTGAAGTAAAATCAACCAATGGTGACACTCACTTGGGTGGTGATGACTTTGACGAAGTGATTTTAGACCACTTGATTACTGAGTTTAAAAAAGACCAAGGTGTGAATTTAGAGGGCGATAAAATGGCTCTTCAAAGGCTAAAAGAAGCCTCTGAGAAAGCCAAGATTGAGCTTTCTTCTCGTATGGAAACTGAAATCAATTTGCCATTCATTACAGCCGATGCCTCTGGTCCAAAACATTTACAGCTTACGCTTACTCGCTCTAAATTTGAGCAAATGATTGAAGGCCTTGTTCAAAGATCTTTGGAGCCGGTGAAAAAAGCATTGGGTGACGCTGGCCTCAGCCCGAGCGAGATTGATGAAGTAGTACTTGTTGGAGGATCCACTCGTATTCCTGCAATTCAAGAGGCTGTGAAAAAGTATTTTGGCAAAGAGCCCAACAAATCGGTCAACCCTGATGAAGTGGTTGCGATTGGTGCAGCTGTTCAAGGCGGTGTTTTGGGCGGAGATGTAAAAGACATTCTTCTTTTAGATGTAACTCCTCTTTCATTGGGAATCGAAACCTTGGGTGGAGTAACAACCAAATTGATCGAAAGAAACACTCGAATTCCGGCAAAAAAATCTCAGGTCTTTTCAACAGCTGCTGACAATCAACCCAGTGTTGATATTCATGTTGTGCAAGGTGAGAGAGAGATGGCCAATGCAAACAAAACCCTTGGGCGCTTTGAATTGCAGGGAATTCCAGCCGCTCCTCGTGGAGTACCACAGATCGAAGTCTCTTTCGATATTGACGCCAATGGAATCTTGCATGTAAGTGCAAAAGATCTAGGTACCGGCAAAGAGCAAAGTATCAAGATCACAGCAAAATCTGGTCTCTCTGAGAGCGAGATCGAGCAGATGGTCAAAGATGCTGAAGCCAATGCCGAGGCGGATAAGCAAAAAAGAGAAGAGATCACCACTCGAAACAATCTCGACAACTTGATCTACCAAACTGAAAAAACCATGAAAGACAACGACAAAGACATTCCATCGGAAGATGCAAAAGCCGCCGTTGAAGCGATTGATGAGTCAAAGCGTGCCATTGAAGCCAACAATGTTGAAGACATGAAAGCCGCCTACGAGAGATTGACCAATATCTCTCACAAATTGGCAACGGCTCTTTATCAAAAGCAGACTGCAGAACAACAGCCCGGTGCTGACTCAGCAGCTGGAGCAGATGCAGGAGCAGAAGCCCAAGGCGGAGCCACTGGCGGCGGTGACGATGATGTTATCGATGCGGATTATAAAGACGTCAATTAACGGATTTGATTTTCTTTCCTCAAACAATCCTCGATTTTCAAAATACTGCG
>CAZZCP010000006.1:0-10652 GCA_964653235.1 uncultured Pseudobdellovibrionaceae bacterium | reverse complement strand
AATTTTGAAAATCTGCGGAAACTCAGAAAGTAAAATCAAATCCTTGAGGTTTGAATTCGTTTTCCTCAAACAATCCTCGATTTTCAAAATACTGCGAATTTTGAAAATCTGCGGAAACTCAGAAAGTAAAATCAAATCCTTGAGGTTTGAAATTATTTGAATCTAAGCAATAAAACCAGGTCTTCGCGCCTGGTTTTATTGCAAAAAAGAGGGATCCCCCCGAATTGAGGGATCCCCGATATGGAGGAATCATGAAATCAGCCAGCTACGACCTTCTCTTCTTTCATGTCATTGAAAATTTCAAAGTAGATCTCTTCGACCTCGATCCAGAGTTCACGGCGGCGAAGAGGATCTTGATTTTTTCTTAATAATTTTTGGAGTTCTGTGAGGCGGTTTTTGAGTGCTTCCAATTCTTTTAGATCCATAACAATTCCTTTTGTCTATGGGTGTCTAAGAGCCATCCATGGCCACTTGTTTTTCGCATCCTTGCGTACCCCGTTCCCCTGTTACATCCCTGTAATAAAGCGGGCTTCCTTGCCCTTCTTTAGTTAGATGCAGGACCATAGACCTTTGGTTAAAAAATTCATAATTTTTTTAAAATATTAGTTATATTTATACTATAGATAATTATTCGTCTTCTGAAGCCGGCTGGCGAAGCTCAGGAGTGGGCTCTGAGGGGCCCTCATAACTTACCAGTATCTCAACTCTTCGGTTCTTGGCTCGGTTCTCGGCAGAGTCATTAGGCACCAAGGGTTTGGTATCGGCATGGCCCATAATTTGAATTTTTTTTTTTTCGTTTTTACCCGCCTTGATAAGAGCGTGGGTGACAGTCACAGCTCGGGCAGCAGAGAGATCCCAGTTAGAGCGATACTGTCTTGATGAAATCGGAACATTATCAGTATGACCAACAACGATTAAAGCTGAGGGATTGGTTTTCTTCAAACTCTTAGTGATCTTGATTAGGCTTTGAACAAAACTCTCCTGAATTGATGCTGAGCCAGAGGGAAAGCTTGCTTTCTCAGGAATTCGTACAATCACTTTATCTCCAACTCTTTCTACTTCGACTAAGCCTTTTTCGATTTCATTCTCTAGGCTAGATTGAATTTCATTTTTTTTCTCTTCGGTCTCTTCTTCTTGTTCTTCTCTGCGAATCGGTTCACCCACTTCTGGTTTTTCGATCGCCAATTGCTGGGTTACGATTTTGATGTCCATCAAGGTCGGTTGGCCAGGGCTAAATTGTTGCTTGAGGTGAGAGGTACCCTTGGGCATATCAGAATCATAGACTTTTCTTTGCACTCCAAATGCATCTCGAAGTGAACCCTGTACCTCTTTAAATTTCTTAGGTCGAGTATCAGCAAAAGACAAAAGCAAAACAAAGAACGTCAAAAGCAATGACATCAAATCGGCAAAAGTTGCCAACCAGCCGGGGAGTCCCGGTTTGCATTCTTCGCATTTATGTTGCTGTACTTCTTCTTCTTCTTCCACCGCTTCAGTCCTTTAGAAGGCCTATGCGGCCTTTTCTTCTTCTTGTGCCTTACGCTTGCTTTTAGGTAAGTAATTTTGAAGCGCATCTCTCATAATATTGGGATGAATTCCTGCTTCGATATTGGCAATGGCATCGACAATCAATGCTTGCACTTGTGATTCTTCTTCAGAGCGTAGAGCCAGTTTGTCAGCAATGGGAATCGCCACCATATTGGCAATGATTGCTCCGTAAAGTGTCGTTAAAAGTGCAACTGCCATCGCAGGACCGATGGAATCAGGGTCAGACATATTTGATAGCATCTGCACCAGACCAATCAGTGTACCAATCATACCCATGGCTGGGGCCACATCGCCAAGCGAGGTAAAAAACTTTTGGCCGCTTTTGTGTCGTTCTTCAGTAAGATCTTTTTCTTTATTTAATATTTCTTTTACAACTTTACCGTCGATACCGTCGACCAGCATATTTACACCTTTTGACATAAACTCATTTTCAACAACGATGTTTTCAAGAGCGAGAACTCCATTTTTTCGAACCGCATTCGAAAGCTCAAAAGACTTTTCAATCAAATCTTCAGGCTTATCGATTTTAAACATAAAGGCTTTCATGGCAATTTTGATTGCTTCACCTACCATGGCGATATTGAATTTCATCATCACCACAAATACTGAACCTATGATCACAATCAAAATTGAAGGTACGTTCACAAATAGAAGAAAGCTTCCTCCTGTGAGAATTGCCATCGCAACAATTGCGAAACCACCTACTAAACCAATGAGCGTAGCTATATCCATAACATCTTACTTAACGGCTAAAACTCGACAGAAGTTTAAAAACACAGCAAAAATGGGAGTGATTCCAAGACTTTAAACGCTGCGCATTATGTATCTAATAAAACTAATAGATTTCAAACCTGAAAAGAAGTTCGGCAAAAATAGAAAAACAAAATTCGACATTTTTGGGCTGAAATGTCTTTTTTTGTCACTCCAGTCTTATAAAAAAAACTCAAAAGTAAAATATAGCTAATTCTGGCGACAATTTATGGTACGAGCTTTGTAAAAAATATCCCCGGAGGAAAAGATGAGAATTTTTTTTCGAGATGCTCTGCTCGTGGCAATGGCATTGTTGTTCGTAACGCCAGTCTATGCTCAGCCCACTTCAAAGGCACTGCCTTTGTTTCATGCGCATGTCCCTGGTTTTGATGAGGCCGCTCAAAGTATTTATCAGTTTTCGCTCTTTTCTTTAAAGCCTTTACCGGGGAGTCAATTTGAAGACCCCAATTACAATGATTTTATCTTAAAAAATTCCACTCCCTATTTTACAGATTTAGATGGCTATGAAGAAAGGCGAAACTCACCTCTACTTGGAGATACTGCAGCTGAAAGTCCATTGGAGTTAATCGAGTTTTTGACCAATTTGCTTTCTCAAATTCCGGGTATGCAGCAAGATCCTCAAGATCATGTACTTACTTTAAACCGTTATTTTCAAGAGCTGATTCATCAAGTAAAAAGAGATCCGCAGAAGTACTTTGGAGAAGACTATGATCCAGCACAAATTCGTCAAAATATGGATATCACCAATATTCCCTACGAAATTGTGGTTGATTATGTAAATCGAAAAAATGCAATTCGTGCTGGTTACTGGAGCGCGCCTCTTGCCACCTTTTTGCATGCTGCCTTGGCCAGTGTTGTACAAGAGAGTCGAGCCTTTGGACTCTTTAATTTGGTGGCTTATGTTGAGCTGGTTTTAACCTCTGCTTTTGTAAATGCCAATATGAAGCAGATGTATGTTTTGCATCGCTACTACTCTTATTTGATCGGTCAAAAGAAATACGCATTTTCGCAAGAAAAGACTTTTGACATTGAAACTGCAACGGCTGATTTCTTTAATGATGCTTGTCGAGGCGTATGCAGAGGGAAAAGAACGTATCGAACATCATCAGAAATATGGAGACTCAGAAACTCCAATTCGGGCCTTTGAAGATTTGATGCGCATATCTCCAGATGAGACTTCAATTCGACAGATTGAGGCAGATTTAAAGTCGGTTTCACGAGATGATTTAAGTCCAGCAGAAAGACAGCTCTTAGATGGCTTGAATGGTCTTCGCGAATGGCAGGTAGAACTGCCCCCAGCTTCCTAGGGGCATAGAATGCTATTTAGATTCCACCAATTGAAAGTCGAGATCGACTTTGTCTTTGATTACTTTGTCAGCGGTGAGCTCTTTAAAGAAATTTCCAGAGCCGTAAATGACACCAAACTTGGTACGATCAAAGCTGAACTTACCAGAAAAAGTCTCTCCTTTTTTTGTAAAAGTCACTTCAACGGGCTGAGTTTTGTCTTTGATGGTTAAATCACCTTTGATTTTATTATTACCAACCTGCTCTTTGATTTTCAAAGTGGCTGTGGGATATTTTTCGACCTGAAAAAAGTCAGGGCCACTTACATGGGTGATAAATTTTTTGTTGTATTTCTCTGACTCAATATCGGTAACGGTAAAGGCTTTCATATCCATTACAACTTCACCGCCAATGATTTTTCCATCTTTCATTTTTAAATCACCTGACTTAACCGGAATAATACCTGTATGCTTATCACCAGTCACTTTTCCGGCAGTCCACTGAAACTTGCTTTTTGTGGTATCGATCTTTGCCTGTGCGCTGAATGCGATCAAAAGACTACTTAAAAATAGAATTGCTTTCATGATTACCTCCTCATTTTTTATGCAATGTATTTTCTGATTTTTTCCTTGGCCATGGCAATGCTTTTCTCTGCTTCGCCCATTGCAGTAGCTTTTTTGTATTTTAATGATTGTTTTTGGGCTTGCAGCAATAGCAAGGGCAACGCAAATTGACGATTTTTCCTACTAATTCTTCTTCTTTAGTGCATTTTTCATTACTGAGTGAATTGATCACCCTGCCTTTTAGTTTTTCACAGTCCGTCGAGTAGAGTCTTGGAAGTTCTTTTTTTTCTTTCTTTTTCTCCGTGCATGAAAGCAAAAGAAAGCAGCAGAATAGTAGACGTAACATGTCATGAGTTTTGCACAATGTAGAAATGATGAAAAGTACAAACTGCTCCCTTTTGTTTCACTTTTTTTGCCAAGTAGTATCGTAGTTTCGATGATCTAGGGGGCTTGTCCGAAAATGCCTCAAAACTTCAACAATCGCGGACTAGATAGTCTTAACATTATAGATATTTAACTGCTCTCGGACGGACGTCCGAAGTGAAATAAAAGGGAGCAGCTTTAATGAATCATAAGAATTAAAATTCAGTGATTTGGCCGAAAGGCTTGATCGAAGTTAAAAATTAGAGCCTAATTGAAAATAAAACGAAAGAGGTGGGAATGGATTCGAATTATTTATCTCCAGAAGAGATTCAAGATTGGGAAGCCTATAAGAATTATCCCAAGTGGGGCGATTTTAAAAGTTTGGCCAAAGAGAGAATGAAAAATGCAGATGTTTGGACAGATCAGCAAATGGCCGGCAAACGTTGGCCAATTGGTTGCGTGTCTTTAGAGATTACCCAAAGGTGCAATTTAGATTGCACGCTATGTTATCTTTCTGACAATTCAGAGGCGGTCAAAGATATTCCACTGCAAGAGGTTTTTCGACGAATTGACATGATCTATCGCCATTATGGCCCTGGCACCGATGTTCAGGTTTCTGGAGGTGATCCTACTCTTCGCAATCGCAAAGAACTGATTCAAATCGTTAAACGCATTAGTGATCATGGGATGAAAGCTTCCCTTTTTACCAATGGGATTTTAGCTCGAAGAGATCTGATTGAAGATCTAGCAGAAGTGGGATTGGTCGATATTGCATTTCACGTTGATATGACCCAAGAGCGAAAGGGTTACAATTCTGAAATGGAGCTCAATGAAATTCGCAAAAAATACATTGAACGAGCCAAGGGCACAGGTGTGAATGTATTTTTCAACACCACAGTCTTTGCGGATAACTTTAAAGAGATTCCTCAATTGGTCGAATTTTTCTGCCAGCATGCAGAAGATATTCAACTTGCCTCCTTTCAGTTGCAAGCCGATACCGGTAGGGGAGTTCTGCGCAAAAGAGATTTTATCATCAGTCAAGAAACCCTTGCCGAGCAAATCTCAAAAGGAGCTGGTACCGAGGTCGTTTTTGGAGTTCCTTGGATTGGTCACCCCAAGTGCAACAAGTATGGTATTGTTTTTGAAAGCAACGGCAAAGTTTTTAACTTTTTAGATGAAGATCCCTTTTTAATCGATATTATTAATAAAACGGCCGACTTTAATTTAGATCGAGAGAACAAGTGGAAGACGGTTTTGCATATGGTTAAAACTACATACACCGACCCTAAGCTATGGCTTAGCGGAACCCGTTTTGGTCTTCGCAAACTTTGGCAGATGAAAAAAGAAATTCTGCTTTCAAGAGGAAAAGTCAATAAGATTACCTTTTTTATTCATAATTTTATGGATGCGCAAGAGCTCGATCGTGAGCGCTGTGAGTCTTGTGTTTTTATGGTAGCGACTCCTGATGGTCCAATGTCGATGTGTGTGCACAATGCGAAACGGGATGACTATATTTTAAAGAAAATCAAAGTGACAGATCAAGATGGTCGGCAAAAAGATTGGAATCCATTGACAGGAGATCTTGAAGAGAAGCCAATGGAAGATCCTAAGAAGAATATAGAGATGCAGCTGGATAGCGTCCCATTGAAAAAATTGAAAGGAAGAAAAAAGAAAGAAGCTCTAAAAGACAAGGAAGCCCAATTATGAGATTCTTACTATTATCTTTTTGTTTCACTCTTGCCGCTTGCGGTACGACTTTAAAAAACCCTGTTGTAACAGGAAAACCCTCTGGTTTGCCCATTCAAGCCTATGCTAGTGTTTTAGAGAAGCATGTGAATGATAAAGGTCAGGTTGATTTTGAAGGTCTTAGAGACAATCCTACTGACCTTCATTATTATGTTCGTTACGTCAATGACACTCCCTTAAGTTCTTTTCAAAGTGAAGATGAAAAGCTGGCTCATGTGATCAATGCCTACAATGCACTTTCGATGTTTACTGTGATTGAAAGAGGAATCCCTGAAACCAATTCGGGCTTAAATAAAGTCTACTTTTTCTATTGGACTGATATGAACATAGCTGGTGAGATGATGTCGCTTTACACTTTTGAAAATGATATCATCCGTAAAATGGGAGAAGAGAGAATTCATTTTGCTCTCAACTGCATGGCGGTTTCTTGCCCGCAATTGCCCAAAAAGCCCTTTACTCCAGAAAAAATTAGAGATGAGCTTGAAAAAGAGACGAAGTTTTTCTTTAGTGAAGAGCGTAACCTACGTGTTGTTGATGCAGAGAAAAAAATCTACCTATCTGAAATCTTGGACTTTTTCACTGATGATTTTGTGCCCAAAAAGGCACAGAGCTTAATTGCTTATATCAATCGTTACCGCGAAAACAAGATTCCTGAAGACTACGAAGTTGAATTTATTGACTATGATTGGACAATCAATAACTCCAATAAGCTAAAAGCCAATTTGCAAACAGCTAGGTGATTAAAGCAGCAAATTCCAATCCTTCCATGGGGGAGACCAAATTTCTGGCTCCCCATATTCTCCAAGACCCATAAAAATTTGCCCTCGCTCTTGATCCATTGCACGATCTTTACAGCACTCTATTGCCGTTTCAAATTGTTCTGAACCAAATATAACTTGCAGCTCGTTTTGATCTTCTTGTAGCAAAAATTGACTTTCATTGTACTGAAATTTGAAGTGGATAGACTCAAAAAAACGAAAGTGAATTTCTTGGCTTTTAGGAGGCAAGCTAATATTTTTCACTTGATCTATAGCAAGAGGAAAAATTTGGTAGCTAGAAGTCCAAAAGGCTTCTGCCTTTTTCTTTTGCTTTTCGAGCATTTGTTGAAGTTGAAAAAAAGCATGTGAGCTACCCATAAGACAATATTGAGTCTCAGGACTAGTTGTTTTTCGTGAGAAAAAAATGAGCTCGACATCTTTTAAAACAGGGTTCTCTTCCATCATTCAGAAGGCTAAGAGAATCCAATTAGATTGTCACTCAATAGGTTCGGTGACAAGTGGAATATGAAAACGATTTAAAGCTTCGCAGTTTTCAACTGCCAGTTTTTCTTCTTTTTGTATTTCAGCTAAGATGGAGTTGCATTCAGCAATACCTTCTTCGATTTCATTTTCAAGATGATGGATTCTTGAACTTCGGGTTCTTTCAATTCTTAAAATTTGTCTGCGGACTCTGTCGTAAAGCTCTTTTCTCGATGCATCTTCAGGCTCTCTTACAGAGAGTTCTTTTTGCATTTGTAAACTTAAATGGTGAAAGGCTGCTAAGTAATCAAGGCTATCTTTATAGGCTTTATTTAAGTCGCAAATCATCTTTGCAGCGCTGTCTTGCTTGAGAAGCTCAAGTGCTTCATCTCTTTCTCTATCTTTCATAAGACCAAGGCAATATTTAAGATGTCCTTTGAGCGAGCGATGGTTCTCAAAAAATATATCAATATTTGCAGTTAGATTGAGTGTCTGTGAGGCAAGCTCTTCATCATATATGTCTGCGCTTTGCATCTTCTCTAGTCGCTTGGCTTGAGAATTGAGCTCATTTCGAGCTCGTATGAGTTCATCGGTTTGTTTGTCATAGGCCTCTTGGCTGACTGTAGGGCTACATGCAATAAAGCCTAATGCGAATAGGTGAATCCATAATACTTTCATACCTAATCAACACATTCAAAAAGGCTGCCTTTTCAGATCAAACAGACTGAAATTGACTGAATAGCTTTAAGACAGGTGACAAAAAGGGCTAGGCAGCTAAAAGCTTTCAAGAGCATCGATCAAAATACCATCTCGCATTCCATTGCTGGTGGTATATATTTTACGACAGTCAAAGTATTCAAGGAGTTCGGCAAGAAGAATTCCTCCGCTCAATAAAATATCAATTCGCTTCTCCTCGACCCCAGGATATTGTGCAAGTTCTGTTTTATTTAAAGCTATGATCTGCTCTAGAACTTTATCGAGAGATTTTTTACGAAAAGGCTGAGCTTCATTGAATTGTTTTTTGATTATTTTACGATAAGAGCGAATTGTTCCACTAGAGCCGATGGCTACATGGACACGCAGTTGACTAAAGTTTTTGTCTTCTTGAATCAGTTTTCGTACATAGGCTTGCATTTGCAAAACGCCATTAATGCGTTCTTTTTTGTTGTCATAGTTTTCAAAGAACATCTGCTCTAAACGAATAGCACCCAATGGGAAACTATCTTGAATTTTGATTTTGCCATTTTGTACATGGGTCATTTCGGTAGAGCCGCCACCTATGTCGATAAAGACACAATCATGGGGGATGTTGTCTCGAGCCAATATTGCTTTGGCAATCAGCTCACTTTCTCTTTTGCCTGAGATCACTTTTATCTCAAAACCAGTCGATTTTTTGGCTTGTTCTACAAATCTTGCCGAATCTTTGGCAGTTCTCAATGCAGATGTAGCAAAAGCAATGCTTTGATTGACTTCCAGTAGCCTGCAAAGACTGGCAAATTCTTCCAATTGCGCTAAGGTTCTTTGGCTTGCCTTTTCACACAGAAAACCAGTTCGAAAGACTTCTTCACCCAATCGCACCATTTCTTTTTTTCTATAAATACGACGTGGAGGCTGTCCTTTTTCAATCAGATAAATATCAAAACGAATGGAGTTGGTACCCAAATCAACCGTCGCTAATTTGTATGAACTAGAAATAGGTTTTTGCATATGAGCTAGAGTTTCTGTGTGAAACAATTTTCCCCCGCAATGTCTTAGTATCAAAAAACCTGAAGGCTATGGGGTCAAGATTTTATTTGTTGTTTTGTAGATGATTTTTAGCTTCTTTCATTAAGATTTGCTGTACACCATCACGGATGTCTTGATTTTCTTTTCTCAAAACTTTGTAAGATCCATCTGCTTGAAGCTCCCAACTTTGAAACTCATCTTGCAAATACTTTTCTAACAAATAATAGAGATCTTTTTTTACTTTCTTATCAAGAATGGGGACAATGGTTTCGACTCGGCGATTCAAGTTTCGATTCATCCAATCTGCCGAGCCAATATAAAACTTTCCGTCGATGGGATTCTCTGTACCGGCTCTAAAATAATAGATGCGAGAGTGTTCTAAAAAGCGCCCAATTACAGATTTTACTTTAATGTTTTCACTCATTCCTTTGGTTTGCGGAATCAAACAACAAAATCCTCGAACAATCAAATCACTTGTTACACCGAGTTGTGATGCTCGGTACAGACAATCTATTATTTTTCGATCTTCAAGAGAATTCATTTTGGCAATGATTCCAGATGCTTTTCCGGCTTTGTGATTCTCGATCTCATCTTCGATTAAAGCTTCAAAAGTAGATCGCATATTGACTGGTGATACTAAAAAAGAATTGTAGTTTTTCTTTAAAGATAGACCTGTAAGATAATTGAATATTTCAATCATCTCAGAGGTCACTTTCTCATTGGCAGTAAACAAGCCAACATCTGTATAAAGTTTGGCAGTTCCTGCATGGTAGTTTCCTGTTCCGATATGTCCATAAAAACGATACTTATTCTCTTCACGGCGAATCACCAATAAGCTTTTGGAGTGTGTCTTCAGGCCAACAACTCCATAAACCACATGAACTCCCGCTTTTTCTAAAACCTCTGACCAATGCAAATTTCTTTCTTCATCAAAGCGAGCCTTTAGCTCTAAAACCACCACCACTTGCTTACCGACTTCAGCAGCGCGAATCAAAAGAGGTATTAAGGGAGAGTCATCACCTGCACGGTAGAGAGTAATCTTTATTGCCAATACATTTGGGTCTTTTACTGCATCGCGAATCATTCTCTCAACAGAGCCAGTAAAGCTATCAAAGGGGTGGTGAACCAGTATGTCTTGTTCACGAATGAGATCTAATAGATTTCCTTTTTCATCCTCAATGCGTCTAGGAGGTGTGATTGGAGTCCATTTCTTCCAGTGCAGCCTAGGTATTGGCAGATTGGCAATTTCATCTAAAATATGGTGATGAAAATGTGTTTTAACCTCATAGACATCAGAGGTATCTAAATTGAGTTCATTGCGCAAAAGATTTAACATCGATTTTTCAGATCTTCTACTGCACTCAAGGCGAACCAACTGACCCAAACGTCTTTGTCTTAGTTCTTCTTCAACGAGATC
>CAZZCP010000005.1:49665-60122 GCA_964653235.1 uncultured Pseudobdellovibrionaceae bacterium | reverse complement strand
AATGCTGCGTGCCCGCCTTGGTCTTTTCGCTTTGCTGGCGCAAACAAGGGATAATTGTATTCTCTTCGGTAAGCACAATATCTTCGCCATTGGATTGCGCAGGAAAGAAACCGAGAAGAGCTTTGGGCCGTATGGATTTTTTTTCGGTGATCTGTGTTAACATTTTTTGCGCATCCGCAAACAGCTCTTTGGCTTCTTTGCCATATTTTTCGCTCTCTAAAATTTTGGGATAAAAGCCCTTGAGCTCCCAAGTCCAAAAGAAGGGCGACCAATCGATGAATTTTGCCACTTCTTTTAAATCAAAGTCATCAAAGACTTGAACCCCGGTAAATTCAGGCTTCGGAATGGAGTATTTCGACCAATCAATTTGTTTTTTGTTCTTTTTGGCTTGTTGAAAATCTACCAACTTCACTTTTTCAGATTTACTTCTCAAGTGATTGTCGCGCATCTCAAGGCTTTTGGCTTTTACGGCTTTGAGATATTCTTCTTTAGTATCAGGGCTCAGTAACTGATTGCAAGCCTGTACCACCAAAGAGGCATCTGAAATATGTACTACCGCTTTTTCATAATGAGGATCAATTTTAACGGCAGTATGAAGCTTACTGGTCGTTGCCCCGCCAATCAAAAGCGGAACTTGAAAAGCTTGCTTTTGCATCTCTTTGGCGTTGTAAATCATTTCTTCTAAAGAAGGGGTTATCAAACCACTCAAGCCAATAAAATCGACTTTTTCTTCTCTCGCTTTTTTTAGAATCGCATCACAAGAGACCATCACACCCATATCGATCACTTCGTAGCCATTACAGGCAAGAACCACACCGACAATATTTTTTCCAATGTCATGCACATCTCCCTTAACGGTCGCGATCAAAAATTTACCCCGCTTTTCTTTATTGGCCTGTTTTTTAGAAGCGGCATCCATAAAGGGCTCTAAATAGGCGACAGCCTTTTTCATCACTCGTGCACTTTTTACCACTTGCGGTAAAAACATCTTTCCAGCACCAAAGAGCTCTCCTACCTCTTTCATTCCATCCATGAGTGGACCTTCAATGACCTGCAAAGGTGCTTTGAGCTCGACACGTGCTTGTTCGGTGTCTTCGATGATAAAATCGGGAATGCCTTTGACTAGAGAGTAAACGATTCTCTCTTTGAGATCTTTTTTTCTCCAAGTCAGATCGTTCTTAGCCTGTGCTGTCTTTTGGCCTTTAAACTGCTCTGCATAGTCGATAAGTCGCTCAGTCGCGTCTTCACGGCGGTTGAGAAGCACATCTTCAACATACTCTAAAAGCTTGGGTTCGATCTCTTCATAGACTTCAAGCATGCCGGCATTGACGATTCCCATATCGAGACCAGCTTGAATTGCATGGTAGAGAAAAGCTGAATGCATGGCCTCACGAACTTTATTATTACCACGAAAAGAAAAGGAGATATTACTAACTCCACCACTAGTTAAAACACCTGGGCACTCTCTCTTGATTTCGCGAACCGCTTCAATAAAATCGACCGCATAATTGTCGTGCTCTTTCATGCCCGTTGCGACCGTTAATATGTTGGGATCAAAAATAATATCTTGAGCTTTAAAATCGAGTTTTTCTCTAAGAAGTTTATAAGCTCTTTTACAAATTCGAACTTTCTCATTTTTGGTAGCTGCCTGGCCCTTTTCATCAAATGCCATCACAACGACTGCGGCCCCATACATTTGCACTTCTCGGGCCTGTCTTAAGAACTCTTCTTCACCCTCTTTTAAACTGATAGAATTGACAATGGCTTTTCCCTGCACACACTCTAGGCCCGCTTTTAAAATCGACCATTTCGAACTATCGATCATAATCGGTACACGAGCAATATCAGGTTCAGAGGCAATCAGATTTAAAAAGTGGATCATGGCTTTTTCACCATCAATCATTCCGTCATCAAAATTGACATCAATGATATTGGCACCGTTTTCGACTTGTTGTTTGGCAACCTGGACTGCAGCTTCATAATCTTGAGCTTGGATCAACTTACGAAATTTTGGTGATCCAGTCACATTGGTTCTCTCTCCAATGCTGATAAAGCTTTTGTTATCTGGGTCAATTACTAGTGATTCAAGACCAGACCATCTTGTTTTTTGGTTTTCTGGGGGAATTATTCTTGGCTTTTTATCTTTGGTTTTATCAATAATCGCCTTGATATGTTCAGGAGTTGTTCCACAACAGCCACCAACAAGATTTAAAAAAGACTCATTAGCAAACTCTTCTAAGGCAGAAGAGGTCTGATCAGGGGTTTCATCATAGCCAGTATCACTCAATGGGTTGGGTAAACCTGCATTGGGATAGCAACTTACAAAAACGTTGGCAATCTTTGCAAGCGATGCCATATAGGGTTTCATATCTTTTGCCCCAAGGGCACAATTGATACCTACAGCTAAAGCCTTAGCATGTTCAATGGAATCAAAAAAAGCTTCGATCGTTTGACCTGATAAAGTTCTTCCTGATGCATCCGTTATAGTTGCCGAAAGAATCACCGGAAAAAGCTCTTGCCTCTCTTCTTGCAATTCAAAAAAAGCATAGACTGCTGCTTTTAAATTCAAAGTGTCAAAACTGGTTTCAGCTATTAGCAAATCGGCCCCAGCCTCAAGCATTACTTTTGCCTGGCGATAGTAGTTGCTTTTCAACTCTTGAAAGCTAATCGCACGATAGGCAGGATCATTCACATCTGGTGACATAGATGCTGTTCGATTGGTAGGGCCAATACTTCCTGCTACAAAGCAGGGACGATCTATCTCATTGCATGCTTTTTTTGCCAGCTCCACCGCTTTTTGGTTAATTGGGTCTACCCAAGCTTCGAGCTGATACTCGGCTTGCGCAAGTTGGGTTCCAGAAAAAGTATTGGTAGAAACAATATCGGCACCAGCTTCTAAGTATTTTTTGTGTATTTCATAGATCACATTCGGTTTGGTGACATTCAGTAGATCATTATTGCCTTTGAGGTCGATGGGGTGATCTTTTAGAGCTTCGTTACGAAAATCAGATTCTTCAAGAGAATAAGTCTGAATCATCGTGCCCATGGCACCATCTAAATAGAGAATTCTTTCTTTCAGTAAGTTTTCAAGAGCAAGATAGCTCTTCGTCTTTGCATACAATGGTTTACCTTCTTTGCTTGGCAAAACAGTTTATCAAAAAAGAGCTATAAATCAATACTGTCACTGGCTTAAATAGTCAGGTGTATTTCCTACAATCATATCTTGGCATCTAAGAACTTCAAGCGGAGGATTCGTGCAGCGAATCTGCCTTGCAGCATCTCGAAAGGCTGTACGCAAGCCCTCTTCGACGACAGGGTGATAAAAGGGCATACTTAAGGCCCGATGGATATTTTGTTTGGTTTCAATAGCCCAGGCAATCAGATGGGCCAGATGTTCACCTTCAGGAGCAAAAAGCTCAGCACCTAAAATTTGTCCATCATCCGTTTTAACATAGACATGCAATTGTCCAATTTCTTTGGCCTTTACAATCGCCCGCCCTTGTCCTTCAAAACTGACTTTGCCAGTTACAAAGTCAACTGCCTCATCGATAAGTTCTTTGTGTCTCTTACCGACAAAAGCAATATTCGGATCAGAAAAAGTCACACCAATTAAAGTTCTTCTTTGAAAGCATTCATCTTTATCTTGCATACTATTGTAGCCAACAATTCTGCCCTCATCAGCAGCCTCGTGCAAAATGGGCCGATCTGCGTTCACATCTCCCACAAAATAAATATGATTTTGTCCTACAAGTTTGTAGGTAGAAGCATCAAATAATGGCTGGCCTTTGGCATCCAATTCGATATTGAGATTCTCTAAACCCAAATTTTTGACATTGGGGGCTCTGCCTATTGCAACCAATACTTTGTCAAACTCCCACTCTTGACCGCCCGAGCGAACCACAACACCAGTTTCGGTTTTCTTGACGAATTCAGCACCTTCAAAAGATATGGGCATCTCTTCTTGCATTTTTTGCGCAATATAGTCTTGCAGCTCAGGGTCGGTGATACCGCCTATAGCTTTATCTAAAGTGATGCCGACAACATCAAGACCCATTCGGTTTAAGGCTTGGCCTAACTCTATACCAATGACTCCCAAGCCAATTACACCCACTCTTTTTGGCAATTTCTCGAGTTCAAAAAATTGATTGGTGTCGACCAAAAATTCAGAGTATTGACGCCAAGGCCCCGGAATCACCGGGCTTGAACCTGTAGCGATGATAATCTTCTTTGCCTCGATTATCTCATCTCCAGCCTGCAATGTATGCGCATCCAAAAAGACAGATCTTTGGCGAATCAAATGCGTCTGTTGCCAAGACTCCATACCTTTAAAGACACCACGAACAAAACGGTCTCGAAGAGAACGTACATAGTTCATTGCTTTTTCAGGATCAAGGCTCAAAGTCTCTGCACCCGATATACCCATCATTTCAAAGTTCTTACGTCTATGAAAATCATTTGCTATTTGAATCAAAACTTTAGAGGGCATACAACCAACACGCGCGCAAGTTGTTCCGAGCGGCCCATCATCAATCACCACATAGTTGTCAGTGAATTTTGCCACTTGGCTGCGAGCGGATAGACCCGCAGTTCCTGCTCCAATAATTGCCACTTCTACTTTTCGCATTGTATGCCCCTTTCACTTAAGCCAAATGCTTTTCTAAGTCGTCAGCACTGCCGACTAGCTTGCCACCAATAAAAACCTGCGGCGTCGTTGAATTGCCCGATACTGCATGGATGGTGCTATAACTAATACCGCCTCCCAGTACAACTTCTTCGTATTTTAAGCCTTTTTCATCTAGTAATTTCTTGGCTCTCGCACAATGAGGGCAGCCTTCTTTGGTGAAGATGGTAATCGCCTCTTGGCTTTTGGCTTCGGGATTGATGTACTTTAACATTGTATCTGCATCAGAGACTTCAAATGGATCACCATCTTTCACTGGCTCGATAAACATTTTTTCGATCACTCCATCATTCACCAACATCGAATAGCGCCAAGATCTTTTGCCAAAACCTAGATTTTCTTTATCACTAGCAAATCCTAATTTTTCAGAAAACTCTGCATTGCCATCGGGAATCATCTTTACATGCTTAGCACCTTGATCTTTGGCCCAAGCATTCATTACGAAAGTATCATTTACCGATAGGCAATAAATATCATCGACGCCATTTTTTTGAAACTCTTCAAATAGCTCCTCATAGCGCGGAAGATGAGTGGAACTGCAAGTTGGGGTAAAGGCTCCAGGCAAAGCAAAAAACACTACTTTTTTTCCTTTAAAAATTTGATCTGTTGTCAAATCAAACCATTCATCATTTTGACGGGTTTTGAATGTAACTTGTGGAACTTTCTGACCTTCTTTATTTTCAAACATGTAAACTCCTTTGTTGTATTTAAATTACAGCTATTTTCTTCATAATAAAAACTGATAATATAAATTTATATATAGGTAAAATCTATAGTACCTAAGCCTATGATTCTAGTTGTTTATGCGAATTGTACTCATTGACCAGAAGTCTACTTATGTATCAGATGCTTGGCTAGTACTAGAGAACAAAAACCTATGCATAGATAAATTCATTCGCTTTTTTGAGTCCTTTCAGGCAATGTGTAGCAATGAGTTGGTGGCAAAAGATATTCTTTTCGCAAAAAGAAAAATCTTACTTATCTAAAGATATGGTGAAAATTGCCCCACGTCTTTACATGCTTCGAGAATCAAACTCAAAACAAGAGCGTTTTGCCTATATTTTGCAAAGAAATTATGGCAACTACTTGTTTTATTCTTTAGACCAATCAGAACAGTTGAAAGATTTTTTCTATTCCATCGGGGGAGTGGCCAAACAGCTTCTCAACAATGAAAAACAAATTTATGATAGCTGCAGCAGGCTCTTTAGCCTATTTGGGGCCTCCGCTATTCTAGATCCAATCACTCCTTCATTGATTGAAGCAAACCCAAAACTTAGAATAGAGAGTTTTGAAGATTTAAAGACCTATGAACCACGAATTCGTTACTTCTCTTTAAATAGCCCGGCAGCAACCAAAAACTGGTATTACATTGTTCACGACGAGCAGGCACTGCTATTTACCGGAAGCTCTCTGTTTTTCTTTGAAAATCGTTGGGAAATACATCCAGATCAAAGCTTAGCTGGTATGAAAGCTGCCCTACATCATATTCGCGATTTAAAAGTGGATCTGGTGCTTTCACATGAAACTTTGCAAAGCGATTCTTTTGTGCTTTTAAATGAAAAGCAAAAGCAAAAAATGGTCAAAGATCTACTCGAAAGAATTGAACTTGCCGATTGATTCAGCTAAATATGAATAATGCTTGAACAAATATCAGATTGCATCTGGGTAGCAGAAGAAGAATTCTCACTTCTAGGGCTCCACATCGGCAAGAGAATGACTGTCGTTCGACTCAAAGATGGTAAACTCTTGTTGCACTCACCGATTTCAATGAACGAACTATTGCTTCAAGAACTCAAAAAGTTAGGAGAGATCGCTTATCTTGTCTCACCCAATTTGTTTCACCACTTGCACATCAATGAATGGACCAATATCGAGCCCAAACCTATTGTTTATGCACCTCCCCATATCGAGAAAAAACAGCCCCAGTTAAAAGTAGATTTTTACTTTTCAGAAGACTTAAAGCCATCTTGGCAAGAAGAACTTGAGATCTATTTACTTAAAGGTACAAGGGCGCATGAAACTATTTTTTTTCACAAAGAGTCTAAAACTTTAATAGTCACTGATCTTGTAATGAACTTTCATCACCAGACGAGTCTTTGGGAAAGGCTCATGCTAAGCTATTTGGGTACTTACAAAAAATTGGGCTGCTCTAAATTGTTTCGAGCCGGGATAAAAGATAAAAAAGTTTTTCAGAGATCCATCTACAAAATATATTCTCTCGATTTTGAGACTATCATTATGTCTCATGGCAAAATCTTAAAGAATGCCGCCCGATATAAATTTTCAAAAGCCTTTGAATGGCTTATCTGAGCAAAAAAAGATTCAAAGCCAAAATATACGATGTTTCTAGATCTAACTCAAAAGCATAAATCGATACACGAATCGGAAGAGGCAACCACTGCATTTGTAAACCCAAACCATGGGCATGCTCTTCAAACTTTCCTGATCTGGTGTCTATCTGATAGTCATGATAACTATAAATTGGTGTCAACATAAGGGCACTTTGATTGGCGAAAAGAATTTGAAATTGATAACCCAAAGAAAATCTCTGATAATCAAGTTCTTCATGAAATAGAGAAGAACCGATATCAAGAGAAATTCGATCATTCCAAAGAGTGCTCCAATGCAAACTAAATACCCCTGCATTGACATCTTGAAATTCATCAAGAATAGAGTGATAGGAAATTTCACTCTCAATTTGAATGGAATCTTTAGCCTTCCAGGTCGACAGAGGGTAATTGCTTTTTTGATTGCTCTGCAAAAATTCATTCACAGTTTCGTGATTGATTATTACAGCTATATCACCCGAAAACGGATCCACTCTCTTGGCTGATACCACTCCAATCAATTGGCCCTCTGAATTGAAAACGGGACCTCCGGAGTTTCCAGGACTTACCGAACTATCAACAACTAGATTTTTTTTATTGATTTTAGAAATTACGCCTTTTGAAATGAGGTAGCTAAAATCTAAATTCACAAAAGGATTTTTGTGTAGAGCTGGTGTGACAGGGTGACCCACTGTTGCGATTTCTTGGCCTTCCTCTAATTTTTGATCTTTGCTCAATACTTCAATAGGCTTTCTAGAGCTTTGAGGAGGAATTTTAAGAAGAGCCAAATCAATCTCTTGATCCATTGCGATCACTTCTGCAGAAATGTAGGCCCTCTTCTCTTCGGGCCACAAAAGATTTACTTCTCTTAACTTATCAACACAGTGAGCAGCCGTTAAAACACGATCTTCTCGAATCAATGCTCCAGAGCAGGTGCTCGCTGAGCTAAAAATCATAGGAATCGCCGGCCTCTTGTCTTTATAGATTCTCTCCCAAGAGGCTTGAGTAAAAGTAGGAAGAAAAAAGAAAAAAAGATAAAATTTCATAAGTTTGCAAAAAAGCTTACAACAATTTCACTCGCTTTCCCAAAGTAATTTTCATCAAAAAAGTGAGATACTTGACTCTCTTGCAAATTGAGCTCAACTTTGCGACATGATTTAGGCGCCCATTCAACAAATGCAGCTGCTGGATAAACAGACCCTGAAGTACCAATCGACACAAACAGCTCACAATCTTTTAAAAACTCTTGAACCTCTTCCATATATTTCGGTATTTCTCCAAACCAAACTATATCTGGACGAAGAATTTCACCAGGCTCTGCCTCAATTCGAGAGTCTATATCAAGATCATGAGTCCACTCATAGGACTTGCTACCTCTACGTGTACGCACTCGATTGAGTTGCCCATGCATATGAAGAATATTTCGGCTTCCAGCTTTCTCGTGAAGATCGTCAACGTTTTGAGTAACGAGAAGAAAATTAGAGTTTG
Organism: uncultured Pseudobdellovibrionaceae bacterium; assembly: GCA_964653235.1. Lineage (GTDB taxonomy): Bacteria > Bdellovibrionota > Bdellovibrionia > Bdellovibrionales > UBA840 > CAZZCP01. The sequence goes on along the minus strand of CAZZCP010000005.1, from coordinate 51,626 downwards.
TCTTTTCGTATTCAGCGAGCGCCATATGAGCTTTATTCGGCTTCACGTCTTTGAGCTGTGCTCGTCTAAGATTATAAAAGCGATACACCAGTTCTGGATTGTCACGAAATGCTTCTGGACTTGCCACTTCTTCAACTCGGTGTCCTTCCCAAAGCCCACCTTCATCGCGAAAGGTTTTGAGTCCTGACTCCTGAGAAATACCTGCACCCGTAAGAACCATTGTTTTCATCTATACCTCGACATAATAGACTTGCCTTTGCCAACCCGACTCTAGAACAGAATCATAGGCAATAAGTCTTTTATTTTGAATGAATTTTTCGATCAAATCATTGTCTTTATTGGCACAAAGAAGCATCTTTTGCTTACTTTTAAAAGTCATTTTATCAATGCAATTCAAAATCTTATCAGCACCAACTCCAGCAAAAATTAAAAGCTCTTCAGGATTATCGATTTGTAAGTCTTCTACTTTTGCATGATGAAAATGAAAAGGAAGATCTTTAAAATACCATTTTTTTTGCAAATGATCGATGATGTGGGCTAGATGATCGACAAAGTGGTATTGAATTCCACGCTTGTGAAGATAGAAGTGGTAACCTATCTTGCCATGATCACAAAATAAGTCCCATATGGCAGGATAATAGTCGGTAATTTTTAACATAGCTTCAATTCGTACATTCATAAATGGTGACGAGGTGCCGAGAGATGTAAGAGCTGAGCTGCTCCAGGCTTAAGTTGAATGCCAAACTCAAGCTCCAATAGCCCGGCTTTTTTAAGCTGTAAAAATGCATTCGTCCCGCCTGTTAAGCAGTAACAAGCAAAGCTTGATAGATGGGGCTCGTGACCAACAAAAAGTACAGCCTGCATTCTAACAAGTTCTTCTAAGGATGAAAAACTCTCTTGAACAGAAAAATCGGGAACCAATCTTGGATCAATATGATACTCTAGGTTTAATAAACGAGATACTTCATCTGCAGTCTGACTTGCTCGTAAATATGGACTCGAAATGACTTTATCAACAGTTTTTAAACTTTTACGATAGTACTTTAAAAGGGCTCTTAATTTTTTTCGCCCCTCATCCGTAAGAGGTCTTTCAGAGTCGGTATTGTATAGCTCACGATCTTCGGCAATCGCATGACGTAGTAAAAAGACTTTCATTGATCCTCGCTATCTAGATACTTTACATTCAAGTAAAGCTTAGGTGCTTTTGCCCCTAGTATTTGCATTAAAATAACTTATCACTCAAGCAGTTTCCAATAAAAAGCATACAACTAAATTTGCATATTTATGAAGGCTTTAATACGCCCTACTCTAAGCTCATCACTCTTTTAAAGCTTTTATCAAGACCCGCTTGGCTGAGAGGAGTTCTTATATATTCGCCTTTCTTCCAGAGCTCCAGTTGATCTGAAATATTTTGATTGAACAACCAACCATCTTGACCTCCAAGGAGCACGAAATAATTCTCATCGATATCATCCATAAAACTAATATGTCTTGAATTTGCACCATAGCTCACAGGAATCGGGTCATCTTTATAAGGCTCGATTTTGCGATGTGCTGTTTTATAAAGTGTTCTTGAACCACCATCTACCGGATACGTGGCAATTCGAAAACGACTCCCTATGATTGGAATCATTTGAAAGGGGTGACCAAACCTTTGTTGATGCAACTCACCCCAATTTGGAGTTTTATTTATTGGTGGTAGATCCTGAAAGGCAATCTGCAAAGCATTTTGAATCTCTTTTGAGTCTTTTTCTTCAAATAGATCGAGAAGATAATTTTGCGCAAAGTTTCCATCGACCAATAACTTTTGAAGTTCTTTATCTTGAAAATCTTTTTCTACTAAAAGTTCTAATACTCTTTGTGAAATCCACTCAAAAACCAAGGGACTTTTCAATTTTTTTTGGTAGTTGCCCTGCCACTTTTGAAGTTCTTGCCAATGCTCCTTGGCATTCTTAGACCAG
>CAZZCP010000005.1:31673-49655 GCA_964653235.1 uncultured Pseudobdellovibrionaceae bacterium | reverse complement strand
AAAGTGAGCAAACTTTTTAATCAATAGTCTCGATCGATCTACTGTTATATCAAGTTGAAATTGCATTACATCTTGTTTATTGATTTTTTCTTTAGACTCTATCAGCGAACTCAAACGCAAAAATCGCTCATCATTAGCATATCCATAGGCAAGAGGATATTTATAAAAAGTAGGTCGATTGTTCGCTGAAACTATATAGCCTTTTTTGGGATTGATTGCATAGGGCAAATCCGTCGAACGAATTAACTCTGTAATAGGATTGTCAGTGTCTTTAAATACATCCGCCATTTTTGCGCTGTTTTTTACCACTGGCAAAGCCATTGCAAGCAACTGCCCGATGTTTCCCTGATCATCAGCAAACAGAATATTTTGTCCACCTACATAAAATGAAACAAATGACTTACGAAAATCCTGCCAATTTTTAGCACGATTTGCTCGGTACAAAGCTGTGTATTCATCAGAGTACTGATGACCAAGCCAAGACCAAGCCAAGTTTTCTTTGCTTTCAAAAATGGGAATATCACTGAAAAGTGGACCAAATTTTGTCTTTCGAATTTTTTCTTTTGAATCAAACCACCAGCGAACTTGAATCTCTTCTTCACGACCTTCTTCAATCTGCTCTTCTCTTACCCGATACATATGACTACTCATCGAGCGTAAATTTGTACCGCCCCAGGAAAGTTTCTCGTTTCTACCAACCCCCCAAACCGGAATGCCAGGAACCATCAAACCCACTGTTTTAAAGTTTGGCGTTCTAACACCAGCAATCAACCAAATATTAGGCGCTTGAATTCCAAGATGTGGATCATTGGCTATGACCGGAGCCCCTGATAAAGACTTCTCTTTAGAGAGAACAAAAGAATTACTACCACTTTTAGATGTTTCAAGGAATATTTTTGACAGATCAAGTTCTGACTCAAAAGAAGATGTTTCTGGATTGGCATATTTTGAAAATACTTGCCACACTTTTTTAAAACCTTTTTTATCTTTATATCGCAAAAAATTAAAATAGGTGAACAGTGAAAGGTCTGCCGAAACAAAACGACTGATTTGTAAAACCTCTAAAGCAGTGAATGTTTGCTTCTTTTTTCCCATAATTTGCAATTCATGAGGTAATTTTTCACTTTTTTCGATATAGGCATTGAGTCCGCGTACAAAATCCTCAAGCCATTGCTTAGAATCGGCCGGCATTTTTTCATAAATCTCAGGAACTTTTTTCCCTACGTTTAAAATCCGTAATGAGTGATCTAAGTCTTTTGCAATGGGACCGAAACTTTCAGCAAGACGTGCTTGGGACAAACTACGAAATAGTTCGATCTGCCCCCAGCGCAAATGTGCATGCACCAAGCCCAATGCATAAGCAGCATCCTTTTCATTTTCTGCCCAAACAAAAGGAATCGCATTCTCGTTCCAGTAAATCTTTACTTTGTCTTTAAAACCATGCCCCTGAACAGGAAAATCTTCCCATCGAGTGGTTTCCATTTTGTCAGGAAAATGAAATAAAAGACTACAAGATAGAGTGTTGAGATTTAGAATGATAAGAATTAGGATCCAAGTTTTTCGCACGGAAACTCCTTTTGAAAAATTATAGGAGATTCCCTATCTGTACTAAAGATATTTTACTTAAAATAACAAGCCGCACTTGCCTCTCTTGTGACTTTGGTTAAACAATCGAACCTGTCTTTTGAGACTCTGTTGAAACATCCTCTCTTGCCAGTGCGAAAGATTACGCAAAGCTTTTACAAGTGATTTCGATTTTTGTAGTGCGAGTGCCATTCCTGTATAGCCGGTCAAAATCGCCAAAGTGGATGCTTTTAATTCATAAAAGCCTATGTCCCACATATGAAAATAAATTCCCGAAAGGTCCATAATATTTAAAGGCATCAGCAACAAAAAACTATCAAAGTTTAGCCAGCGAGAAAAGACTCGATCAGAACCTGTAATGCGATTGCGTACTGATCCCAGTATTGCCCCACCTAAACCTACAGCGCCTACATGAGAGAAAATTTCAGCTTGTCCAGTTAAAGTCATTGCCGAACTCGATTGACCAATAGGTCCGCTGATAAATCGAAAGGCTTCAGCATAGGCCAAACTCAGTAAAGTCCTTCTACCTACCTCCGTGAGGTAGCTCACCCTTTTATATGCACCATCCCCCAATCGTCGATAGGCAAAAAATCGATCAAAGTAATCAATCCCTGCCGTATGATAGAAATTAACTATTGCGGTAAAGCCTACCAAGGCCAAAGCAATGCTTGGCTCTACCGAAGCTGTATAGATCCAAGAAAAGGCTCCTGTTCCTGATGCACTTGCTGAAACCATGCTGCCTAAAAATAAATTGCTACCAGTATTCGAAGAGCTCTGATTTAGCTTTACTTTGAGATGCCGTTCCGTTCGATCGTAATATTCGGTTTTTTTTCCACGATATTCTGTAATAAGCTCTTGAGGAATGTGTACTATCTCTACAGAAATTTTTTCGGCAAGAAGTTGCTCATAAAGTCTCTTTGGATTGGGATCGTCAATGTCATTTACAAAAATTCGAATCGGAGAGTTAAATTGTCTTAGTTCATGCAATATTTCAGGTGCAAGTCTTTCTCGATACTCTAATGGCACATCGTAAGTGTAGTGAATTTGAAGACTCTGCCCCTTTGAATCTCTTGCATTTAACTTTATGTGCTGTGCAGCCTGTAAGGACAAGCTAAACAGCAAAAATATGCATATAAATGTTTTTATAAATCCCCCCTCAGACTTATAAATACTTTGATTTCCCCATTAAGAAGCTTAAAAAAGAATTTGAACGAACACTACTGTACAAAGTACTTTAGAAAGGAATACAATATCGAAAGACCCCACTTTGAAAAGCTTTACATTGTGGCTTGCTGTTGAATGAGGATACTTTGCAGTACTTTCTTGAAGTTCAAAATCTTTATAAAGCTTATGGAGATACCCAATGTCTAGAGGGTTTAAGTTTTCATGTTAAACCTGGCGAACTCATTGCCCTTCTCGGCCCCAATGGAGCTGGTAAGTCGACGACTTTTTCATGCATTATGGGCTTGAAAAAAGCCGATAGCGGAAAAATTTATTTTTTTAACCATGAGAAATTTATACCTTTAAAAATCTCCTGTACTCCCCAAGAGAGTGATTTTCCTCCATCAGCAAGTGTTTCTGAAATTTTAGATTTTGTAGCTAAGCACTATACATCTCCTTTGAATCGAGAAGAAATCATAGATGATTTTTGTCTCGAAACATTTCTAAATAAACCAATTTCTATTTTGAGTGGAGGCCAAAAACGATGTCTTGGTCTGGCTTGTGCTTTTATTGGAAACACTGATTTGGTGCTTTTAGATGAGCCTACGGTTGGACTTGACGTTGATGTAAGGCAAAAACTTTGGAGGGTACTGCAACGAAAAACCAAACAAGGAAAAAGTATTCTCTTAAGTACTCACTATTTGGACGAAGCAGAAGAAATTGCAGATCGAATCTTGGTTCTTCATAAAGGAAAGGTACTCAAAGAAGGCACAGCAAGTGAAATCAAACGTGAACTTGGCTTTTCAAAGATAAGTTTTCAAGCTTCTGATATTGCTAAACTCAAAGAATATGATTTTATTAGCCAAGGAGAAAACCACAAATTGGTCACCCAAAATACCGATAAGGTCATTCGCGAATTGGTAGAAAAGAAAGTGGACTTTCATAATCTCGAAGTTCACAATATTCGTCTTGAAGAGGCTTTTTTAAAGTTGCTGGAGAAAGAACAATGAAATTATTTTTTCTGCATTTTCAAATGTACTTAAAGACTTTGTTTCGACAACCAGCTTATGTACTCAGTACACTCATTTTTCCCAGTTTGTTTTATATTTTCTTTGCTCAACCACATGCTAAAACAGCTGAAGCTGCTCATGGACTTCTTGCTGGTTTTGCCGGTTTTTCAGTTTTAAGCGTTTGTTTTTTAGACTTTGGAGTCAGTACAAGCCGAGACCTGGCAAGTAAATGGAGTGAGTATTTACGCACTCTTCCCATATCGAATTTTACCTTAAATCTTGCCCGTAGTATAGGCGCTCTGCTCTTTGCCCTTTTAGCTGCTCTAATCGTTTATTTATCAGTCCACTCAAGTTCTCCTGCCGATTTAAACCTTACTCAATCTTTGAAACTTTTTATGACTTTGGTTTTGGGTTCACTTCCCTTTTGCTTGATGGCTCTATGTATAGGATACCTTGTAAAAGCAAGCTCTGCTCTACCTGTTACCAATCTTTTGTACTTGAGTTTATCTTTTGCAGGAGGTTTATGGCTCCCCCCCAATGCATTACCAGAATTAGTTCAAGACATATCGCCCTATTTACCAACAAGACTCTACGCCGAACTTTTATGGACGACTGTATTTGATACCGAAGTCTCTATAAAGTGGGTTCTAGGACTTGCGGCTTATTCTTTATTTTTCGGCCTTTTGTTGAAGTATCTGATGTATCGTCGTCTAAATCGGGCATAAGGTCTGTTCCCATCCATTTGTCCCAAAATCGAAAATAAAGCGCATAATTGCAGTCAAATTTTTTATGATGCAAATTGTGATGTGTCGGACTGATCATCCACCGACCCCAAATAGAGCGCATCCAAGATTTTGGATAAATCTCAAAACCACTATGATTGACGACGCTAAAAAAAGTCATCGCTAAAAGCAAAAAAGCAAGTACACCAATATGAATTGGCATCACGAAAACCAGAAGAGGTATAATGATTGCTTCTATCAGTCCCTCATAGGGATGAAATGAAAATGCCGCCCAAGGAGTAGGATTAAGAGACTGATGATGCACTTTATGCAGAAGGCGAAAGCGTTTAGGGTTTTTGTGCATCCAAACATGAGTCCAATAGAAATAAGTGTCATGAATAAACATAAAGAGAAATACACTAGCCATGAGATAGAAATAACCATACTTTGCAGGATCCAAATAGATCTGGGTACCACCCACTTTAAAAGCCTCGATCATGTAGGCTCCAGGTAGAGTAAAAAGAACTGAGGTGATTAAAGACCATCGAATTTCGCTACGAACAATTTTCGGATCTGGACGATCCTTTTGTAGTTTTAAAAAATTGTTCTTTCGCATCCACAAAAGATAGTAAAAGATCCCACAGATAATAAAGTAGCGAAAAACAATCATGGCATAGAGACCAAGACTGGTAATTAAAAAATTTTGAAATTCTACGGCAGGAAACATCTATGAATACCTCTGTATTTTTTGAATGCTTATAGGTGACCATTTTCGTGCAAAAGCCTTGATGATAAAAACCTGAATAGCACTTTTTACTACCAAGAAGATTTTCATTCGCTTAGAAGTAAATTGTCTTTGATCCCAAGCCTTTGCACCCTTTTTGAGAAGCATTTTACCAATTTGAGAGTAGATATTTCTTGCCGATTGTATTGCAATGGCAACACGCCACTGCAAAAAGACGATACCCTGATCACCTGATTCATAATAACGATCTGCCTGCTCTAACAGCCTTTGAACCAAAATGACTAGCTTTTGCCGGTGAGTCTCTTTCATCAACTCGTCTTCAGGAATTTGCATTTCTTGAAGCCATGTTTGTGGCAGATAAATTCTTTGATTCTCATAATCAGACCCGATATCTCTTGCAATATTGGTCAACTGCATTGCCAGCCCCATATCACATGCATGCTGCAAAGCTTTTTCATGTGAAACACCAATAATATGACTCATCATGAGCCCAACAACACCCGCAACTCGGTAGCAGTAAAGTTCAAGATCTTGCAAAGTTTTATATTCTACTTTCTCAACATCCATTCGCATCCCCTCTAAAAGCTCCAGAGGATAGTGCTCAGGAATAGAATACTTATGAAATACACTAGATAGAGCTGCAAATGCGGGTTCCATATCAGGTTCATTTAGAAAGGCTCTTTGAGTTTGCTGCTTTAAATAAATGAGTCTCTGCGGAACTTGATCAATGGGTGATTCATCAATTTCATCATCACAATATCGACACCAATTGTAGAGCAAGAATGCATCCTCCCTTTTTTCTTGTGGAAGTAACATTCCTGCAAGCGAAAAGCTTTTTGAGCCTTTTTGAATCTTCTTTTTGCTGGCAAGTTTTAGTTCGCTAGAGCTCATAATGGTATTTCAGGTGGTCGAGTTGTAGCTTCCTCATTTAGACTCTTCGCTCGTTCCTGCGGCACAACCTCAGGAAAATCTTTTTGAATCACAGAGAATGTAGCCTTTGCAGAATTTACCACTCCTGGAACTCCAGCACCCGGATGCGTACCCGCACCAACAAAATACATCCCTTGAATGTCTTTATCTTTATTCTGCGTACGAAAGTAAGCACTCTGTGTAAGAATCGGAGCAATCGAAAAAGCCGAACCATGGTAGGCGTTCAATTCATTCTTAAAATCAAAGGGAGTAAAAATTCTTTTGGTCACAAGATTCTCAGTTAAATCTGGCATATAGTGCTCTTCTAAATAAGAGAGAATTTCGTTACAGTAAACTTCTCCCATTTGCTCCCAATCGACATCACTTTTGCCCATATGAGGCACCGGTGATAAAACATAAAAACCATCACATCCCTCTGGGGCAAGCTCTGGGTCAGAGGCAGTGGGTCGATGAAGATATAGTGAAAAGTCATCGGCAAGGTTTCCGTTCTTAAAAATATCATCAAGCAAGCCTTTGTACCTGGGGCCAAAACAAACCGTATGATGAGCTATATCAGGATACTGCTTCTTAGTGCCGAAGTAGATTAAAAACAAAGACATACTATACTCTCTTTTTTCAACCCATTTTTGAGTAGATCGAACTTTCTTTTCGTCTTTGAACAAATCTAGATATGTATGCGCTACATCGGCATTGCTAGCGATTAAATCAAAATCCTCTTTATACCTATTTTTAAGAGTGATGGATTTTACTTTTGAATTTTCTGTAGAGATCTTCGTAACCTCTGAATTGTAAACAATTTCACCACCCATTTCTTCAAATAGGCGAAGCATTCCCTGAATTAAGGCCCCAGTTCCTCCTTTTGGAAAATACACTCCCCAATTTCTTTCTAGGTAATGAATCAATGTATAGATCGAAGAGGTCGCAAAAGGATTTCCTCCCACCAAAAGGGAGTGAAAGCTAAAAGCTTGCCTTAGGTGTTCTTCTTTCACATACTTGCTCACCATAGAATAAACAGAGCGAAAAGCTTGCAGTTTCATAAGTTGAGGAGAGACCTTGATCATACTCCAAAAATTAGGAAAAACTTCATGAACCAATTCTGTGTAACCTTCATGAAAAACTTCTTTGCTGTATTCTAAAAATTTGCAGTAGCCTTCCCAATCACTAGGATTTAATTTTTTGATTTGCTCTTCAAGTAACTTTGAATCATTTGAATAATCAAAGACGGTACCGTCTTCCCAAACCAGTCGATAAAAAGGGCTCACTGGCATCAATTCGACATAGTCAGACATTTTTTTGCCACAAGTTTCAAATAACTCCTCAAGACAATGAGGCGCTGTTATCACCGTGGGGCCAGCATCAAAGGTAAAGCCATTGTCTTTATAGACATAAGCCCGCCCCCCAGGGAGATCTCTTTTTTCAAAAATTTTGGTCTGAAAACCCTGAGCCTGAAGGCGAATCGCTAAAGAGAGTCCGCCAAATCCACTGCCAATAACTGCTGCTTTAGATGCTTTCATATGCTGCTTCCAACTTTCTTAGTAAATGATCTAGTTTTTCATCCAATTGTATTTTCAATTTTTTCTCTTTCGTAAAAGTGCGACACCGACTCAAGTAGACTTGTCTATCTGCATCCCAATACTTTTTAGCTTGCTTGTGAAATTCATTTTGTTGCAACCAATCTGAGAGTTGCGTAAGGTCTGGCAAAGCTTGAATGGCTTTTTTTAGACGAACAAACTGTAGATCGTCGGTAAACTTCGCCGCAAAAACCCATAGGTAGTTGGGCCTTTGATTGAAAAAATCTTCTAGCTGCTTCTCAACATCTAAATTTTGCTTCTCTTCATCTCTCCATTTAAGATTTTTAATATCATCCAATTTTTGTAAAAGTACTCCAAATTCTAAACCCAATCTTTTCAATTCATGAGTACTCAAAGCGTCTGCTCCAGCCAAAATTGCACCAGAAGAAAGAGCCATACCCGTTAGTGCTCCCGTTTTAAGTTGCATACATGAATAACTTAAGTGCATAATTTCTTCTTTTGGAATCTGATCTACTGATCTACCTAGATCTAATGCTTGGCCAAAATGGCCTTCAAACAACATATCTAAAATAGCATCATTGAGTCTTTGCTTTGTCTCTGAAGATACTTGAAGAGTACTCAATTTTTTTAGAGCGTAAAAATAAAGCCAGTTGCTTGCGTTAATCGCCTTTGCTACCCCATGAGATTGATGCATGCTGGGGGCATTTCTTCTTACTTTGCTATTGTCTTGAATGTCATCAACAATCAAAGAGGCATTGTGTAGTGATTCAATGACTCCTGATAGCTCTTTAACAGCCTCACTCTGTTCATCTGCAAAGCTCTCAAAGCCAATTTTAACTAAATTTTGACGAATGCCTTTACTGGGGCGAGAAACAAACTCATCCAAAGGCATAAGTAAAGTATCATTTAGGTAATCTTGTAAGTATTCATTGAGTTGATGCAATTGAGTCTGAACAATCGCGTCCTTGCTATGGATCAAATCTCCCCCTTCGATAAATCCACCTACGAGAACAATGATTTTAAAGCCTTACTTACACTCACTGGTGGTCTGCCACTGAGTATTCGTAGCTTATCAATATTGTTCCACTCTCCACTGTAAAACCGGCCCACAGAATCTTCTGGCAATCGGCTATAAAAATGCGCAAAGATTCGGTACCTTTCCTCATTTGTAGAGGCGCCAAACATCATTTTATTCAGAATAAAATAGAAACGACAAGTCTTTTGCCATGCCTCATGAATCTCTATTAGATTCTCTTTGATCTGAGAAAAAGATTGTTCTCTGATAGTCCAAGCAATTGCCCTTGCAACTTTGACAGCGAGCGGAAAGGAATAGCCCGTAACCGGTTGAAAAAAACCTGCTGCCATACCAGTAGGAATTACGTAAGGGTTCTCAGAATTCTTTGTAAACATTTGTTCGGTCCAAGGAATAGGCAAAGCCGCATCCTCTCGATGCTCTATCTTGAGCACGCTTCCAAAATGTTTCTCTGCATAAGACAGAACTTCAGCCTCAAGTTTCTCAACTTCATATTCAGCAGTATTAGAGTAATAGGTATCTTCAACCAGCGCCTGATTTTCACTCCATGGCAATACATAAAAAAAACGATATCCCTGCTGTTGATCACATCTTGCGTCCATAAGAATGGGCTCTTTTAAGCCATGTTCTTTTTCGAACAATAGATCCATACCAAAAAATTTTTGATATCCACAAGGCCCATAGTTGCGCAGTTTTTTGGGTCTTGAGTCGAAAATCAATTCTGCTTCGATGTCTTGCCCATGCTCTAAAATGACTCGATTGTTCTCAATCTTGGCAACTGGGCTTTGCAAATAAATCTGGTGAGCAAAACAGATACGACTCAAATGATCATGCAAAAGCTCAGAGCGAATCGAATTGTAAGGAGTATGCAGGCGCCTTTCAAAACTTGGAAAGTAAACCTTATGTGAATTCCATGATTTTTTAAGAATAGGCTGAAGGATTTCGAAGTCGTTTCTGCTGATGTCAGATGTAAAGAAAGACCAAGTATGCTTGCCACCAATCATCTTGGATTTCTCGATCAAGATAAAGTCTTCAAAACCGATTCTTTTTAAATATAGGGCTATTAGGGAGTTTGCGAGTCCGGCTCCAATCAATACTATTTTTTTTGAATTGCCTTGATTTATGGGCATACAAAAAGACTAACATAGTTTTTAATTCAGAATAGCTTTATGCTACGCTGCGTTTCGTATTCATTGGCAGCTCAATCACAAAACAAGTATTCGGATTACTTGTATCGACGTAGAGTGAACCATTGTGGGCCTCAATAATGCCCCTAGAAATACTCAGACCAAGTCCTGTGCCCTCACCAATTTCCTTGGTAGTAAAGAAAGGATTCATGATCTTATCGATATTTTCAAGGGCAATTCCATTACCGCTATCGACAATCTTAAGCAAGATTTTTTCATTCTCCTGAGAAGCTTCTATACGTATCCACTTATCACTTAGATTTTGAATCGCATCAAAAGAATTGTTGAGAAGATTTAAAAGAACTTGTGACATTTGTACTCTCTGACAAAGCACCTCAAGATCTTGTTCTTTCAAGACCACTTCCATTTTTATGCTATTGACTTTAAATTTAGAAGAACAAAAAACTAAGGTTTCATCAATCAAATCTCTCAGTTTGACCTTTTCTGCAAGGTCTTGTGATGCATCTCTTGAAAAAATCCGAAGACCTTTTATAATTGCCGAAACTCTATCAATGACGGCATTGATTTTTGAGGGAATCTCATTGAGTTTTGGGTCATTTATCTGGTTTTTTTCTAGCAACTTTTCAAGTCTTGAAGAATATCCTAGCAAAATCGCCAAAGGATTATTGATTTCATGAGCAAGCCCTCCCGCCATCTCTCCTAATGCCGCAAGTTTAGAGGATTGCAGACTTTTCGCTCTCTCCGTTTCAATTTGTTTTTCAAGAAAAATAGTTTGAATGATTTTTTGAATTTCTTCAATTGCTTTATCGAGAAAGTCTTTTTGATTTTCGGTAAAATGAAAAGCTTCAAAATAACCTAGTGTTAAATAATAACGAGTCTCTTTATTTTGATAGATTATCGCTTGATAAACATGAAGACTTTGACCATCAACCAAATCATACTCTCCACACCTAGGACTCTCTGTATCAAGATAGTGAATTTCTTCAATGAGTGATGCTGGAACTTTTTGAAGCCCCTTTGCAATGAGATTTTTAGGTGAATGCTTTCAAATTCAAAAAAACAAACAAAATCGGGCCGGCTGAGACCTACATTACGATACACAAAATCAACAATGTTTTGTAGTTTCTCCTTCGTGGTCTTAGACTGAAATCTTGAGACTTCTTTGAGATTGTACATAAAGCTATTTTGTATTATCTCTGACTTGATCTTTTCTTGTTCTAAAACAGAAGCCGTTACATCTTCTGTCATCATCAAAACCCCGCCAATTTCCTCGCCAAGACTCCACGGCCTCAAATCCCATTTGATCCAGATTCGATCGCCATTCTCCCTCTCAAACAAATCGGCTTCATGATTTAAAACTTCTCCATTTACAGCCCTTTGGTGCAAGTCTTTCCAGCGATCTGGAATATCCGGAAAAATTTCATAGTGAGATTTTCAAATAATATTTTTGCCAATCAAGCCGTAGTCAGTATACCATTTTTTACTCGCTGTTATGTAGCGAAGTTCTTTATCTAACATAGCAATTGCTGCCGGAAAATTGGTAATCATCTCAGAAAGACTCTCTTTTTGATTTTTCAAAAAGTTTTTCGCCTTTTCTTGCAAAGTAATATCTAAATGAGTGCCAGTTAAACGATAGGGCATACCGGACGCATCTCTTTCTGTAATGGAACCCCTTGAATAGATGTGAACAATGTGACCTTTTTTATGAATCATACGAAACTTCACTTCATAGTTTTTGATCTTGTCACTCATGTAATCATTGATCACAAGAATCGATTGAGATAGATCTTCTGGGTGTACGAGTCTCTCCCAAGTCGAAAAATTGGGCTCAAGTTCTTGTTTTTTGTAACCAAGCATTTCACACCAAATATCATCATAGATGACTTTACTCTCTTGCACATACCAATCCCAAACTCCGACATTACTCCCATGAATAGCCAATTCATACTTTTGAGAAATTTTTGCTTTCTCGATCTCTGATCTTTTACGGGAGTCAATATCTTGAAAAAAGCCCTCTAGGCGTGCCAACTCTCCAGACTCATAATAGGGCTGTCCCGCTGCGAGTACCCATTTTCTTTTTTTGTCTGGAGTATAAATTTGCAGCTCTTCATGCCAGGCTTGACGATCTTCAATTGCTTTTTGTATGCAGTTTTTTATATTATCTCGATGCTCTTCAACGTAATACTCTATTGCTGTTTCTAGTTTTATAATTGTATCTTTAGGCAACTCATGAATCTCGTAGACCACATCAGACCAAAATAATTTATTCTCTTTTACATCGAACAACCAATAACCTATCTTGGTAAAGCTTTGCATGCGTTGAAAAAGCTCTTGAAGTTTCTCATTGTATGAAACAGTGGATGCCATATTTTATTATCGACAATAACCGAAAAGCTTTTAAAATAATTTAAATAAAAAATTATTTTTGAAACAAGCCTAGATATTTGGCGTAGTTCTCTTTCTCTAAATCTTTCACTGGTATAAAGCGAAGTGATGCAGAGTTAATGCAATAGCGAAGACCTGTAGGCTTTGGTCCATCATCAAACACATGGCCAAGGTGCGAGTCTCCATACTTTGATCGAACCTCAACTCTTTTTACAAAGAGCTTACGGTCTTCTTTTTCAACTATATGCTCCGCTTCGATCGGCCGAAAAAACGAGGGCCAGCCAGTACCTGAGTCGTATTTGTCGGTTGAGCTAAACAGAGGTTCGCCCGATACAACGTCAACATAGATACCTGCTTCTTTATTGTCCCAATATTCATTCTGAAAAGCAGGCTCTGTAGCATCTTTCTGTGTCACCTTATACTGCATAGAGTTGAGTCTTTCTCTTAATATTTCATCGGATGGTTTTTCGTATTTCACTTTTTTCTCCTGATTTACCGGCGGCTTGTATTCTTTGTTCTTTCCCCAAATTTTTTCAATATAAGCATCTCGCCCTGAATTGCTTCTATAAAACCCATAACGAAGTGGATTTTTTTTGTAGTAGTCTTGATGATATTCTTCTGCCATATAAAAAGCACCAGCTTTTACTATTGGCGTGACTATGTCTTTGCCAAATCTTTTTTTAGCTTCTAATTTTGCTTTCACTGCTTCTGCCAATTTTTTTTGCTCTTCATTGAGATAAAAAATCCCAGTGGTATATTGATAGCCTCGATCAACAAATTGTCCTCCATTGTCTGTTGGATTGACATTTCGAAAAAAGATTTGCAACAAATCTTGGTAAGTGATTTTTTGTGGATCATAGTAAATTTGAACAGCCTCTTTGTGTTTGGTTTTGCCACTGGCAACTTCTTTGTATGTCGGGTTTGGTTTTTGACCACCTGTGTAGCCTGAGTGGACTTCATAAACACCTTCATGCTTTTCAAAGGGTTTCTCCATACACCAGAAACAGCCTCCGGCAAAAATTGCTTTTTTAGCATTTTGCGGGATACCGCTTTCTTTCTCTGCCATAGCCTGAGTACAAGATGCAAGAAAGTAAAGACAAATCAAAATACTAAATTTTTTTAAATGATTCATTTTGCCTCCCAATTTGCTCCCAAGGTCTGAAGAATTTTAAGACCCTGTTTTTGTTGTACCCAAAAAACCACAGATTTGTTTTTTGCTTGCTTTGCTTTTTCTGAAAAATGAACTCGAGCTTTATAAATTCCCTTTTTTTTGGTCAATGGGCGATGATTCGCTTCAAGCACTAAAAAACCATGCTTTAATTTCTTTCCTCGATTTTCTCCCGCTTTCACATTGGTTTCAATATCATTTCCTAAAATCGCAGAGTGCAAAATCAAATCGCCTGTCTCTGAGCATTGAAATTCAACCTCAAAGCTCTGATCTGGTCTTTCACTGGCTCGCAATCGATCTTTGGTCTTTCTTTGTTTTATCAGTTCATTGGGCTTGCGAGCCCGCCATTCTTTTGCATCCAATACAAACATAGGTGTATATATTCTATTCGACGACCAAGCATCAGCATAGGCTTTTTGTCTTTGCGTATACTTTGCATTTGAGTATGGATCTTTCCAGCCCAAGTAGTCCCAGTAATCCACATGATAAACCACGGGGACAAATTTTTTCCATAATTCTGGATGGTCTTTAAGTTGCAAGACCCATTCCTGAGCAGGGGGACAGCTACTGCAACTCTGTGTGCTGTATAGCTCTAACAATTGAACTAACAAAAATCAAAGGTTTAAGTTACCAGGAGGCAGCCAAACAGGAACAGATTTCGGAAGCTGCTTTGAGAAAAAGAATATCAAGAGCTTACAAATTGATTGAAGAAAAACTACAACAAGAGGTGAATACTCTATGAGCCAAAGCGAACAACTCATAGACCAGCTGGTTGCTGAACACAAAAAAGTATCTGTTCTACCATTACCGCAAAGTAGAGCAGCAATTTTCTTTTTCTTTGTCTTTGTATAGAGTTTCTTTGGTTTTTCATGGCAACAAGGTCTTAGGCAAAATTCGATTACAGAAATCTTTACAGAATTCAGATATTTTTTAGAAATCTTTGGAGGATTTTTCTTCTGTCTCTATAGCGGATACCTATTTTTGAAACTGCAAATTCCTGGCAATCCACTCAAAGCAAAGAATCTGGTTCTATTTTTAGCACTCTTCTTTATTTTTGCTATTTCTTTTGGCCTTGCCTATTTTCTTGAAAGCCCAGAAATGCTTGGAAAAAGAGAAGCATGCTATAAAGAGGTTTATAGCTTTTCTATCCTTGCATTCTTGCTTTTGATACCTTTTTTACGAAAAGCGCTTTCTCCTCGAAAATCATGGCATAGCCTTTTTATTGGCTTTTCGATTGGGATGACTCCTGCGATTTTGATGCAAATTTTTTGCATGAAAAATTATGTTCACGCTCTAGAGTATCATATGTTCCCAGGTCTACTGATTGGAGTTTTGAGTAGTTTTTGTATTTTAATGGTGAAAAAACAAAGAGGCTTTGTGGATTAACGCCCTAAAATCATATCCCAAAGTTTTTGGAACTCTCTTTCTGCTAGAGCACTACGAGCAAAACCAATCGATTGAACATGCTCCTCCGGCTTATCGGGCTGCAAGACAATACCCCACATGGGCTTGGTTTGATTGGGTAGTATCGAATATCGAGTATCACCAATGGCATTCTCTACTCCCTCATAAGGAACTAAAAAGTGATTGGTCAAACGACTATATCGTTCAACATCTTTTCTCTGCTTCTCTGAGATATTGGGAAAATCCTGTTCCAAATTCAATGCTTTGATGCTTCCACCAGGATAGATTTTTGAGTCAAAAAAAACTTGTACCCCATAAATATGGTATTCTCCCTGATGCAAATAGAGTACGCGCCAAAGAACGAGATTGGCAAAAGCTGGCCTTGCCATCATTTGAACTCCAAAATGCCCTTTTTGATACGCAAGATCTTTAATGATTGCCACGGCTCTTTGCTGTTGCACATAACCGAGACCCAGATAGAGAAAGTTATAAAGAATTGCTATTCTTGCCAAGTTCTTACTTTTTCTTTTGTAGGCCAGAACTGCCATAAAAAGTAGGGGCAGAGTATAGAGTGGATCTATAATTGAAATATTATTCCAGGCATATCGTGTATCGTCGAAAGGCCACAAAAGTTCTGTACCATAGGTGGTGCAAGAGTCCAATAACGCATGGGTTGCATAGCCCAGAAATGAATAGAGATAGATTCTTTGAAAGCTCTTTTTTTTACGAAATAGAAAATACAAGAAAATTGCAACAATCAAGGCCCCAAAGGGAATAAAAACCAGAGAATGAGTAAATTGGCGGTGGTATTCATAGCGAATTAGAGGGTCGGTTGAGGAGCGAATCAAAACATCCAAGTCTGGTGCCAATCCACCTAAGACTCCACACAAAGTACATAGAGCCATCTCTGATTTATTCTTTAAAAAAGATTGAGAAAGATTGGCCCCTAAAGTGCCTTGTGTAACTGGATCCATTAATTGAATTTTTGCTGATAAAGTTTTATAGAATCAAGAATAGATTGCTTTGCCTCTTGATAGTCTAAGAATTCTTCGACAATAACCTCTTTTTTTTCAAGTGCTTTGTATTTTTCAAAAAATTCACGAATTTCACGCAGTCGATGCTCTGGTAGCTCTTTAATGCTTTTGTAGTGAGAGTATTCGGGGTCATTGGCATGCACAGCGATGATCTTATCATCTTCTTGCCCCTGATCGAGCATCTTCATCATTCCTATCGGGATCGCCTCCATAATACACATTGGAACCACAGACTCTTGACCTAAAATCAAAATATCCAATGGATCTTGATCATCACAATAGGTTTTTGGCAAAAAACCATAGTTCGCTGGATAGACCATCGAACTAAACAAAACACGATCTACTTTCAATAGGCCGGTTACTTTATCGAGCTCATATTTATTCTTTGCCCCTTTGGGAATCTCAACAATACAAGCAACTCTATCTGGTGCACTCTCTCCAATACTCACTTCATGCCATGGATTCATAAAACCTCCGGTAGCAATTTCTCATTAGCCGAAATTCAAAGCAAACAAAAAGATGTCCCCGGGGTGATGAAACCCGAGGACTTAAGGGGAGGAGATGGGATGAGGAATCATTCCTCAGTAAGGAGAAAAAAGAAACACGAAAGAGGGGACAATCTTTCGGTAACTTTCGAGATCTGAGACAAGGGAGGAAGTGTTCGATCCCGAGCAAGTTACAGATATGTTTTAGCGATTTTTTATGATTTGATAAAATATATAAATATACACAAAAGGTTCGAATTTATCGAACTATAAAGAAGACGTAAAAATCTAAAATCAAAATGCAAAACTCATAGATTGAAAGAAAAATGACGTCCCCGGGGTGATGAAGCCCGGGGACTAATGGGAAGAGATAGGATGAGGAATCATTCCTCGACAAGGAGAAAACAAGATGGCGAAAGAGGGGACAAATCTTTCGCTTCACTTAGGGCAGGATGCATTGCCCTTCCGTGTTTACAGATATGTTCTAGCGAACTTTAAGACTTTGATAAAATATATAAAAATGAATTGATGATTCGATTTAATCAAATTATATTAAGCCGATGAATTGGCTCAACTATCACCATTTGATGTACTTTCGCTGTATTGCCATTGAAGGCAGTATTGCCAAAGCCTCAGAAAAACTCTATGTCGGTCAGCCTGCACTCAGCGCACAACTCAAAGCTCTTGAAGAAAGCTTTGAACAACAACTCTTTGAGAGAAAAAATAGAAAGCTAATTCTGACCGATGCGGGAAAATTTGCTCTAAAATATGCCAACCAAATTTATGAGATGGCAACAGAACTCTCTGAGGCCATGAGTGATAAAAAATTTACTGCAAAACAAAGCTTAAATATTGGGGCATTGGATAGTATTCCCAAAAATTTGATTCTACAAATGATCAAAGATGCACAGAAGCTTCAGCCCTGCTCGGTTCGAATTTATGAAGCCCAAGGGGATGAACTCTATCGAAACTTAGAGGCGCATCAATTGGATTTAATCATTTCAAATTACTCTTTGGGGCTATCAGATCAAAAAAATTTATTCAGCCGATCTATTGGTAAAGTAGCAATTCATATTTATGGCGGAGATAAGTTTAAACACTTGAAAAAAAACTTCCCTCAATCTCTTGATAAAGCCCCATTTTTATTGCCCACAAAGCATAGTAAGCTAAGACACGATATCGATCATTTTTTTGAACTACAAGAAATTCAGCCTCAAATATATACTGAATGCCAAGATAGCAGTCTTTTAAAACAAATGGCTATCGAGGGTTTAGGATTGATTGCACTACCTGATTTTGCAGTAGATACTATTGTTCAGGCTAAAAAACTTCACAACCTAGGAACATTACCAGCTGTCGAAGAGGAGTATTGGTTGATTTCAAGTTCAAGATTTATTGAAAGTCCTATTTCATCAGCGATCATGGAAAGCTTTCAATTAAAGAAAACGAAGAATAAAAAATGAAAGTAGCAATTGTTGGTGCCTCTGGCTTTATTGGCCAGCATTTGATTCATCATATCTTGAAATCTACGGATTGGCAGATTCAAGCTTTTAGTAGAAGTTCTAAAGAAAGCTTGGACCCTAGATTGAGCTTTGTCCAAGGCGACTTGTATTCACTCCTTGATGCGGAGAGAGCTCTTGA
>CAZZCP010000005.1:5792-31663 GCA_964653235.1 uncultured Pseudobdellovibrionaceae bacterium | reverse complement strand
AGTCGCCATTTACCTAGTTCATTCTATGGCTCCCCCATCTTCAAGGCTCAGTCAGGGCCACTTTCGCGACTTTGATTTTCTGCTAGCAGATAATTTTGCGCGAGCTGTAAAAAAGAACAATGTTCAACATGTCATCTATGTTGGGGGAATTATCCCTAAAGTTGATCATCTTTCTATGCATTTGAAAAGTCGTCTTGAGGTAGAAAAAACTTTTGAAAGTCACGCTTTGCCTCTCACCAGCTTAAGATGCGGTTTGGTGATTGGCCCCAACGGTTCTAGTTTTAGAATTCTTGAAAGATTGGTAGAACGCTTACCGTTTATGCTTTTACCCTCTTGGATGAAAACAAAGACACAAGCTGTTTATATTAATGACTTGGTCGAGATATTGCTAAAATCGATTCACAATGGACCTGCTTTAAAGGGTGTATACGATGTTGGCACACCCAATCAACTCTCTTACTTAAAAATACTTTTGCAAGTTTTAAAGACGAAGAAGAAAAAAACCATTTTGATCTCTATCCCTGCCATTCCGCTGAAAATTTCAAAAGTTTGGATCCGTTTCATCACAGGCTACTCAAAAGACCTGGTCTACCCCCTTGTAGAAAGTCTAAAACATCCTATGCAGTCTGATCCTGATAAAAATCTACCCCCAGAACTTAGAACCACGATGACTCCATTAGACATAGCCGTGAAAGAAAGCATCTATTGCAAAGATAAACTCCAGCTTTCTTTTCGTAATATTAAGGCACCTGATATAGAAACAGAATCTGAAGTTCAGTCCGTACAAAGATTGCCTTTGCCAAAAGACTGGTCTGCTTCGAAAGTGGCAAATCATTATTTGATTTGGCTACCCAAGCTGTTTCGTACATTGATCAAAGTGGAGGCCGATGGCGAGCTTGCCTATTTTCGCTGTTTTTTGTTTCGCAAACCTTTATTGGTCTTAAAGCTCTCCAGCAAAAGAAGTTATCCTGGTAGAAAACTCTTCTATGTTACAGATGGAATTTTGATTCGAAATAAAGGTAAGGGCCGGCTTGAATTTCGTGAGGGACCCTATCGTAAGTTTGTCATCGCAGCCATTCACCGTTTCTCCCCCACCCTGCCTTGGTTTGTGTATCGCTTTACTCAAGCACAAGTCCACAAAGTAGTGATGTATCTGTTTGGATACTATTTATCAAAACGATAAATTGGGCCTGATCCTTTTGAGCTCACAGGCAATATCTGTATCATTTGAAGATTTAAAACCTAAATAAATTCATATACATAGACTAAAGTAGCTGGCTTGCGAATCCGAAAAGTATATATGCGGTTTGTAGCGAATTTATTCAATTCAACCAAAATCCTATTGGTTTTTGGTCTGCTTATTCTATTAAGCAGTTGTGGTGGTGGGCAACCTACTGAAGACCCGGCACCTGTACCTGCTCCCACCACACCACCCAATAATCCACCGCCTGCAAATCCGCCGCCTGCACCTATTCCCGAAGAGTTCTCGATTCAAGGTAGTATTCAAAACTTAGAGCACGGTCAGATTCAGATTCAACTCAACTCAGAAGAAAATATTGTTCTGTTCGCTGGTGATACGAGTTTTCGCTTTGACTCTACTCTACAAAGTGGAGAACCATACAGTGTTCGTGTTCTTTCTCACCCTACTTCTCCCTCTATCACCTGTAGTTTGAATAATGCTAGTGGAAACATTTCTTCTGATGTTAATAACATCGAAGTGATTTGCCCTGAATTGCAAAGTATTCAGATAGATGCAAACTACAATAGTTTTGCCGTTGGTAGCTCACAAGTATTGGTTGCCAATGCAATTTACTCTGACTCAAGTATTCACAATATTTCTCATTTAGCGACTTGGTCTTCATCAGATCCATCGGTAATTACGAGCAATGCAGCCGAAGTGAGTGCTATAGCTGCTGGTAGTGCAGAGATCAGTGCCAGCTTTGCATCTCAATCGGGCTCGCGCTCTTTACAAGCCGTCTCTCGAAACCTGAGCAGCATTCAAATCAGTCCTGTCACTGTGAATATTGCAGCTGGTGAAGCTATACAGCTTTTCGCCCAAGGTTTTTATGACGATTCAAGCTCTCAGGATATCAGCTCACAAGTAAATTGGTCTGTAGATGATCCCGGACTCGCAAGTATTTCTGCCAATGGTCTCTTAAGTGCCACTTCAAACGGTAGTGTTCAGGTTAGTGCAAATCTAGGTGCTGTAACAGAAAACAAAAGTATTTCGATTTCAAATGCTACATTGAGTTCACTTGAAATCTCCCCTGCCTTTGCCAATCTTGCCTTGGGCAGCCAGTTACAATTGAGTGCAACAGGTGTTTACTCTGATGCGAGCTCTCGAGATTTGACTGCTTTCGTAAACTGGTCATCAACCGATGACTCGATTGTCAGTATTGATGCTACAGGCCTACTCTCAGCCCATGCTACAGGCTCTGTTTTGGTTCAGGCAAACTATTCAGGTCAAACTTCTAGTAGCTCGATTCAGGTACAAGGAATAAGCTTAAGCAGTATAGATCTGAGCTCCAATCCCGCAAGTCTTTCTCAAGGCTTTCATAGCCAGTTTAAAGCCATGGGTACATATAGTGATGGCTCCATCATTGATATTTCACAGCAAGTTATTTGGTCGAGTAACCAATTATCTATGGCCGAAGTAAGCAATGCCCCGGGAAGCAAAGGCAGGGTGAGTGCACTCGGTCTCGGTAGTTTAAATATCACGGCAAGCTTAGGAGCAGTTTCTGCCAGTCACGCCCTAACAGTGAGCTCTGCTAGTCTTGATAGTATAAGAATTCAACCCGGTAGTCGTTTGATTTCACAAAGTGAGGACCTAGACTTTAAAGCTACAGGTGTCTTTAGCGATGCCAGTGAAATTGATATCACCGATCAGGTCTTATGGTCATCGAGCAACTTAAGCCTTGCGACCATAAGCAACTCTCCTGGAAGCGAAGGAAATATGCTCAACCTTGCATCTGGCGCCTCTACCCAGAGCCTAAGCATTCAAGCAAACTATGCAGCTGTTAGCGCCAGTGTTGGATTGATCATCACACCTGCCACCTTACAGTCTCTGCAAATTCTTCCTGACTCACTTAGCATCAATACTTTTAAAACCAAAGATCTAAAGGCATATGGTTTTTACTCTGATGATGCCAACGTTGACATGACTGACTTTGTTACCTGGTCGAGTTCAGATACATCTGTCGCAGTGGTTAGTAATGCCCAGAGTAATAAGGGCCGATTGAGTAGCTTGACCGAAGGAAGCCCTGATATCACGGCCACATACAATTCTTTAAGCGCCAGTAACTCCTTTATAGTCAGCGATAGTGCTCCAGAGACAGAGAGCGACACCGGTATAGGCTTGTTTGGCACCTATCACAACACACGCTTCTTAGATTCGCCAGTGGGCTCAAGAATCGATGGAACAATCAATTTTAACTGGGACCGTGGACTTGCCCCGCTTGGGGTTGGTGACAACTTTTCGATTCGTTGGACGGGGAAAATCAAAGCCATTTACTCTGAAAACTACACAATTACCACTCGTTCTGACGATGGAATTCGAGTCTATATTGATGGCAATCCGGTGGTGATGAACTGGACCAACCATTCCCCAAGATTCGACTCGGGTACCATTGATCTTGTGGCTGGACAAAAGCATGATATTGTCATTGAGTTTTACGAAAATGGCGGACACGCTGTGATTGAACTCTATTGGCAGAGTGCTTCACAGGCCTATGAAGTTGTGCCGAGTACTCAGCTTTTTCCAGAATAAGAAACTTAAGATTTCTCTAACTCAAGTAGTATGCTCTTTTTTTCTAAACCACCGGCATAGCCCCCCATACTTCCATCACTTGAAATCACTCGATGACAGGGAATGATAATACTCAAAGGATTTTTTCCATTGGCCGAACCCACAGCGCGAGCCGCTTTTGGATTGCGAATGGAACTAGCAATCTCTTTGTAAGAGCGAGTTTCTCCAAAAGGGATTTTTAAAAGTTCGTTCCAAACTTGTTTTTGAAAGCTGCTTCCTTTGAGGTCAAGGTTTACCGAAAAGCTTTTTCTTTCTCCTTGAAAGTATTCTTGAATTTCTTTTTCGGCTTGCTGCAAATGAATAGAGATAGAACCTTTGTTTTCAAGATTTTCTATGAATGGGCTGTCTTCTAATTGCCAACTGACTTTTTGAAGACCTTTTTCAGATGCAATTAAAAAAAGTTCACCCACTAAGCTTTGTATTTTATACTGTTGTATTTGCATAAGTCCTAATTCGTTCCCTTTTTTTAACAAATGAATAAAAAGTGATCAATATCAGTTTCTTATTTGATGCGAGTCACAGTCAAGATCTCCAGTATCTCCTAGTCTGTTTTCACAACAAGGAGATGAGAATGGATACTAAAAACTTAATAGTAATCAAAGAAAAACTCCTCAGCCAAAGAGCAGAGCTTCTTGAGCGTATCGAGCGTATGCGGGCAAGTCGCCGTAGAGAAAAAGGCGCACTCAGTGCTGATTTTGCCGAGCAAGCAATTGAAGTTGAAAATGATGAAGTCATCGACAGCCTTGATAGTAACGAGAGACAAGAACTTCAAAATATCGAAATGGCATTGCAAAAAATTGAAAGCGGTAGATATGGATTCTGCGAAGTCGGAGGAGAAGAAATCGATCTTCAACGCCTCCTTGCGCTTCCCTCAGCCAAAACTTGTATCGCGCACAAAAGGAGTTCTTAATGCAATTGAGTATCTCGTACCGACATATGGAGTCTACCCCCTCTATTGAAAACAAAATTCGTGAAAAAGCAGAGCATCTTGAAAAATACTTTAAAGGTAATGGTGAGATTAAATGGGTTTGCATGGTAGAGAAGGGCCGGCACAGCAGCGAAGTTCAAGTGCATGCCGGTCATCACTACTTTCATGCCCATGCTGAAAATGATAATTTATATAAAACCATGGATGAAGCTTTAGAGAAAATCGAAAAGCAAATCCGTAGAAAGGATAAAAAAGAAAAAGATAAAAGATACCGAAAGATTTCCTGAGGTTCCCCGATCTCTCTTTCGTTTACAGGAAGCTTTCTACCCCTCCGAAAGCTTCCTTTTTTTATTCACAAGTTAAAATTATACTTGTTGACGCTCCTACAGCATTTCTACAAGAAATACTTCTATTGAATGGTGGAGGAGTATCTGGATTTAAGTCATGGTCATGATTTCGACAAATAGCATTGATATTTTCTTCAGGCCATCTCGGGTCATCTCGATCACGATTGCAATCTGGTCGATCAAATCCACCTTCAAAATAGCAAACTTCGTTGGGTCTAAGAATCTCTGATCCACAGTTTTTTGCAGTGATCGAAAACCGAATAGATTTTACTTCGGTGTCTGTTGCATTCACAGGCTTTTGAAAACAAAAGCTAACTTCAGAACGAATGGGAAAATTCGATTGAAAATTCTCTACTAAACTAAAAATAGGAGTTAAACTTTGAATTCTTGTATCATCTGGTGCTGGCAAGAATTGCCATTTACCAAATTCAAGCTCAATACCACTATCTTGCGCTGGAACATCTAAAAAGGCTTGTGAATTGCAATCAACTCGGGTTCCAGCAAATACATTCCCTCGCAGAAACTCTAAAGTTTGTTGAGGGGCAGAACCGACAATACCGTTGCAAACATTGGTAATACATACTTTTAAATCTTCAAAACCAAATTGCCATTGGTTTATCTCTGCAATACTTCCCTCTTGATAACTTTCAGTACAGTCTCCAATACCATAGGTGATTTGCATTTCTTGATCGGCAACAGAACATGCTATAGGAGGTGGAGGCGGACCTGAACCACCATCACCATCACAAGCATCTGGAAAATCTTCAGGAAAATTTGTACATCTGCCGCTCAATACAATGTCACGCAAGCGATTTACACTCACACTGAATACTTGATGTCCACTACCTTGAAAAACAATTTGCACTGATCCTGAAGCCAATTCCAATATATCTGCTGATGGAAAGGCATATGAAAAAGCAGTATTTGTAAAACCACAAACAGTTTCTGCATCTTGCGATTGACTTGGTAAATTCGCCGGGAGTGCAAAAGAAGTGAAAGGTGTATTAAAACCAAGAACTTGACTATCTTGTACCCCAAACTTACAAGCCCAGCCCTCAAACATCACTGAGTCATTCTGCGGATTGTAAGTAAAAGATCGAGTTGATGCACAATCTCCCTCGGGAGAGCAAAAGTCAGTTGGTGGATTGTTGCCCTGAACTGAGCTACCACCTCGGCTTGACAATTCGGATTGGCTGCAGTTTTGATACAATCCCAATGCAAGAACGACCATGAAGAAGCTTAAAATTCTATGAATAGTCAATAAGTTCATGTATTCCTATCGGTTCAATCTGAGACTGACTTTAGCAAAACAAGGTATTTTTTTGCTAGACTTACTGTTAGCCAACTATCTTCGAACATTAAAAAAGCTATCGGGTGGCAGTTTGGGTAAAATGGGAACTCGAGAGAAAGTGGGATCATACATATAAGAGAATCGTCCCAGTGATGGAAAGATGAATTCTGTTATAATCACTCCACTTACATCACCGCGATACCTTGTCGTTACCAGCGGTGCATTGAGCAATACTTTTTCAAATTTGAGATCACGGGCTCTTCCGCCTCGAGATCCAGCTCCACTGAGATCTTCTTTGCCATCTAAGGCATTTACATCTTGGTCGAGCTGAGAGGCAAAAAAGCCAACACCATTTTCCATATCAGTCTTACGATTTCCTCTTAAGCGATCGGCACCTACACCCAGTACAATCGCAGAAGAGCTGGTCATTTGTAAGTGTGCATCAATTCGATCATTTGGATTTGGATCAAAAATATTGATCGCTTTTGCATTCGTATCGTTTGGATTTCCATAAACAAAAATCGATTTGGTAACATAGATTCTACATCCTGTATTGGTTCTTACCTTAAAGTCACTCAAGTATAGAATACCATTAATGTAGAGATCACCATCGCACTCTAAAGTTCCATTGTTTTCAAAATACCCACTTCTTTCAACAATGGCAGAAGCTGAATTATTCAATGCTTGATCACCTTGCCCAATAAACTTCTTCTTCACAGATGAATCGACTTTAAATGCAGTTCTTAACTGAGCTACTGTAGGTGCTTTGATCTGAATCTGACGAATGATTTCAACATTTGTATTGTCCGCAACCCTTCTAGGGTAAGCATTGTTTGAACTCAAAACATTTACGTATTGGGGTGTTCTATCATTAAATGATAACTCAACAAAGTCTGCAATCGTAGTGAGGCTAAAAAGGTTCTGATTTTGTGATATTCGGTAGGGCACGACATTTGGATTGTTGTTAAAGCCATTTACCTCGGGGGTAGGGCTTCCTCTTTCATCAATTACAAGATTGTAAATATCAAGTAGATTGATATCACGCCTGCTTCCCTGGTCATTTGGAATAAAATATGCATTTTTTAATGTGTTAGAGATATAGTTTCGAGTCTCTGTGTCTAAATTTTTATTGGGTACAAAGAATTTTCCATCAACAAAACTTGAACCCGGAGCGATTCGAGTACCGTGCGGCCAGCCAACAAAATATCGACTTGTTGAGCCTTCAACCAAATTGACTTCATTACTTGAAGGACTAAGGTGGCTTTTAAATTCAGAGATAATATTTCCCTGAACATTGGCATGACAAAACAAACAACTTGGATTCGCAACCGCAAGTGCAGGCTCAAAGTCAAGCAGTGGGCTTGGCAATTCGAAAGTAATTCGAAATTCAGATTTGCCACCATCACGATCAACAACTTCAAAAGTATGTGTATAGACACCCAATGCTTGAGGGTCTTGAAAGTAAGTCAGCTGAATTGATGAATCACGAACAATACGACCCTCATCAGGAAATGTATGGCCAGGATTTACCTGAAAGCCCTTTAGGTTCAGACGCATTTCATCGGCTTCATCTTCAATATCAATTCGAAAATTAGGGTTTTGATCTTCAGCAGCCCACATATCTTGTAACCAAGGAAGATTAAAAGATTTTGGTTGTCCCGCTTGAATCTGTACGACCAAGTCACGTACTTGTGGCAAATCATTTACTGGAGTCACATCAATTTGAAAAATATTTTCAAATCGACCCCCACCGCCGGTCAAAACATATGTGAAGCGATCAGGACCATTATAATTTGCGTCTGGTTGATAGTGAAAACTCCCCGTCGCAGGATCTAAATTGCTTACGAATCCATGCTCCGTTTTTAAACCAACTGCATCCATTCCGGGAATCGAAAACAGTGGATTACCAATTTCTCCGACCAATTGAAAGTCTGCAGGGGTGTCTTCAGGAGTCGTAGCCACATTTGCATTTAAAAAGGGCTGAGGATCTTTTTCACCGAACTCAGTATCACTACAATTTTGATACGCTAGGAGCAAAATGATAAGAATATTTAATAAAGATATTTTTTGATATCTAAATTTCATACATGCTTATCGGCCTTAATGGCGTTTTGCTTTATTACAAGACTATATTTATTCAATATTTACAAGTGTTTAGGAGATTTGCAACCGTCTTAAAGTTCAACAGCTAAAACCGTCTATCAAAGCTACAATTGGCTATATACTCTACAACATAGCTCTGTTTGATTGAATTCTTTTGTATCTGAAACGGAATGATTTTTGCTCAATAAAACAAAGTGAGAGAGTTTCGTATTATCCTTTTCATTCTTTCGTCATTATTAATGACAGTTTCTTGTTCTGATAAAAAAGAACTTGAACCGACAACTGTATCTCAAGAGGTTCCAACACCTGATCCAAGCCCGCCAGACAGATCAGACGCCACACCCAACCCTGAATCTATCTTAGATCCTGTGTTGCCAAACAATCCTCCGCCTCCACTCAGTCTAAGCCCGGCCGATATTTATGGATTGATTTCAGGTGGATCGAACTACCCCATGATTACTGTGGGCTCAATTACTGATTATGTCGAAGATACCGATCCCTTTCCTTGGTTTGATCAAGACAATCTGCAACCCGTATTGGGCTATTACCATCATCGCCCCAATAGAGTTCGAAGTCAGCTAGAACAAATGGACCAACAGGGACAAAAAGCAATCAGTCTTATTTTATGGTATATTCCTGATCCTCAACCTGATCCCAATACTTACACCTATGGGCATGCGCTTTATTTGCAAGGCAATGATTTTCCAGTTCAAGTACAAGAGAACCTTTTAAATGTAATCGATATCATTGATGAGCTTGGCTTTAACCAGGTGAATATTCGATTTGCCCCTCAAGGAAGCTTTGATCCCATCGAATGGTCTTCATGGCAAGATGATCTTTTTGAAAGAAGCTGGAATTTAGCTTACAACACCATCAAAAGAATTGAGGCGCATCCTAAAGAAATTAAAGTCATGTATGATCTTGGTTTGGAGTTAGGTGGAAGATTTAAAGGTCAAAACCGTGAGTGGATGGATCGAATGTGGAAGAACTATGTTTTTAATTTTAACTCGTATGACTCTTACGGCTTTTCAATGATTGCCCAACCTGGAAACATTTTAAGAAGTGTAAGTTTGTACGACGATGCCGGAGCACGTCCCTCTGCTTTTGCTATTGATGTGTATCAAGATATCTCAGATCGACTTCGAGAAATCAATTCTGAATTAAAAGAAATCGGTGAGTGGAAAAAACCCATTATCATTCAAGAAACTTATTACAATGATTTAGAAATCGCTGAAGAGATCTTCTTTCGAGGAGAAAGATTAGGACTGAATATAGTGGGAATTCATCAATGGCCACTACACAAAAATCATGTAAATCATTACTTCTCTGTGGATTTTCCTGTGGACTTTAACAATTACTTAGGACGCCCTAGAATAGTCGACTCGGGATTTGGTTGTGACAACCAAGAATGTGTTTGGATTGTGGCTGAAAACATCTCGCGTGATGCCTTTGCGATTCTCACCGATCGCAACGGGAATTCTTTAGAGGTAAGAGATGTAATTATTGAAACCCGTGAAGATCACAGGCAGGTGATGACTTTTCGAATTCCCTATTTAGATGATTACAAAAGCATGGGTGGTTTTGACCTTAGTGTTTATGAGCCCAATTTTATTGAGTCGGTCAAAGCAAGTCTTTCGTTTTAGTTCTTTGCGAGGCAAATGCTTTTCGTATTGGTAAACTCAAGAATTCCATAGCGCGAGAGCTCTCTGCCGTAGCCTGAGTTTTTGATTCCGCCAAAAGGAAGTTTTGGGTCTGATTTACAAAAATCATTCACAAAGCAGCTTCCACTATCGATTTCTGCAATCGCTGTGTTATATGATTTTTGTATATTTTGCGAAAAAATGGCAGCGCCCAAGCCATACTCGCTCTCATTTGCAATCTGCAAAGCATCTTCTCGATCCTTTGCACGAATCAGTACCGCAACTGGTCCAAAGAGCTCTTCATTATAGGCGGGCATATCCCTTGTAATATTCTCTATCACTGTCGGTGGAAAAAAAGCAGCCTCGGCATCTCTTGGGCTTTCACCAAAGATTTTCTTTGCACCCATTTGCAAACTCTTTTCTAGTTGAGAGATAAGTTTTTCTTTCAGATCCATTCTTGCCATTGGGCCCATGTCTGTTGTTTTCTCTAAGGGATCTCCCAACTGTATTTGAGAGAACTCATCCAAAAATTCTTTGCGAAAGTCATTATAAACCGAATCGCATACAATCAGACGTTTTGGACTAATACAGCTCTGTCCTGCATTGAGCATTCGTGCTTTGGCACAAGCCTTTACCGCAAGCTTTATATTGGCATCTTCTAAAATGAGGTAGGGGTCACTTCCGCCAAGCTCCAGAACTGTTTTCTTTAAATACTGTCCTGCAAGACTCGCTACCGATCTTCCAGCTTGCGTACTACCAGTAAGGGTAACAGCTCGAACATGAGAATGAGCAATAATCTCTTCTACCTGATCGACTTCACATATAAGACTTTGAAAAAGACCTAAAGGGTAGCCGGCATCTTGAAAGATTTTGGCAATCGCAAGGCTTGACCCACAAACGTTTTCTGCATGTTTTAAAAGAACGCTATTGCCTGCCATAATTGCCGGACAAGCAAAACGCAAAACCTGCCAAAAGGGAAAGTTCCAAGGCATGATCGAAAAAACAATCCCAAGGGGCCGATGATGAACTTCACTGATTTCGTACTGGCTTTGTATTTTTTCGGGAGATAAAAATTTTTCTGCGTTTTCAGCGTAATACTCGCACATGAGCTGACATTTTTCAATTTCAGCCATCGATTGAAGAATGGGCTTACCCATTTCATTGCTAATGAGCACGGCATAGTTTTGTTTGTTTTGATTTAATTCTTCTTTGAGTTTTAAGAGTAAATTCTTTCTATAAGAAAAATCTGTTTTTCGCCACTCATGATATGCTTGTTGAGCGAGCTCAATTTTTTTATGAATCAAAGATTTAGAGTCTAACGAATACTCTTGAATCAGCTCTAGGTTTTTCGGGTTTATCGATCGAAACATTTAACTTTGGTCCGAAATATTCTTAAGATCATTTTCAGGAGGGTAATCTCCTAGTCTTTGATTTACATATTTAAATAGCACTCTACCATCTCGATTGATTGCAATGACTCCACCCAACTGCCATAGATCACCTGCATCTTTCGTATACTTTCCTTGTTTGTTGCCCTCTTTGGACATCTTGATTCCTTGAACTATAGATTTAGGGCCTATAGCCGCCAAGAAGTTTCTCTTAAAGCCTGCAGATTTAAAAACTTTAAGACTCGGGTCAGTAAATATGGGAGCATCTTTGATTCCCAAATCTTCTTTAAAGCCTTGAATAAAATTTGCAGAGCCATTGCCAATAAAAATTATTTTGGCCACTCCTTTTTCATATTTTTCTCTCTCAATCCAAATTTTTTTGGCATGGGTTCGACATTCAATACAAGCAAAGTGTCTAAGAAAAACCAAAATAACTGGCTGATTTTGCCAAAGGCTTTGCACTATGTGTTCATTTCCTTGCTCATCAAAAATGCTACACTTCATTAAATTGATAATATTAAAATCAAGCTCTTTTTTTTCTTTAGAAGCACTCATCACTTGATCTTAAATCTTTTTCAAAAGATTGCAAGATCTGTAGTTAAGGCGAGGGAATGGAACCTGTACCTTTGGGAGCAACCAACCAAGTGCAAGAGCTTCGATCACAGGTTTTTTCACCTGCTTCATTCAAATGCATTACGTTCAGATAGTAGGTTTTACCAGGTTCTAATAAGCAAAGACTGTTCTGAGGATTTATACCAATTTTAATATCGGCGCCTGTTTTCCCAGCCGCTCTATAACATTCGGGTCTTAAAGCATGAGACTTAAGAATTCCACCTTCACATTCTGATATGCTTAAAGATACCCCATCTGAGTTATTGGTATTGTCTTCCCAAGTGAATTGCAACCGGGCTCTCGGATTGGAAGGGTTTTGAGGCACGGTAAACGGAAGGGAAAGATATTCATCTCGACGGATATCAATTCTATAAATTGCATTCGCGTAGTCATACATCGGAAAAGGTCCTAACCATTCTTGATAAGTGCTCATGGAGCCTATATCTAAATTATTTCGCTCTACACGAAAACTTGAAGCCTTTCTCGAATCTGCGGGAAGATTATCACAAACACTAGCTGTAGGTGGCGGCGAAGGAGGTGGATCTGGATTCGGCGAAGGAGGTGGATCTACAGGAGGGGCCTGCGCCTCATTTTGAAACACTACCTCTAATTGATCACTCGATCTTGATACTGCATTTTGAAAGCAAAGTTGAAAGCCATCTGGGTATTCTGCTTGCTGGTTGTTAATATCTATATATGCATACATCAACCTATCATCATTCGGATCAACAAACCAATCTATGTTAGAGCCAGCCAAGGGGAGCTCACGATTCGGAACACAAGATTCTGTTAACGAACTCATATCTCCAAGGCTCTCTAAAAAGCCTAAGCCATCGGCTCTTTTTAAACCGCATGCATTATAGGCACAGACTTTCATTCGCTTATTGGAATGCTCTTGCATATTTATATTCAAAACAGATGCTGTGCTTATGCAATGCTCTATACCTGAAGTAATCTGCAAAGGCTCAGAAAAACCCTCTTGGCAACTGCTAAGCCTATTGGGCTCAGCAGATGATGATTGCCGTTGCAATTCGCTTTGACTGCAATTTTGGTACAAGCCTAAAGCAATTAGAACGGGAAAAATCATTAGAATTCTACGATAAATCATATCTTTTCATCGGATCACTATGAGACTGACTTAAGTAAAGGGGGCTTTTTTTTCATAGTTTATCGTTTTTTACCCTAATCGTATTGAACAAAAGAGGGCTAATATCGCCCTCTAAAGGTGTATAAAACTTGTATAGGCTTATACCATCGGGACTTCGATCAAGAGAATCTCGGCATTTTTTGTGGCTTTCAACTCAAGCTTGGCAAGGTCTACAAGACTAAGTGCATCTCGCTGTTTGAGCTTTTCGCCTGCTACCTCTAGCTCTCCTTCAATTAAAAACAGATAGACGCCATTTTTTGCAGAATGAAGTTTGTAGTCTAAAGACTTTCCCTGCTCCAGTGAGGCTAAAGAAAAGTAGGCTTGTTGATTGATCTTTACTCCAGAATCATCTTTGTCCATTGGGCTAACGACTGTTTGAAATTGATTTTTTCTACCGGTAAGATCAAATTTTTTTTGATCATAGCGAGGTGGAATGTCTTTCTTTTCGGGCAGAACCCAAATTTGCAAAAAATTGGCATCTTCAATTTCAGAAGCATTGTACTCCGAATGATACACACCTGTGCCTGCTGACATCAATTGAGCCTCAGAATTTTGAATGATGCTCTCATTGCCCTCACTGTCTTTGTGTTTTAGAGCACCACGAAGAGGAATCGATACAATTTCCATATTTTGATGAGGGTGTGTTCCAAAACCTGTCTTTGGATCTAAGATGTCGTCATTCAAAACTCGCAGCAAACCAAAGCCCATTCTATTTGGGTCATAGTAGCTCGCAAAACTAAAACTGTGTTTTGACTTAAGCCAGCCATGATCTGCATGTCCTCTTGTATTCGATAGTATAAGTTCTTTTTTCACAGTAGCACCTCCTATTGGCCGTATTCCTAGCCACTGGGCTAGGCCGCATAAACTTGTTAAAACCAGAAATTTTCTGCGATTCATTGTTTTCATGGATTTATAATCGGCGAGATTTACATAATAAAAAAGTATTATTTAATTATATATATGATAGTTTAAAACTATGACTATAGATCAACTCGAAATGCTCGAGGCTATTATTATTACTGGAAGTTTTCAGGCCGCAGCAGCTAGGCTCAACAAAAGCCAACCGAGTTTAAGTGTGGGAATAAAGAAAATAGAAGAAGAGTACAATATTCAAATCTTCTCAAGAGAAAACTATCGCGCTGAAATCACTCCTCAGGGACATGCCTTCTATCAAATGGCCAAAGAGAGCTTGCGCGGCTTTCGTCGGCTCCATCGATTTGCCAAAGAACTTGGCTCGGGACTAGAGGCCGAAATCAAGTTTCAAATGGACCCATTGGTGCCAGCAGAAAAAATCTCTTTTCTACTTCAGTCTTGCAATGAAACATCTGTTTCTCTAAAAATTCAAAGCGGCATTCTTGATGAAAGCTTTCAAGCTGTTCTCAACCAAGAGGTCGATTTCGGGCTAGGCAAATACCAAGAGCACGAGCAAGTCGTGGCAAAGAAACTCATGAGTATAGAGCTGATTGCATGCTATTCGAACAAGCTTATTGCCAAAAAAATTCATGCGGCTGATGAGCTGTTGCTCTTGCCCCAAGTCATCGTACTTAGCAAAGATACAGGGAGAGTAGATTACGGTGGTCAAAAGACTATACTTGTAAGTGATCATTTCATCAAAGAATCTCTGATTCTTAATGGTTTTGCTTGGGGGCGTTTGCCAAAAGAAATTATCTACAAAAATCGAGAACTTAGATCGATTCCGCAGAACCTACTTACAGCTCATCGCTTGGACTTTTATCTTATGAGACGCAAAGAAAGAGCCTTAGGTAAATTAGGCCAGATCATTTGGCAATCACTAGAATCAATATAAATGCACATAAAATGAGCAAGAAATACATTGCCTTTTACTTGCAAAATCGATTAAAATGAAATCTGAATAATTTGGCTTTCCTGTTTCATCAGACTCTTTTTTCTCATAAAAAATGGATCTCTCGAGCGGGCTTAGCCCTTTCCTCAAAGAGATGATTCTTTGAGAACTTACGAGGTTCATATGAAAATTTATGTTGGCAATCTTCCTTACAATACCGAAGAGAGTGATCTTGAACAGTTGTTCTCTCAATCAGGTGATGTCGCTTCTGTATCAATTGTAAAAGACAGAGACACAGGAAGATCAAAAGGCTTTGGCTTTGTGGAGTTCACCGAGCAAGACTCTAGTAGCAATGCAATTTCAGAGCTTGATGGCTTTGAATTTCAGGGTAGAAAAATTAAAGTCTCACAAGCCAAAGAAAAGCCCCGCACTGGTGGTCCTAGAAGGCCTAGATAATTAAATCTCATGTGCAAGCCCCACAGTGAAGACATAATGTACTTCACTGTGGACAAAATCGACAGCAAATGTCGGAATCACCAAATACTCAGTTTGATAAACGAATTCATAACCAAGACCAAATCGATTGAGCCAGAGTCCTTCTCCATCCACAAACAGACTGCCTGTTGAATATAAGAACTTCTAGTGAGGAAAAAAGAAGTAAGTTACTAATGGGCCTTGATAGTATTCTTCTTCTACCAAAGTGACTCCCATATTCGCTTCAATCAGATATTCACCCTGAACACTGTCAGGTCTAAGGTTCGCAAAAGCAAAGCTGCAATAAAAAACCAATCCTAAGAGTAAATATTTTTTCATGCCCCTAGCTTGCTCTCTCAAAAGATAACTGTAAATATGTTTCTACATGGGGAGGTAAAATGAAATTCATTCATCTCATTAGCATTATTTTTTTGGTTTCTTGCGTGAGCAAACAAAAAGTGAGCAATCAATGGAAAGCACAAAATACTTTACAAGAATTGGGCTTGCACCTTTATTTTGACAAAAGACTCTCTGCTGATAATTCAGTATCTTGCAATACTTGCCACAATGTTGCCAATGGGGCTGCGGGCCACGATGGACTTAGAGTATCAAATGGTATCAAAGGACAAAAAGGCGAGAGAAACTCACCCACAGTTTGGAACTCGAAGTTTTTATCGGTTCAATTTTGGGATGGTCGAGCCAAAGACCTTACCGCCCAAGCAAAAGGTCCTATTTTAAACCCTGGCGAAATGGGAATGCCCAATGAGAATGTAGTCATGGAAAAGCTAAAGAAAGTACCTGCCTATGTTGAACTTTTTAAAAAGGCTTTTCCTGATGAAAAAGAACCGATGACCTATCACAATCTAGCAACCGCTATAGCTGCATTTGAAGAGACTTTGGTCGACTACAATAGCCCCTACGACAAGTGGAAAGCTGGCGACAAGGCGGCAATGAGCATTGAAGCCATCGAGGGCTACCAAACTTTTCAAGCTGCTGGCTGTGTTGCCTGCCACCAAGGAGATAATTTTTCAGGACCAAGTCTACCGGTGGGAACTGGCTTTTATATGAAGTTTCCTAGCTACCCGAGTCCGGAGATTGAAAAAAAATATCGCATCAAAGACGACAAAGGCCGCTATGAAGTCACTAAGAAAAAATCGGACGAATGGATGTTTCGCGTACCAACACTTCGCAATGTGGCTCGTACCTCTCCCTATTTTCACAATGGCAGAGTTGAAACTTTAGAAGAAGCAATTCGCGTGATGGGTAAAACTCAACTCAATAAAGATTTAAGCGAAAAAGAAGTTGCATCCATTGCGGCCTTTCTTAAAGCTTTAAATGGCGATTTACCTATGATTCAAGAACCGAAGAGCTTATAAACTTCGTTCGAAGGGCTGCCATTTTTCGGCAGCCACTGTCTATGTTTTATTCTCTTTGTGACGATTTAAGTCAGCGAGGGAATTTACTGTAAAATCTCTTTTCAAAATACCATTTTGCTTGCCGACAGAAATTTGAACACTACTGTATCTCTTTTCAAAGCATCAATTATTTCACTGAAATGAATACATTTTCGATAGAATAGCTTAAATTTTAAATTTTGGAGTCAGTATGAAAAGTTTAACCCAAGCCTTTATTATTATGTTAGTTTCGATTCACTTTGCCGCTTGCAGCAAAAGCGGAGAGCCAGGCAGTAAGATTTTTTCTGACCAAAAAGAGCCTCTCTCAGAAACACAAACACAAGAAGAAATAGCAGATAAAAAAGCGGAAAAAGATTTAGCAGAAGAGTGGATCGGGGTTTGCAGACTAACGAATGCCGGAGCTGAGCTCGATCAAATCACAATGTATAAAGACTATTACATTCATAGAAAAGAACTATTTGAAGGCGCAGAGGGCTGCGTTGGCGACTCGCTAGTTACAAAAACCAAGTACCTTATAACGAAAACAGACAATACATACCTTGCAAAAATGAACCTACAAGACCCCGAGTTAAAAGATCACAAAGAACTGGTTTTTACCAAATCAGGTATTTTGGTTATCAAACATTATTATACTGATGCTTTTCGCAAATCTTTTGATCAATATTACAATCGCGTTCAAGAAACAGATTTAGGACTCGCAATGTATGGCAACTGGGAAGCATGTATTCCTTTAAACTTTGAACAAAATAGTAAATCTGTTCTTGTAAAACTAAAAGTAGATTTTGGCGAAAACTTTGATGAAAAAAATGTAGAATTTGAAACGCGCTACTATAAAGGTTTTTATTGTGGCCGCGATGAGCTCCTTGCCTCGAGAGCAGGATTTAGCGGTCAATTGCAAAGGCTTGATGATCAATATTTAGTGATTGCAAACGAAAAGATCGAAAACCCGAAAACAAGCGGCTACAATCGATACCATGCTTTAGCAGAGGCGCAAAATGGCGAGGGCGCTTTGCCAGAGTTAGTTCTTAGCATTGATCAAAATAGACAATTAAAGCTAAAAACAAATGATGGTGAAGAGTTTTTACTTACAGTAAATGAGATTACAGATTAAAACTATTTCGAGCTTAACATACTTTTTAAGGCTTGAGTCTGACAAAGACTCTGCTACAAGCTAAGTATGTTCAAAAATCATTATGATTCTTTAAGCGAAGATTTCTATGAATTGAATCAAGCCTCTGTTGCCCAAGAACCCAGGCTCATTGCTTACAATCGTAAACTTGCTCAGTTTCTAAAGTTAGACTTCTCTGAAGACCAAGTCTTGAAATTCTTTTCAGGCCTAGAAAGCCCTCCAGGCGCCAAGCCCCGGGCCCTTGCCTATGCCGGGCATCAGTTTGGTCATTTTGTCCCGCAACTCGGTGATGGTCGAGCTCTGCTCTTAGGTGAAGTAGAGGCGCAAGACAATCTCATTTATGAATTGCAATTGAAGGGCTCTGGCAGAACTCGATTTTCAAGAGGCGGTGATGGCAAGTCTTCACTCGGCCCCGTACTTCGAGAATACATTGTTAGCGAAGCCATGCAGGCTCTTGGTATACCCACTACGCGTTGTTTAGCAGCCTGTCTTACTGGCGAGAGCGTTTATCGTGAAGAACCTCTACCAGGAGCTGTATCAACACGTGTGGCTCGAAGTCATATTCGCGTGGGAAGCTTTGAATACTTTTTGGGTAGACAGGAGTTGGATCACATCAAAGAACTTGCCGACTTTGCCATACAAAGACTCGATCCTGACCTGCATGAAGAAGAAGACAAGTATCTCTTGTTTTTTGCCCGAGTCGCGCAGAGACAAATGAGTTTGATCGCTCAGTGGATGGGTTTGGGCTTTATTCATGGGGTGATGAACACCGACAATATGCTTATCTCGGGCGAGACCATTGATTATGGACCTTGCGCCTTTCAAGATGCATTTAAAATGGATAAAGTCTATAGCTCAATCGATCGCCGGGGGCGCTATGCCTACAATCAACAGCCGCATATTGCGATGTGGAATTTATCAAGTCTTGCCAATTGCTTTGCACGCATTATTCGAAAAAATCCAGAAGAGGCGATTCCCCTGCTAGAAAAAGAGCTGGCAAAACTTCCATCTCTTTTTCAACAAGAGCACCTAAAAGTAATCGCAAAGAAAGTGGGAATTTTTGAACCCTTAGAGAGCGACCAAGAAATACTTCTTGAGTTTTTAAAGCTACTTGAAGAGCAGCGGCTCGATTTTACCAATAGCTTTCGCCAGCTCCCACAAAATCTTGATCAAGACTTTGCTTCAAAAATAAAAAAACGCCTCGAAGAGCAGCCCCATAGCCTCGAAGAGGCGATCGACTTGATGAACTCGGTGAATCCATATGTGATTCCTCGCAATCATCAGATCGAAAAAGCCATTCAACTAGCATATCAAAATAACTTTGGTCATTTTCATGCCCTCCACAAAGCCCTTGAGAGCCCCTATACAGAGACAGCCGATTCATCATGGACGCAGCCCCCAAGTAGAGAAGAAGAGGTCAAAGCGACCTTTTGCGGAACCTAGCTTGACCTTACTTGTTAAGCATTGCCAAACGAGCAAAGTTTGCGCAGCTTTGTGCCATTAAAAAGGAGAAAGAAATATGAAATCACTTTTGATCGGCCTCTTGGCTCTAATGACTCTGTCAAGTTCTGCTTATGCCTTGAGTACCTTTAACAATCGCGGCACTCAATATGTTACTGGCTCCTTTGGTTTTACAGCAGCTGGAGCATCGAGCGTGACGGATGAAGATACCATTCCGAATTTGGGTCAATCTGGCTTTTTTGCGTTTGGCGGCGGCTTTGACTATATGTATGAAGAAGGCTTGTCTTTGGGCGCTTTTTTTCGCTATCACTCCACAGAGGATGATTATAAAGCATTAGGCCAAAATACGACTGATGAGCTTTCTATGTCGGCTATTAATATCGGCGCCAATGCCAAGTTTTATGTTCCTTACAATTCATGGGGTCTCTACTTTGCTCCTGGTTTTGGCTTCTTAGATATCGAATACGAATTCGGAAATGCAAGTGAGAGTTCTGGCTTTACCTTTGCCCCCTCTTTTGCCATAGGCGTTCTTGTTGCAGTTAATGACAAGATCGATCTTGGTGTCGAAAATCAAAGAGTCTGGGGACTAGGAGAAGCAGCGAACGGAATTATGCTCTCAGATTGGGTATTTACTCTTCGCTACAGACTCTAAGAATTGCGGCGGCTCTAAGCCGCATTATAATGTTGAATCTGGAATATCCTGCGGCCAAGGAAGAAAAAGATATTTTTCTTCCAGCTCATCCAAAAGCTCTTGGGGGTATTCTTCTAAATTGACTCGTTTGATAAATAAGTTCTCACCAGGAAAGAGAGTCTCTAAACTCAGCTCTGGCTGCGATCCAGCTCCGGTGATAGCATTGTAATCTTCTTCTTCAATCTCTAACAAATAGCTTGTGAAAGCACCAGAGTCTTGAACTTCTTGATTTCGATAATAAGGTAGAATTCCAGGTTCAAGATCAACCAAACCACCGGTGTTAAAATGTCCTCCTTCTCTTCGAACTTCTGTCCAAATCAAATTCTTAGATTCAGCCTCAAAGGGTGTTTGCGGAGGATTTTTACCATTGCCACTGCTATTGAGAAAAATTTCTGGGCCAGTAATTTCTTCTCTGCTGCTACCTTTTTCACCCCGGTTGGTAAACCAGCGAATCTGAGAAACACAATTTCTTCGCTCAGCTACCTCACCCTGACCATCGGTGGTTTCGAAAACCTCATCGGGTTGCCGGCTGTGATCATAGCAAAGCCAAGGGTAGTGATCTTCTTCAACAACCACTCGGTGGCTACCATCTCCCAATCGAAAAATTC
Organism: uncultured Pseudobdellovibrionaceae bacterium; assembly: GCA_964653235.1. Lineage (GTDB taxonomy): Bacteria > Bdellovibrionota > Bdellovibrionia > Bdellovibrionales > UBA840 > CAZZCP01. Next base: position 10,820 of record CAZZCP010000005.1, on the reverse strand, counting down.
GAATCATTGCAAATCTTTGACTTTTGGTATTTAAAATAGAAATAGCACCATTTACATTTCTTTGCGGTTCACCAAGTGATCTCCCAATATTATTCACAAAAAACATTTGAAAGCTTTCCTCACCAGATCCACAAATCACTGATGTAGAAGAATTACCATTGCAATCTAACTCCTCTGTTGTCGAGGGCGAAAACTGTTGATCAGAACAGTTTTGATATAGAAAAAATGGCAATGCCAGTAACAAAAGTAGAAAAAGTTTTCTCATATTTATACATCGGTCCAGAGTGAGAAAGACTTAACACTATTTAAAAACACTATTTAAAACTGTCTCATTGTGAGACAATAAAACAGTTTTATACCAAGGAGCTAAATCTAAAATGCATGCCCTAATTCTATTTCTGCTTCTTTTTTTTCTCAGCTCCTGCAACACAAAGAATTGTGAGACCAATAAGCCTGAATGCATCCAAGAAAAGATGAAAAAGCTACCTGTACAGAAACTGTCTTATTGGCAAAATAGTTTAAAATTACCCGTTTACAAAAGAGTTTTTTCAGCTCCAAATGAGCTGATAGATTACATTCGCCTCGACAACCAACTCAATGGATTTTCAGAAAAACCTCAAACCATCAAAGCATCTAAAAAACTTCAGCTTGAAATCGAAGAAGCGATCAAGGAGCTACCACAAAAAGTAAAAGACTTGGTTGCGCCTAAGTTTCTAGGAGTCTATCTAATTCAAGGATTGGGGGGAACGGGCTATACCGAATCTGTGTTCAATACTCAGGGTGAAGCTGTAGCTGCTTTTATTGCTTTGGATGCTGGCATCTTGACCCAAAGGAAAGCAAACGAGTGGGCAACTTGGAAGGAATCAAGTGTTTTTCAAAGCGATGGAGATTACCAAATTGAGTTGATCATTGAAGAACCTGAGAGAAATAAAACCAAATATGCAATTCAGTACCTTGTTTTGCATGAACTTGCTCATGTCTATTCTGTTGGAGAAAAAATTCATCCTCTTTGGAATGATCCCATCGAATCGATTCAAAATGAAAGTCAGTTTAGCTTTTTTACTGAATCCTGGAAGATCAATTCAGCTAGAGATAAAATCTATAGTATTTTCGATCAAGATAAGTTTCCGCAAAGATCTCGTGTTCGTTACTATACCGGAGCAAAACTCAAGAATGATGAAATGATAGAGGTTTTTGAAAATTTACAAAAAACCAATTTTGTTAGCCTTTATGCATCAACTCACTACACTGAAGATTGGGCTGAAAGCTTTGCGACTTACGTGCATAAAATTTTAATGAAAAAGCCGTATCGTTTCCAAATCAAAAAATTAGACAAGCTTGTCAAAACTTATGAACTTTGTTGGGGCCAAAAGCGCTGTCAGGCAAAAGAGAAGTATCTGCAAAAAATCTTTCAGTGACGGCTTAAACAATATCGTAATCTTTATCGAGCCAGGCATAGATTCCACCATTGAGATGAAAAATATTTTCAAAACCTTTTTCCCGAGCAAGCATCAATGCAAGCGCCGATCTCTCACCATAGGCACAATAAAACACAATGGGCTTTTTCTGTCTCAAAAGGCTACCTAATTCAGAGTTTTCATCTTGAATTGTTGTAGCAAGTTTTTCATATGACACATGAATTCCAGAGTCTATCTTTCCGGTTTTTTGAATCTCATCATCACCCCGTAGATCTACAAAAGTGGCATCGACTTTTGCTTTTGCTTGCTCTGCAGATAAAATCATTTCTTTCGCAATTCCTCCGTGAATGTCTTCACCTAGAGCCTGATTTGCCGGTATAGCAATATCCATCATCTTTGGATTCGGCAGATCAAGCTTGTTCATAATTTCGATAAATTCCTCACGGGTCTTATTGTAATAACGTTTGTTGTCTATTTTTTCTCGGCCAATTGTCGATACATTTTCAGCTTTATAATCATGACCAGGATACACCACGGTACTATCAGGAAACTCAAACAGACGAGTGATAGAGTCGTAGAGTTGACCTGGATCACCATTTTGAAAGTCTGTCCGACCATTACCTCGAATAAACAAAGTATCACCAGTAAAGAGAAAGCCATCCATAAAGAAACAGTAAGACTCTTCAGTGTGTCCAGGAGTGTAAAGCGCTTTTAATTGAATTCCATCAATTTTAATTACATCTCCATCTTGTACCCTTTGAGAGACCAAAGTGGTGTTTGCTTCTTCTCCCATAATTGTCATACAAAGAGTGAGGTCTCTTAATTTTGCCAAACCTGAAATATGGTCTGCATGAATATGAGTATCAATTGCCTTGATAAGACGAAGATTGTGCTGACCTAAAAATTTCAAATATTCATCAACTTTGTCTTGCACAGGATCAATAATCAAGGCTTCAGCATTTTTCTTTCTGGCCAAAATATAAGTAAGTGTTGAGCTGGTTGGGTCATAAAATTGTTTTAGAATCACTTTTTCTCCTTCTTAAGTAGGCATAGTCTTCTTATTTAAAGATTTGTGCATTTGAGAAGTCAAGATCAAGTAGAGCAATCTGCTTGCCAAAAAGCTGTGCACAGTTTATGAATTAAGCATTCAATTAGGAGGCATTTATGTCTAGACTCAAAACGACCGTAGAAGAATTCACAACCCCTTCACCACTTACCGTGAAACCCACAGATAGTTTAAATCAGATTCATAACTTAATGGAGGAAAATGGTATAAGACACGTACCTATCGTCTCCGAAGACCAGCTAGAGGGGATTATTAGTCAAAGAGATCTTAAAGTAGCATTGATGTTTGACACAAAAACGACAAAAACGGCTGCCGATATTATGGTTACTGACGTGTGTACGATTTCAATGAATGCTTCTTTAGAAGATGCCGCCTTCCAAATGGCCGATAGAAAGATTGGTAGCTTAATTGTTGAAGATGAGCAGGGAAAAATATACGGAATTTTTACTTCAACAGATGCATTAAATGCCTTGATCGAAGCTGCAAGAGGCGTCATTTCTTAAATGCTCAATCTAGATGCTTTTTCTCTTAAGGTTAAGCAGGGACAACTATTACTCCTTGATCAACAAAAGCTCCCCCATAAGGAAGAGTGGATTGCTATTGAAAATGAAGCGCATTTTATTCAATGTGTAAAAGATCTTAAGGTTCGCGGAGCGCCGTTGATTGGGGTATCTGCAGCAATCTGTCTGGCACTAGAGCAATCAAAGAAGCTCTCTTCGATAGATGAGTTTTTAGCTATGTCAGAGCGCCTTCGAAGATCTAGACCTACTGCTGTGAATCTGATGAATGCGCTCGATCGCATGAATTCTGCTGCAAAAGAAAATTTCTCTACAAATAGTCTTTTAGAAAAGGCTGGAGAAATATTTTTTGAAGACCAAGAGCTCTGCCAAAGAATTGGTAAAAATGGACTAGAGGAACTCAAGGGTAGAAAACATATCCTCACACATTGCAATACCGGCTCACTTGCCACTGTTGGTATAGGAACAGCAATTGGCGTATTAAACCTATTATCTAAACAGCAAGAGCTACATGTTTATGTTGATGAAACTCGTCCACTGCTTCAAGGAGCAAGACTCACAAGCTATGAACTAGAGAAGCTCAAGATTCCATTCACACTTTTGACCGACAGTATGGCCGCTTTTTTAATGGCTCAGTCTAAAGTCGATGCCGTTTTACTTGGAGCAGATCGTATCGCCACCAATGGAGATTTTGCCAATAAGATTGGAACACTCAACCTTGCAATTTTGTGTAAGCACTTCTCTATTCCTTTCTATGTTGCTGCCCCTCGCACAACGATTGATTTTCATTGCCTTACTGGGGCCCAAATTCCGATCGAACAAAGAGATGCTCGTGAGGTTTTGGGAGTTCATGTTGCCGAATACAATTTACAATGGGCACGTGAGAGCCAAGTCTTTAATCCTTCCTTTGATATCTGCCCTGCAGAACTCGTTACGGCTTGGATTTTCGATGACAAAGTCTATCGTAAAGCTCCTTTTGATCGAATCTGATTTGTAGATTTCCACTCCCATTCTTTTTTAAAAGGTGCTAATCATTATGGTGTGTTGAGCGGCAGTCCATAACCAAATAAGAAAGCTCAACACGTCCTATTACAGGAGAAGACATGCGCTCATTAACTTTATTTTGCCTTTTCTGCTTATCTGCTTTTGCAGGCCCCCATCGTCATCATGAGGCTCATGTACACGGAAGCGCAAAATTGCAAATTACAACTGAGAACAGCCAGCTTTTTATCTACTTTGAAGCACCTGCACATGATGTTCTTGGTTTTGAACACAAACCTAAAAGTTCTGAGCAAAAGAAAAAGCTTCTGCAAGCTATTGCAAAATTAAAAAAAACGAATGAAATGTTTGAGCTCTCCGAAGGGGCTGAATGCGTCGCTTTAAAAGAAGCTCAAATAGAAAGTGAGCTGATCGATAAAGAGAAGCACGATCACCATCATTCCGAACATTTTGATTTTAAAGTTTCTTACACTTTCAACTGTCAAAAACTCAATTCATTGAATTCATTTCGATTTTTGGGCTTTTCGAAATTTACAAATTTGAGAACAATCAAAGCCGTAGCAGTTACCAATGGCGGGCAGTTTTCTGCTAAGTTGACAGCAAAAAATCCCAAATTTGTATTGAAGAAGTAAATGAATAAAGTACTAAGCATTCGCAATTTAGAGTTTCGCTGGCCTAAAAGCACAGATTTGCTTTTGGATATTCCATCTCTAGATATTCTCTCTGAAGAAAAAGTGTTTTTACAAGGTCCTAGTGGCAGTGGAAAATCAACATTGCTCAATATTATTAGTGGGGTTTTATCTCCACAGTCTGGTCAAATTGAAGTTTTAGGCCAAAACCTAATTTCAATGCCGGCCCATCGCCGCGACCAGTTTCGAGGTGATCATATGGGCTTTATTTTTCAAATGTTCAATCTTTTACCTTACCTATCAGCGCTAGAAAATATCACACTTAGTTGTGAATTTGCATCGTTAAAAACCAAAGTTCTAGAAGAATTAGGTTTGAAGCCCATTGATGAGGCAAGAAG
>CAZZCP010000005.1:0-5782 GCA_964653235.1 uncultured Pseudobdellovibrionaceae bacterium | reverse complement strand
CAAGAAGATTGCTAAAGGCATTGAATTTGAATCCAGATGAAAAGAAACCAGTGAGGCAACTGAGTGTAGGGCAGCAGCAAAGAGTTGCCACAGCAAGAGCACTGATGGGAAGACCAGAACTGATCATCGCCGATGAGCCTACTTCTGCCCTTGATGCCGATGCTCGTGGCCGTTTCTTAGATTTACTTTTTCAAGAGTGTGAAGCCAGTAGCTCAAGCCTGCTATTTGTGAGCCATGATAATTCATTGAGCTCCTATTTTGATCGTAAAATTCAAGTCTCTGAAATCAATCGGGCCAATGTTTGTGAAGAGGCAGAGCAATGAAGCTGTTTAAGATTGCTAACAAAAGTCTTTTGAATCGAAAAACAAGTTCACTACTTACGATATTATCGATTGCATTGAGTGTTTGTTTGCTTTTAGGTATTGAGAGAATACGAACTGGTACTCGTAAAAGTTTTGAATCTACCATTTCAGGAGTTGATCTTATTGTTGGTGCTCGTAGCGGGCCTGTAAACTTAATGCTTTATTCTGTTTTTCGTATTGGTGATGCAACCAATAATATTTCTTTTCAGACCTATGAAGATTTTAAAAAAGACCAAAGAGTAGATTGGAGTATCCCTATCTCTTTAGGAGATTCGCATAAAGCTTATAGAGTTGTTGGCACCAATGAAAATTACTTTAAACACTTTCAATTTTCTGGGAAGCAATCTCTAGACTTTTCACAAGGAAAGCCTTTTCAGCAATTGTATGACATCGTTCTTGGCTCTGAAGTGGCAAAGAAGCTGAATTATAAGATCGGAGATAATATAATCCTGTCTCATGGAATCGGTGCTGTCAGTTTTCAAGAACATAATGACAAAGCTTTTAAGATTGTTGGTATTTTAAAGCCCACTGGAACTCCGGTAGATCGCTCCCTCCATGTTTCATTAGAAGCAATCCAAGCCATTCATATCGGTTGGGAGTCTGGTTTTCCAAGTTCAAATGATAAAGAAAAAAATATAAGTGAATTGAGCCCCTCAGATATCACGGCTTTTTTTGTAAAACTCAAATCCAAGCGAGAGATCTTTCAATTGCAAAGAGAAATCAATACCTATCCGCAAGAGGCATTGATGGCCGTGCTTCCTGGAGTCACTCTGCGTGATCTTTGGCAAACCATAGGAATTGCTGAAAAAGCATTGTTCGTCGTCAGTGTCTTGGTCTTTTTTGTAAGTCTGATGGCTATGCTGATCTCTTTGTTGGCCACACTCAATGAGCGTAGACGTGAAATGGCGATTCTTCGCTCTATCGGTGCAAAAAAATCTTTTATTTTCTCTCTTTTGGTCTTTGAGGCAGTATTGCTGAGTCTTGGTGGTATTGTCATGGGACTTGTTTTTTTAATCATTGGTCTAAAAGTTTCACAGCCATTTCTAGAGAATCAAATGGGTCTTCAGCTTGGCCTCTATCAGGTAACTGAAAATGACTTTTTGTATATTGGCCTTATCTTACTTAGTTCTCTATTGGTAAGCATTCTACCTGCTTCTAAAGCCTATCAGAACTCCGTCTCTGACGGCCTAGTGGTGAAGCAATGAAAAAGATATGGGAATATGGCTTCATTGGTATCGTACTCGGTTTGGCAGTTGGTTATTGGCTTATCTCAGATTCAAAAAAGATGATTCTTCGGCCAGCAGATACCAAAGAAGTCATGAAAGATGCTGATGGAATTCCTAAAATTGAATGGAAAATGCTCTTTGAGTATGATTTTGAAAAAAAGAAGGGGCCAAAAGAACTCACCGATTTAGATGGTAAAATGGTTCGTATTCCTGGCTTTATTGTTCCTCTAGTCGATAATATTTCCTCCCTCAGAGAATTTTTACTGGTGCCCGACCCGATGTCTTGCATTCATGTGCCTCCACCTCCTCCCAATTTAATAGTTACTGTAAAATTAAGACAAAAAGTCGATGCAAGAGAAGTTTCAAACCCTTCTTGGGTCTATGGCATTTTAAAAATCGAACCTACATCAAGCCAATATGGTGGCTCAGCCTACCAGCTCGATGCCATCAAGCTGGAAGCCTATCGAGATATACAAAACTAAGTTTTATCTACTTGAGATAAAATTACATTCCATTACAAAAATTGAGGAACCGACTTATTGATAAAAAAGCTGAGCCCTATGTCTATTTCCATCCAGATATGATTAACATTACAAAAGCTTTAAAAAGAGTAAAGAATCAGCGTTTGCAGGCGATCTCTGATTACTATGTGATTGCAACATTGATGGAAAAATCAAAGGGACTGGGCATTATCCCTATTCGAGTTGCTAAGAACTATCCATATTTAACACAAGTCGGGCCAGAAATTTTTTCTGCTAAAACTTGTCTCATCTATCGCTTTGATACTGAAAAGACCATTGCATTTGAAACAATTAGAGATGAAATCTATAGGGGCATTCGAGATGCCCCTGCAAAAACTTGACTCTATTGAGCCCTTTCATAGTTCACTAATGCCTGATAGGCTGTAATAAAAGCAGCATAGCTCCAAGTTAAGTCATAGGCAGAGAGCATAAAACCTGTATTTCGATCAAATTGCTCCCACAGACGGCCATCTTGACCTGCATGAAAACGAACTCTTGCAAAGTACTCAAAGGCCTTTTCTTCTAAACGATCTAACACTTTAGTGTATTCCATACTTTTCTCTGCAAGCTTGTCTGTTGTTGCCAAGTTGTAGGGAATCCCTAAAAGATCTGAGTAAAAATCACGGTTCAAATCATCGATTTGGATGACAGATTTTGATTTTAAGAGTTTTGCCAAGCGAAGATGGTGCTCCGCAACTGCAAGTGTGGTTAAAAACCAAGGGTTGCCATTATAGTAAAGATCTTCTGGGTAGCGACCAAAAGCTACACCTAGTTTTTGATCTCCATTATATTGAACTTTGTTTATCTCATATTCATTGTAAAAGGCTTTTTCTAACTCACGAATCGTCGCTAATAACAGAGAATCTGTAATCGACAAAGAAAAGAAGCTATCGTCTGTGTGAAGAAAAGCCAGAAGACTCGACGTATCTAATCCAGAGTGTTTATAATTTAATCCTTCTTCCCAATAAAGATTTTCAAATAAATAGGCTTTGCCTGTGGTTCTATGATTGACTAAGGATGCTTCAATAGATTTGGCTTGATTGCGATATTCGATGGCTGCCTGAGGATCATTCATTCTCTTAGCAAGCTCAGCACCTTCATAAAGCGCTAATCTTTGCACCATTCGAGTGTAAAAATTCTGACCTTTGATCTCCTCCCAAAGATCAAAAGAAGCATCTCGCCATTTATGAAGAACATACTCTAAATCTTTTTTAATCACAGTATTTGCCGGAAGCTCTGCGCGATAAAGATTCTCTTGAACCCAACGAAACTGACCTTTATCTAAAAGTTTGTTTGCCAATTTAATTAAAACAATGGCTCTAAGTGCTGGTCCATCATTCTGCGGTCTGCCCCATGGACCATCATATGGGTCTCCGTTCACATAATATTTTGGTTCACCTAGGCCATCAAATCCTGAGCGATTTTGGTTGATTCTAGTAACTTCGACAAAGTCGAAAAGAAATTCCTTCGAATTGATATTTTCAGTATTTTCTAAAGAAAGAACTACATCGACAACCAATGCAGCATCACGAACCCAGTGATACCAATAATCTGGATTTTCCTTTTGCGGAGAAGCAACTACAGTTCCTGGGAGTGTCCCATTAGGGCTTAAATTGGCAAATAACTTTTGAATGCTAATTTGATATTGTTGGTCGATCCATTCACGCAAATCTTGATTTTGTGCAAAGCTCGAAGAACTTATCAGTAATAAAATGAAAAAAAGTATTTTCATAATCCCCCCTAAAGATAAATAGTAAATTATCTAAGCTTTCAATTGATTCACTGTCAAATGAGTTTGGTGACCGTCACTTTTTAGTATTGCGATTGGTCACAACGCGATTGATGGATGGGTTTTGTAGACTCTCCATTCCCAATTTACCACAAAAGCAATCACTATCATTTCTGAAATAAAATATATATAGCCTAAAGGTTTTAAATTACTTGAGTTATAAAGAACAATGAGCAACGTAAGCAGACAGTACAGGCTGTTTGCAAGCATTATCCATTTCAGATAAAAAAAATCAGTATTTTTGATTTTCCATGCACATATTGAAGAGTATAGAAAGAAAATGAAGGCGATTCCACCCAAGATATAGAAAATCTGTTTTGAAAGACCAATGTAATCTTGCAAGAGAGGCAAAAGAAACAAAAGACAACAGGAACTTATTAGAGCTCCTGCTGCATCCATAATGAAAACTTGTTTAAGTGAATTATTGCTCGAGAATAACTTCATAACCCGTAAATTTGGGAGGTCCTGCCAAAACACCATCTGGTGTTCTTGCATCACTGTGAGCTTTCTTAAAAGCTTCACTTTTCGTCCAAGCTTGAAAAGCGGCTTCACTATCCCAAGTTGAGTGAGAAAGAAAAACCTGTACTCCATCTTCGGGTGCTCCTCGTAATAGTTTGAAGCTTTGAAAACCAGGAACTTCACTCAAAAAAGTTTCACGATTTTTCCAAACATCTTCAAACTCATTAGCTCGCTCTGGATTGACTTGAAAACGATTGATTGCAATGTAGTTCATAAATACCTCTTTTCTTGTTTGCTCTCTAGTTTTACAGGATTTTAAGAAATAGAAAAGATATAAAAAAAGCGGCCTTTGCGGCCGCCTATTGGTTTTATTGAATTTTAGAGTTCACCAAGCCATAGACACCGAATTGAATCATGTAAGATAGTTCGTAGTCTTGAAATTCATTTTCAAATTCTTTCCGAATTCTCACATAATGATCATTGGCCTTTTCTTCCTTGAGCTCAGATTGATTTACTCCTAGAGATACGATGTATTCCCTTACTATTTCATCCGCCACTTCAAGGTATTGAATCTGTTCTTGGATTGCCGTCTCTAGTTTTGTCACTTTTCCTCTGCCGCCCAATACATCAAGATTGGAGTCAAAATCAGATTTTATCTTTTCTAAAACCTCAATCCAAGAATCAAGATTAGGACTTGCTTTTGAATTTTGAATTCCTCCCTCTAACCATGAATGTGCTTTATGATGAACCAGATCGCCCACGACAAGAGCCTTTTGATCGGGTAATAATGCTACCGTTTGGTTGCTACTTACCCCCTCTTTGTTGTACTCCATCAACTCGATGGTCTTGCCGCCCTTCAATCCCAAACTTAAACTGGTTTCAAAAGACTCATCAACCACTGCCTCTTGCGGGTAGCTCTCCTCGGTAAACATTTTCGCCATCTCAACAAAGAAATACTTTTTGTAAGCATGAACTCCAGGTATGCTCTCTTTGGTAGCTCTTGAGGCTACTACTTTAGCCCCCTGATTCTGAAATACACTTGCACCATTGAATTTGTCTGGATTGGGGTGAGTGATTACCAACCAAGTAATTGGCTTCAAGGTAAACTGTCGCAAGTAATCAATCGCTTCTTGCGCAAACTTTTCTGTAAATTGAGCATCAAATGCGACCACTTCTTCTTGGCCCTCATAGAAGTAGGTTTTGGTATGAAAGCCCTCTGCTGGAGAGGTATACTCAATAATTCTGGCCACATTCTCGCTTTCCTGGGTCGTCGGATTACTCACGCAAGCAATGGAGAAGGCTGAAGATAAAATGGCTGTGCTAAGTAGTTTGAATTGATTTTTCATTTTTCACTCCCATGTAAAGTCTCGAGTTTTTACTCAAGGTTTAATTTTTTATAAAAAACAGATAGCAATTAACCTACCA
>CAZZCP010000004.1:71776-77618 GCA_964653235.1 uncultured Pseudobdellovibrionaceae bacterium | reverse complement strand
GGACAAATGGCTGCGGTTTCAAAAATTAAAAAAGTGAAACAAAAGGGAGCAGCTTGAAAAAGCTAACCTAAATCATGTATTTTTAATTTAAGTGCCCCTAAATTATCCAAAACCACAAGGAGGGGACATGAAAAAAATCTTAGTTTTACTTACATTCGTATTTGGATTTCACGCACAAGCAGAAACTTGCGCCAGTGTACAGGTTGAAGAGAGCACACCTGGTGTATTGGTATATGATGGGTTCGATATGCAAAAAAAAGTAGAAGAGGCCATTTTAACCAGCTTTGATGCTCTTGCGGGTGCAAGCATACACAATTGCCTTGAGGCTGTGCCGGTTTCATATCATTGCACCAAAACTTTGCTTGCTGAAGCCTATTGCATCGCTTCTTCAGTAACCAGTGAAGGTGATAATATTAGTGCAGTTTATATTGTAGAGAGAGAAAACAATCATAAAGTCAGATTGGTTGAAGCGAATTACAAGGCAGCAGAATAATATTGAAGATAGCGAGGCTCATTTTTTTGCTGAATTGCCGGTAAAGTCATGATTGGATTTCAATCAAGCAAAAGGAGATTTGTATGATTCACATCCCTGCAATGAAGAACTACCGATCGAGCAAGATGACAACAATTGAAGAGCTCAAAGAGCTTCATAGTGCGGCTAAAGAGAATCCAGATTCTTTTTGGCTGAAGCAATCTGAGCGGCTCGATTGGTTTCAAAAACCTGCAAAAGCTTCAAATGTGAGTTTTCAAAAACCGGTGCATATTGAGTGGTTTTCAGACGGAAAAATCAATGCATCGGTAAATTGTATCGACCGTCATCTAGCAAATAAGAAGAATCAAACCGCTATTCTTTGGGAACCTGATAATCCAAATGAAGCTTCAAGAAAAATTAGTTACCAAGAGCTTTATGAATGTGTCTGTCAATTAGCGAATGCTTTATTAGAAATGGGAGTCAAAAAAGGCGAGCGAGTCACGCTTTACATGCCCATGGTTCCTGAAGCGGCTTATGCCATGCTTGCCTGTGCTCGCATTGGGGCAATTCACTCCGTGGTGTTTGGGGGCTTTTCTCCGAAATCGATTGCTGGCAGAATAAAAGATTGCAAAAGTGATTATGTACTCACTGCTGATTTTGGCTATCGCGGTGGAAAAAAGATTCCATTAAAAGCCAATGTGGATGAAGCTTTGGAGCTTTGCCCTAATGTCAAAAAAGTTTTGGTTTTATACCGAGAAAAGAGACAGAGTTTTGTCGAGGGACGAGATCTTGATTGGCAAGAATGGGTCTATAAGCAATCAAAAGATCATCTAGCTGAAGCAATGGATGCCGAAGATCCCTTGTTTATTCTTTATACTTCCGGATCAACCGGCAAACCTAAGGGAGTTTTACATACAACGGGGGGCTATCTCACGTACGCAGCATTTACTCATGAAAAAGTTTTTGATTATCAAGAGGGAGATATTTATTGGTGTACAGCTGATGTTGGCTGGATAACAGGTCACTCTTATATTGTCTATGGTCCTTTGGCAAACGGCGCGACGACATTGATGTTTGAGGGGGTTCCGAGTTATCCCGATTATTCTCGTCATTGGCAGATTGTCGATAAATACCAAGTGAATACCTATTATACGGCACCCACAGCGATACGAGCAATGATGTGCCATGGGGAAGAGCCTGTTAAAAAAACGCAACGTGATTCTTTGCGGCTTTTGGGGTCGGTCGGAGAGCCTATCAACCCTGAGGCATGGAAGTGGTACTTTGAAAAGGTCGGTAATGAAAGATGTCCGATTGTCGATACTTGGTGGCAGACCGAAACAGGAGGGATTCTAATTTCTCCTCTGCCGGCGGCAAGCGGTTTAAAAGCCGGTTCTGCTTCCCAGCCTTTGCCTGGAATTGATGCTGTCTTACTCGATACCGAGGGCAATGAAATCGATCCACCCGGAGAGGGCTTTCTTTGTTTAAAGTCCTCTTGGCCAGGTCAAATGCGAAGTCTTTACGGCGATCACCAAAGATTTGAAGAAACTTATTTTTCAAATTACCCAGGCTATTATTTCGCTGGGGATGCCTGCAAGATTGATGCAGATGGTTTTTATTGGATCACCGGCAGGGTTGATGATGTTCTCAATGTTTCAGGTCATCGTTTAGGGACAGCCGAGATAGAGTCTGCTCTAGTGGCTCATCCTAAAGTCGCAGAGGCAGCAGTCGTTGGCTATCTTCATGAAATTAAGGGTGAAGGAATTTATTCTTATGTACTTTTAAACGAAGGTGAAAGTTTTTCTGAGAGTTTGCAAACCGAGCTTTGCCAATGGGTTCGAAAAGAGATGGGACCGATTGCAACACCAGATGTGGTACATTTTGTTAAGGCCTTGCCCAAAACTCGCTCTGGTAAGATCATGCGAAGAATTTTAAGAAAAATTGCTAAAGGACAAACTGATGATTTTGGTGATCTATCTACCTTGGCAGAGCCAGATGTACTTACTTCACTCTTGAGTTAATAAATTAGAATGACTGACTGAACTTTCTTTATCTTGGGGCGCTATACCTAAGCAAATAAATATTAAATTCAAGAAGCCTCTTCTTTTGAGCCTAATAATTTTTCTACATCTTCAAAGAGTTTGTTTAGATCATAGGGCTTTTTATACAGCTCCTTTGCGCCGGCCGATATAATCTCGGCGGGATTCTTATCTGAGAAGCCAGTCATTGCCAAAATAGTCACTTTGTCACCAAAGCGCTCTTTGATTTTTTGCATTAAATCGATACCATCCATGCCAGGCATACGAATATCAGTAATTACGAGGTCTACAGAATTGCTAGATAAGATTTCTAGAGCTGTTTCACCATCAAAAGCAAGCAGACTCTCAGTACTATGGGACTCAATTTCACTTGCGATCAATTCACATAAATCTTTTTCATCTTCAACAACCAGTACTCTTTTCATTGGCATCCTTTCTTTTTAATAGAGTATTCTATTTGTCGAGAATTTTGAGTAAAAAACTACAAACTGCTCCCTTTTGTTTCACTTCGGACGTCCGTCCGAAACAGTTAACAGTACAAAATTCTTTATAAATTTTGTCCGAAAGGGCTTAAAATTCGATGCATCCTCTGATCCGGTTACTAGGTCTTTGAAATTAGGGCTTATGTTCGAGAAAAAAGTGAAATAAAAGGGAGCACTTTATTCTAAACACAACGTCAATTCACTAAGCTTTTGACATAGCGCTAACTATAATCTAACAGAGCACATCGGAACTGGCTAACTATTTATAGATGCTGTTGGTGCAGTATATTTTCAGTTAAAGGCGCATTAAAGGAATATAAGTGGAATTAAATTTAGACCCGATAGATTATGGCATTGTCATTTTGTATTTCATCTCAGTGATCACAATAGGATTTATAGTCTCTAAAAAAACAAATACAGGAGAGGATCTTTTTTTAGCGGGAAGAAGTCTTGGCTTTTTTGCCATTGGTATGTCTTTGTTTGCTTCTAACATTTCAAGCAATACATTAATTGGTTTGGCAGGTGCAGCATACAAAGAAGGTTTAGCGATCTCCAATTATGAATGGATGGCCGGGCTTGTCTTGGTCTTTATGTCTTTTTTCTATATTCCGGTTTATCTAAAGAAGAAGATCACCACGGTTCCTGAGTTTTTGCTCAAAAGATTTGGTGGTTGGTCGAATAAATATTTTTCTGCAATTACTATTTTTTTAGTCATTATAGTTGATACAGCGAGTGGGATGTATGCTGGGGCGCTAGTGATTAAGACTTTTTTTCCGAGTTTAGAAATTTTGCCCATTTGTATTGGTCTTGCGCTTTTCACAGGCATTTACACTGCGACAGGTGGATTAAAAGCAGTGGTTTACACTGATGTTGTACAATCTATTGTTTTACTCTTGGGCTGCGGTCTTTTAACTTACTTTGTTTTTAAAGAGTATGACTTTACTTGGTCAAAAGTAGTTGCCTCCGTGCCTCAGGGTCATATGTCTTTGATTCGTCCCCTCAATGATTCTCAGCTCCCTTGGCTTGGAACGATCACAGGTGTACCGATATTGGGTTTCTGGTATTGGGCGACCAATCAATACATTACACAAAGGGTACTTGGTGCCAAAAACGTTTCGCATGCCAGGTGGGGTGCTATGTTTGGGGCTATTTTAAAGCAACTCCCTCTTTTTATCATGGTTATTCCAGGAGCGATGGCAATCTCTCTACTTCCAAATTTAGAGAAGCCAGACATGGTCTTTCCTGTCTTGCTTACGAACTTTCTACCGGTTGGGGTTACTGGTTTAGTTTTGGCTGGATTGATTGCTGCGATTATGTCGAGTATTGATTCTTCGCTCAACTCAGCATCTGCATTGATAGTGAATGATTTTGTAAAACCAAACAATCCAGATTTAAAGCCAAAACAAATTGGCAAGATTGGCAAAATCACTACTTTGATTTTAATGACAGTAGCTGCTGTGTGGGCGCCAATCATTTCTAATTTTGACAAAGGACTCTTTAATTATCTTCAGCAGTCTTATACAATTTTTGTTCCCCCTATTGCGGCATTGTTTTTCTTGGGAGTTTTCTCAAATCGTGGTGGGGCAAAAACTGCGATCGCCACTTTAGCCTCAGGCCATTTGGTTTCATTGATATTTTTTATTCTGGGACAAAAAGAAATCATCACTTTTCACTTTACCATTGTTGCAGGGATTACAACTTTTATCTCCGCTGGATTCTTTTTTGTATTTGCTCGTGTTTTTAATGAGAAAAATGATTTGTTAAATATATCTCTTTCTGAATTGGTAAAACCTGCGAAAGACTATCCTTGGTACTTAGACTATCGATATCAAAGTACTGCAATTATAGCTATTGTAGGTCTGACCGTGGGGTTATTATGGTAGAGAAAGTACTTGCTTTCGATTTAGGGGGAACCAAGCTTGCTTATGCAGTGATTGATGCCAATGCAAAACTTCATGATCAAGGCCGTGTTTTAGTAGAAAGCGAAAAAGGAAAAGACCAGCTTTTTGCTAAAATTCAAAACTTTGGTGAACGGGCCATCGAAAACTATCCTGAAATTACGAAAGTTTCTATTGCTTGTGCCGGACCCAATCAAATCTCAGAGGGCTTGATTTTAAACCCCACCAATTTAAAAACCGAGGGTGAAGCTTGGGGTACACTGGAAGTAAAAAAGTTTTTACAAGAAAGTTTTAACAAAGAAATCTTTTTCGAAAATGATGCCGCAGCTTCGATTTTAGCCGAGAGGTGGATTGGACATGCGAGAGATTGCCCCAATGCGATGATTCTTACTCTAGGAACTGGTTTAGGTGTCGGTGTTTTGATAGAGGGTAAGTTATTTCGCTCAGCTAGAGGTATGCACCCTGAGGCGGGACATTTAAGTTTGAATTACTCAGATAAAGAGATTTCAATGGGTAATGCATGTCCAGGAGCTGCAGAGGCCTATCTATCAGGTAAGAACTTTTCTCGCAATGTGGGTCGTAAGTGGGGGCAAGCAGAATTAAAAACTCAAGAACTTGTGCAGATGGCTCGAGATAAAGACTCTAGAGCATTAGAAGCTTTTGAAGAATATGCTGAATGGATGGCACTTGCGATTTATAACTATGCTTTGCTTTTTGCTCCTGAACTTGTGATATTTTCTGGTGGTTTTTCTCACGCAGCAGAGATATTTATACCCGCTACGAAAAAGCACTTAGATAGACTTTTGTCACATCGACGTGGAAAATATGACTTAGTACCACAGCTTAAAATATCCGAGTTTCAAGACGAAATTGCACTTTACGGAGCGGCATACAAGGCCTTTCTGTCAAAAGACTTATAGACGAAATACCACTTCTTAAGAAAATCTTAAGCCT
>CAZZCP010000004.1:44117-71766 GCA_964653235.1 uncultured Pseudobdellovibrionaceae bacterium | reverse complement strand
TTCATCTATAAATCTAAAAACCGCTGTTTATACTAAGAGATGATGCGTTTGTGGCTCATCTTTTTAATTTCTATTCTCTCGACCAAGGTCTTTGCGCTTGGAAAGCCAAAGGGCCTTCATACGCGTATTGATTTCAGTTATACGAGTTTAAACAAGAGCCGAGCTACTTCAAACAGCGGTACTGATGTGATTGTATCTGATATGGCCTATCTAGGAGGCCTCGGGTTTCAATATTACTTATCAAAAAGTTTTAGCTTTGCGATTCGAGGGGAGTATGAATATTTTGAACTGGATGCAGGTAGTGACCACAACATCAGTGAAGCCGAGGTAAGTAATATAAATTATGGGTCTAATTTCGGTATTCGATCGAAAGATATTGAATTTGTTTTCGGATATTTTATTAAAAATATTTTATATTTCAATGAACCGACGGAAGGGGAATTTGAAACAGAAACTTTGCAAAGTGGTTTTGCCCAGGCCGGTTTAAAGTTTCACGCAAAAGGAAAAAATAAATACTTTATCGTCTTGTCTGGAAATGTATATATACCTGTATCAACAGAAAGCCCTAGTGCCAATACAGAAGCTGCCATTGACTACTATCTTGATACAGAAGTACAACTCTATTTCGGAAAGTCTTTTCGGTTCGGACTCTTCGGTCGCTTCTCAATTCTATCTTTTGAAATTCAAGAGCAGTACCAAGGCATTCAATCTGTTTTTGGCATCAGTCTTGGGTTTTAAATTTTTTCTCTAGAACATCAAAGCGATATTGAAAGATCTTTTTTACATCAGAATGAACGAAAGAGCCTGCAACCAAATCACCAAGAGAGCCCACGGGTAAACGATAAAAAACTCGATCTGTCATTAGAGTTCCGCCGGCAAAGTCGATAAATTCGTGGGTGTGGTGCCACCTGCTATAGGGTCCTTTTTCTTGGTTGTCGACAAACTTATTGGGGGGCTGCCAATCTAAAATCAAAGTCTTCCATTTGAAAGGAAATCCGTGCAGCTTCAGGCTATAATTGATTTCCGTATCTTGTTGAATCTTTTCAGTGGAAACCTCATCTACTTTAAAATTCAGAAAGTCTGGAGTGATGGCCTCTAAGTTTTTCGCTTCTGAGAAAAAGGGAAAAAGCTCTTCTTTTTTTTGCGGAAACCACTGTTCTTGTTCATAAATATGATCATTCGGACTAGGGTAGAGATCTTTTAAAGCAAGCGCAAGATCTTCAAACTGAAAGCAAAATCCAGCGGCCAGTAAGGCTTTCGGAAAAACTTTTTGCGATGACAGAACAATGGTAGCCATCTCGCCCAAAACCAATTTCAGTGCAAAGCTTGGAGCTGGCATTTGAAAAGAAGATTCAAAATTTACAGCAAGGGCTTTATGAAAGTCTTTGTTGCGTATCGGCTGGGATTGAACTGCGTTGAATACTCCAGAAACATTTTCATTGTCTAAACAATAAAGTATAGAGCGGCAAAGGTCTTCAATGTGAATCCAGCTCATCCAATGTTTACCACTACCAATGGGACCCCCAGCATTTTTTTTGACAATAGGAACGAGCTCTTTCAATGCAGCTTCATTGCGGCCAAGAACAATACCAATACGTAAAATGGATGTTCGAACTTTCTCTCGGGCTTTGCACGCTTCTTGCTCCCAATCTTTGCATACATTTGCTAAGAAACTGTCTGCAGCAGGGCTATCTTCTGTGAGTTCTTCTTCTCCTCGGTCTCCATAAATACCTATGGCTGATGCGCAAACAAAAGCCTTTTGATTTTCAGTGAGTGATCCAACCAGAGCCTTTGTGCTATCTATGCGTGAGTCATAAATTCTTTTTTTTCTTTCCTCAGTCCAGCGGTCTCCTGCTACAGACTCACCAGCCAAATGAACAACTGCATCAGCAGAATCCATTGCCTCTTTTGGTATAGTCGATTTACTGTCCCACTCATAAGCTTTACAAGGATAGGGAAAGCGTGAGTTTAAGTTTTTTAAAGACCGAGTCAAAATGAGAACCTCATCGCCTCGAGCAATTAATTTTTTTGCAAGGTATTTTCCAACAAATCCGGTGGCTCCGGTAATTAAAACTTTCATACTACGAATTTAAACAAATCCGTCTATTTGTCAAAGTTTTTTGTGCAAATAGCTTGACATGTCTAAGGAATTTGCCTAGTATGTCTGTATATTAGGAGGAAAAACCTATGTCTTATTTAAGTATCAAAGCTGTGTCTAACATTGTCGGAATCAACTCTCATACCTTGCGAGCGTGGGAGAGAAGGTATAGTGCTGTCGAGCCTAGACGTTCTCCTAGTGGACAAAGAACCTATTCATTTAAAGACGTTGAAAAATTAAAACTATTAAAAGAGCTCACAGATCATGGCATTGCCATTGGGCAGATAGCTCATCTACCGAGTGAAGATCTAGAGCTTTTAAAACAAAATCGTAATTTTGACCAAAAGCCACAAGGTTTTTTAAGTCCAGGCAGGGTGAATGATCCACAGATGATTCAATCGGAAGAAGTTCCCGAAATCGTCTCAAGAATCGTAGATTGCATCTACAGCTTTGATATTTACCAAATCAACCGAATTCTTTTAAAGACAAGAAATCGTATGGCAGCCCGTGATTTCGTTCTTGAAATTGTCACTCCGATTGTTCGTGAAGCGAATTATCGTGTATTGAGGGGAAAACTTAGTGTGGCAAAAGAAGCAACACTCAATGCTATACTTAGAAACCATGTTTCAAATTTAATCCATTCAGTTGGAATCGATCAACAACTGGAGCAAGAAAACGCTGTGGCGCTAACTACGATTGAAGGTGACTTAATAGATTTTGAAATTCTTCTCGCTCAAGCTCTTTGTGTAAATTATGATTTGGTCAATTACTACTTTGGCCCCAATCTTCCTGTACATGCCCTAAGCGAGGCAGTGGAGCAGCTTAAGATTAAATACTTGATCTTGGGTTGTAATGAGCAAAATTACTTTCTAACCGAAACAGACATTCAGGAGTATTTAGAAAAGTTGACCAAAGATTTACCATCTGAGTGTATGGTTTTTATTGGTGGTCGCTCCATTGGTCAGGTTGAGCTCAACAAATACGGATCGAATTTCAAAGCAATAGATAGTTTGTATCAGCTCGATCAAATTATGACTCAAATCGGTAAACCCAAAAAATTCAATGTTCACGGGTAAGATTGCAATTCTCGGTGTTGGTTCCGAGTTGGTACTGGGACAAATTGCGAACACCAATGCGCAAAAATTATCTGAACTGCTAGTTGAAAGAGCTTATCGTGTTTCTTTTCAAGCAGCAGTTGCAGATGATGAAAAAGAAATTATTGATTGCATTCACTATTCTTTAGAGCGGGCAGACTGTATTTTCGTCACTGGTGGCTTAGGGCCTACACGAGATGATTTTACTCGTCACTGTATAGCGAAGGCGATGAATTTAGAGCTTGAATATTCTAGCGAGGCAGAAAACAGAGTGCGAGAAAAACTTGAGTCACGAGGAGTAGAATTTCGTGAAGCTCATAAGCAGCAAGCTTACTTTCCCAAAAACTCTGAAATTCTCTTGAATCAGCGAGGAACCGCCGATGCCTTTTTAGTAAAATGCAAAGAAAAGAGTATTATTGCCTTACCAGGTCCATGGGTCGAGATTGAAAAAATTTGGATCGATCATTTGCAGTTTCTATTTCCAAGAGGACAAAGTAATGAAATCAGGTGCTATCAAATTATAGGTTTGGCTGAGTCAGACGTTGCCGCTCGTAGTGAGTCCATTCTCGCAGGTAGTGAGATTTCGTATCGACTTCATTACCCATATGTAGAAGTAAAAGTAGAAAATCCATCTGCAGATACCGACAAAAAAATGCAAGTTGAGTTTCAAGAATATCTCTATGCAATAGGCAAAATCTATTTTGCAACTCAATTTTTAGAGCAAAACAAAAATTTGCATATTGTAGATCCGGTAACAAATGGCTTGCTGCTTGAAAAATTGAAAATCGATTCGCAAGAGATCTCCATTCACTATGAGCAGTTTTTGGGTGAGTTTCATGCTTTTCCCCAAGACTTTGATCTCTGCCTTAAGCCGCAGAAAAATGCAGGTGAACTCTCTTATGTTTGGAAAAATAAAGAGTCTAAGATTTCTACATACCGAGTTTATCGAAAACATGGGGTGCGAGAGAAAAAAGAGCTAATTGAAATTTTATTGAAGGTGCTTAGTGAGTAAAGAGTTTGAAAGAGTTTTGCACTGGTTTCGCCGTGATCTTCGCATTGCCGATAATGTTGCTTTGAAAAATGCATGCGATAGAGCAAAGGAAGTATTTCCAATTTTTATTTTTGATCAGAACATTTTAGAAAAACTGGACAATGAAGAAGATCGGCGGATCAGTTTTATTTTTGAAGGAATTGAAGAGCTCAAACAAGAATTAGAAACAAAGGGCAGCTCTCTTGCTGTATTTTACGGGCGACCCGAGAGCATTATTCCTGAGATTGTAAGAAAATGGAATTTACAAGCTGTATTCGTGAATAAAGATTATGATGCCTATTCAAAAAAGCGAGATCATCAGATTAAAAAAGAACTCACTGCCCAAGATGTACAATTTCTATCTTACAAAGACTCTGTGATTTTCGAACAAGATGAAGTGCTTACAAAATCAAACACAGCCTTCAAAGTTTTCTCACCCTACAAAAATGCTTGGAGAAATAAAATTACAGAAAGTGACTACAAAGAGCACAAGCCAAACTTAAAGTCTTTAGCACGAAAAGATGAATTTCAAATGAATCTAAAAATTCCCAGTAGAGAAGAGATGGGTTTTTGTGTGATGGATAATTTGATTCAAGGTGGTCGCAAAGCGGGGCTAAAAAAATGCAAAGAATTTTTAGATAAAATTTCGAATTACAATCATGACCGCAACTTTCCGAGTTTAAATGCGACTTCTTTTCTTTCTGCCTATCTTCGCTTTGGCTTCGTATGCCCCAGAGAACTCTTGCGGGCCACTTACAGCAATCAAGATGAAGGGTCGATCTCTTGGGTGAATGAATTGATATGGCGAGATTTTTACCATATGATTTTAGATCAATTTCCACACGTGGCTCGATCTGCATTTAATGAAAAATACAAAGATTTAAAGTGGGAGGGAAAAGAAGCCCATTTTCAAGCCTGGTGTGAGGGTCAGACTGGCTACCCAATCATTGATGCTGCCATGAGATATTTTGTAGCAACGGGCTGGATGCACAACCGACTTCGTATGATTGTAGCCATGTTTTTAACCAAGGATCTTTTAATTCATTGGAAAAAGGGAGAGGCTTTCTTTGCACGCTATCTTTTAGATTACGATAAGGCTGCTAACAATGGAGGCTGGCAATGGTCAGCGAGTACGGGCTGTGATGCGCAACCTTATTTTCGAGTTTTTAACCCAACACTTCAGTCAAAAAAGTTTGATCCTGAGGGTGAATTTATTCGAAAAAATCTTCCTGAGTTAGAAGGCTTTCCTGATAAATATATTCATGAGCCATATCTAGCACCAATTGGTATTCAGAAGTTGGCAGGCTGTATTGTTGGTAAGGACTATCCGGAACCAATCGTCGATCACAAAGTGCAAAAGCTCAAAGCCATTGCGATGTTTAAAGACTAGCGAAATAAACTCTAACTGCGATTTTACCCACTGCTCGATCAAAACCTAGGTTCTTGATATTGCGAAAGAAATTTGCATTTCAAACTAGCTATACAGTTTTATGAACTTTTCTATGCTCTAGAGAGTTCTGAAATGGTACCAAACTTGCTTTTATGTAGTATATGGGGCGAGGGTCAATATTTCTCTTTTTGGTTTTAACTGCATGTGGTGAGAGCACAGTCTTAAGCCCCTTAGGCATAGAAGAAGAAACTAAAGAAAGTCCACCGAAAGTCTGTTCGCCAAAAATTTCGACATTTCATCACAAAAAGTACAAGCTCTCTGAGTTTAAGAGTATTTCTTCAGGCTCCCAAATTGCACTTCTGATCGATGGAAATTGTGAAAGAATAGAAAGTCTTTCTCAAGATCCCTTTTATCAAAGCCTGAAGGCGGCGCAAAAAGACTTCAGTCAGAACTTTCATTGGCCCCAAAACTGGACCAGAGAGCAGCTCTTTACATTTATAGATCAAAATGAGTGTATCCTTGGCGCCTCTCCAGTTCGTAAATTTGAGCTGCAAGCTCTGACCAATGACACCTATGCAAGTCAACTCACTCACCTTCAGCATACAAAATTTTTCGAAAATTTAGAGCAAATCAATTTAGATCTAGTTCAGGCTCAACCTACTTTGGTTGCAGTCATAGATACAGGACAGTGGTTGGACCACCCTGATATGAAAGAAAATCTGTGGGTGAATCTTGCCGAACAAAATGGACAAGAGGGTGTAGATGATGATCAAAATGGAATCATTGATGATATTCATGGGGCCAATTTCAACTACAATACGGGCAATCCTGTTCCTGTCTACTCTACCAGTCATGGCAATCATGTAGCCGGTTTAATTGGGGCCCACATCAATAACAATGAAGGTATTGTGGGAGTCATGGGACAGAAGACACAAATTCTTCCGATCAATGTTTTTTACAGGGTATCACCTATTGGGGGTGGAAATGCCGTTCCCACTCACATAGCGATTGACAATGCGATTCGCTACGCTGCCGATATGGGTGCCGATGTTATAAATATGAGCCTTGGCGGAGCAGGCTTAAGTGCGACAACTCAAGCGGCTCTTGAGTATGCCGTCCAAAAAGGTTCAACGGTAATTGTATCAGCAGGAAATGGAAGCCGCGAAATCAACCAAGATTTTGAGTACATCCCCGCTTTTTATGCCAAAGACATAAAGGGCATGCTAGCAGTGGCAGCGACAAATTCTAAAGATGCAAATCTTGAACTTTGCAGTTTTTCAAATTTTAGTTCTAGCTATGTAGAAATTGCGGCTCCAGGCTGTGATACCAATGCGACCAATGGAGAAGGTGTTGCAGGACCCATCACCGGGTTGTTATCTACAGTAAGATCTGTGACAGATGAAGATTTGTATGACTTAATGGCAGGAACCTCAATGTCGAGTCCTGTAGCTGCAGGAGCGGCGGCACTTGTGATTGCCTACCACAAAACCTATAAGGGCACTTCGCCAACGCCAGCTCAAGTTGAAGACATCTTAAAACAAGCATTACCCGCGCAGCAAAACTTGCAAGCTAAAGTAGAGGGCGCGAGGCATCTTCAATTTCAAGATTTGGTGGAGTATTTGCGAAGGCTCTACATACTCAATCAAGAAGAGCCCCCGCCTGTTACTAGCCCGCCAGAGTGCTAGTTCTTGCAAATGAGTGCAAGAGTGTTTCTTACATAAGTACAAGTTGTTTCACCTGAAACTTCATCTTGAACTGCTTTTGAAAGATTGGCGACAAACTTTTGATTGAGTAATAGACTCTGCGGACAATCATAAAAAGATTTTGTCTCTGAGACTTGACTGACCTCACCTACGTAAGCAGTACCTTCTGGTGTTGTACAATCTAGATTCGCAAAACTAATACTTGAAAATGCCATAATGGCTGCAATAAGAATTTTCATTTTTCCCCCTTATGTTTCTGAAAAACTAATGCAAAATGAAAGAGATTAAAAGCTTACATATTGTGATAATGCATCTACCTGAAGAATTTCACGATCAGGTAGCACCAGTGCCGATAATTTTTTCCCATAACAACAACCAGAATCTAAGCCGATGCAATTTGTTTTTACCTTAAGACCCTGTGTGGCCCAATGGCCATAGATGACCAATTTTGGGTCTGTATACAAATCGTGCCAGGCAGGGTCTTGCTCCTGCCAAAGATTCTTTCCTAAACCGTCCCAGGTGCGAATATTGAGCAAGACATGTCTTGGAGTGTTTTGTGGGTGAGTTTTTGGTTTTAATCCAGCATGCACCAATAAAAAGTCTTCTTCTTCAATATAAAGAGGTAAAGATTTTAAAAACTTTAGGTCTTCCTTATCTAGTTGTTCGCTTATTTTTTGAAACTTCGGCGAACTAAACTTTCCTTCTAGAAACTCTAAAAACTTGGCCTCGTGATTGCCTAAAACCATTTTTGAGCCAGATTCTCGCACCCACTTTAAGCAGTTTGCCGATTGTGGACCTTTGTTAATAACATCACCTACAAAGTAAATTTGGTCATCGGCTGTGTATTCCAGCTTCTCTAGCAGTAGTTGCAGTTCTTCAAAACAGCCATGCACATCACCAATAAAGATCTTTCTCATTTTTGTTCACGTAGCTTTCGAAAATAATCTTTTAAAAGCTGTTTGGCCTCTTGCATGGGGTAGCTCACCACTTCAACTTGGTGGTTTAATCTGGGGTCTTGTAAGCAATTGTACAAAGACAGCACGGCCCCTGCCTTTGGATCTGTAGTTGCAAAAATGATTTTCTCAATGCGAGCTGCTAGTATGGCACCGGCACACATGAGGCAAGGCTCTAAGCTTACATAGAGAGTGCAACCCCTAAGTCGCCAAGAATTGAGTTTTTTGCAAGCTCTTTGAATGGCAAGCATCTCTGCATGAGCGGTTGGATCTTGCAGCAGTTCTTTTTCGTTATAGGCCTCTGCCAAAACTTCATCTCCGTGGGCAATCAGAGCTGCAACAGGAACATCGATTTCATTGCGGCGTGAACTGGCAAGGGCCATGCATTTTTGTAAAAGCTGTTCTTCAGTTTCATTGAGCATTTTTTAGAAGATTGCTGGATTTTTTTTAAATAATCCAGCTTCCGCTTATTAGCTGCTCCCTTTTATTTCACTTTTTTTGCAGAATTAAATTCTACTTTCAATGACTTAGGATATTTGTCCTAAACTGCACCAAATTTTAAGCCATCTCAAACAGAATACACGAAATATTATCAATACTTATAGCTTGCGGACGGAACCTCCGAAGTGAAATAAAGGGGAGCAGTTTTCGGAGTGACAGAGAGCGGTGCGTTAAACTGCCAACCCCCCGTTTTTAGCTGCTTGTTGACGCATCATCTCGAGATTGCTACATCTAGCAACCTGGAAGGAAGGTGATTTTTTTGGCCTATGTAAGAGTTCGCGACAGCGAAAGCTTTGAACAAGCTTTTCGTCGTTTTAAAAAAACTTGCGAAAAATGGGGTATTCTCTCTGAAGTAAAAAAGAGAGAGCACTACGAAAAACCCAGTGTTCGTTTGAAGAAAAAGTCCATTGCTGCCCGTAAGCGCATGGCAAAAAAGATGAAAAAACAAGATTTCTAGGAGTGGTATTGTGGCATTAAAAGATGAAATTTTAGGCGGAATCAAAGAGGCAATGAAAGCCAAAGATCAGATTCGTTTAACGACTCTTCGCATGCTGCAATCCTCGATCAAAAACAAAGAAATCGAAATCAGACCGAAAGAAATCGAAGATGATGAGGTTCTTTCGGTCATTAATAAACTGGTCAAACAAAGAAAAGAATCCATTCAGCAGTATCAAGATGCCGGTAGGCAAGATTTGGCAGATAAAGAAGCTCAAGAGGCAAGTATTCTAGAAAAATACCTTCCCGAGCAATTGTCAGAAGAGAAAGTGACAGCAATTGTAGATGAGGTGATTGCAGAACTACAGGCTGAATCTCCGAAGCAAATGGGTCAAGTCATGAAAGAGGTTATGAATAAAACCCAAGGACAAGCTGACAATAAGCTGATCAGTCAAATCGTAAAATCTCGTTTGTCTCAGTAACCTTTTTCCTCATTTTCAGTGTCATAATGGGGGTATATGCGATTTAGCCAAGAATTTATTGATAAAGTAAGAGCCGCTAATGATCTAGAAGAAATCATTGGCCAGTATACTGAATTGAAGCCCTCGGGGCAGAACTTAATGGCGCTCTGCCCTTTTCCAGATCACAATGAAAAAAGCCCAAGTTTCTCACTTAGTCCATCCAAACAGATGTACCATTGCTTTGGCTGCAAAAAGGGCGGAAATGTTTTTAACTTTTTGCAAGACTATTCGGGAATGAGTTTTCCAGAAGCAGTTGAATACCTTGCAGAAAGAGCGTCTATTCCCTTGCCGAAGCAAAATCTCTCTAAAGATGAAATGAGCCAAGAGGAATATTTTAGGCAAAAAAAGCATTCTTTAGAGAACATCAATTCTTTGGCCAGTCAGTACTTTCAAAAGCAGCTTCAATCTCAGCCGCCAGTCTCAGCTATTTTGGATTACATTCAAAAAAGAGAGCTATCCCAGGAGGTCATTGAGGAGTTTCAATTGGGCTTTGCTCCCGATTCATGGCAAGCCTTGCAAGATTTCTTTTTTAAAAAATCTGTTCCAGTAGCTCAGGCTGTAGAGTTGGGTTTGCTAAAGGCTCGTGGGGGAGAAAAAAAGGGACATTACGACATTTATCGCAATCGTCTGATCTTTCCCATTGTATCGGCTCTAGGTAAGACCATTGGCTTTGGCGGAAGAGTTTTGCGCGATGAAGATTTTCCCAAATACTTAAACAGCCCAGAAAGTTTGGTTTTTCACAAAGGCAAAAGCCTTTATGGTTTGAATGTGACCGCCAAACACATCCGCGCCAAAGATGAAGTTATTTTGGTAGAAGGCTATATGGATCTTTTAAAGCTCTACCAGGCTGGTATTCAGAATGTAGCCGCCAATTTAGGAACGGCCTTTACCCTAGATCACGCCAAGCTCTTGCAAAGGTATACAAAGAATATCGTTTTGCTTTTCGATGGTGATTCTGCTGGTCTTCAGGCTGCCGAAAGAGCTCTGCCGATTCTTTTGCAAGCCGGTCTTTTTGCCCGAGTGCTTTATCTTCCAGATGCCATGGATCCCGATGATTATATTCAAAAATTTGGCACTGCTGCCCTCCGAGAAAAGCTCGATTTGGCACAAGATTTGTATATTTCTACCTTAAAGAGGAGATTGAATAACTTTCGTGGCCAGGCATCAGAAAAGATTCGAGTTATGGACCAGTTTGGGCCTTTTCTGACAAAAATAGCCGACCCTAGATTGCAAAGTCTATATGCCAAAGACACTGCAGAACTACTGGGAGAGAGCTATAGCTGGGTTTTGAGAAGCGTTGAGAAAAAAAATACAGGCTTATCTATGAAATCTACAGTAAAGCCTGTCGTTGATCAGAAAAAGCTCTCTTTAAAGGCGGCGAAAAAGCAAGAACTAGAGATTTTGAATCTTTGTTTGTTGGATAAAAGTTATTATTTGCGCTTTGTAGAGGAAAAACTGGCCAGATATTTGCTTAGCGAAGAAATGCGTACTATTTTCAAAATGATAGCTGATGAAGATAGACAAAATCCAAGTGAATTTGATAGGATAACAGCTTCACTGGCATCAAAGGTACAGGATCCGAGCTTATTGACAAAAATGCTGGATCAAAAACAATACAAAGATGCAGAAGCAAAAGAGAAGATTTATTTAGATTGTAAAAACCAACTCAAAAAAAACTTTACGAAGTTGGAATTGCAAAAGTTAAAGCTGGGTCTAAAACAAAATCAATCTCCAGAGAATTTAAAAGAAGTAATGAATTTAATAAAAAATACGAAAAGCCCTGAATTGGGAGATTTATGAGCAAGAATAAAGAAAATAAAACATTGAGTATAGAACAGCAGTTGCAGTTAGCAAAAGATGAACTGCTAAAGCTTTTGGATATCTATAAAGAAAAAGGCGTTCTTACTGCAGAAGAAGTCAATGAAGTCCTTCCACAAGAGTTGATTGCAATGGAGGCTTTGGATTCGATTCTTCAAAACCTAGATCGTCAGGGTATTGAAATCATTTCTGCCGAGTCTTTGGATGAAGATGAGGAAGGCGATAACTTTCTCGATTCAGCTAGCCAAGAAGAAGAAGTATCTGAAGAAGACCTTAAGAGCAATGATCCGGTTCGCTTGTATTTGCGAAAAATGGGAAGTGTATCACTATTAACTCGCGAAGGTGAGGTAGCCATCGCTCGAAGAATCGAGGATGGAGAAAGACAGATTTTAGGTGCCATTCTTAGATCTCCATATGGAACCGAAGAAATTATTGAGCTTGGTGAGCGTGTAAAGCAGGGCCGTATTAAAATGCGCAATATCTTTCGTGGTTTGGAAGATGAAGAAACTCAGTACACTGAAGAAGAATACGAAGAAAAAATCTATCAACTGATCGGTAAGGTAGAGGATTTTGCAAAATCAGCGGCTCCTCACTTTGAAGCTCTTCGAAATACTGAGCTCAAACATGCTGAAAGAAAGAAGATTGAAGATACCATCGATGAACTAGCCAATGGCTTAATGACCGAATTTGAAGAAATCAACTTCAATCGTAAAACCATCAATCGGATTGTATTGAAGTTTAGAAATCTCAAAGAAAGAATGATTGAGCTGAGAAAAAGAATCAAAACAGCTCTCGATCGCACTTTCTTAAAATCTACTGAAGAGCTCTATGAGCGCTTTCAAGCGGTCAATGATTCTGATGCTGATCTTGAGCGTTTTAAAAGAGACACAGGACTTTCTTATGAGCAGTTTCGTCAGTTGGCTGTCAGAGCCGAAGATGCCGAAATTCGCTTAGAGAGAATACGTAAAGAAACTCAGATGCATTTTGAGTGGATTCGCGACACCTATACTTTAATTTGGAAAGGTGAAAAAGCTGCAGACATAGCCAAATCAGAGCTTGTTGAAGCCAACCTAAGACTTGTGGTTTCGATTGCCAAAAAATACACCAATCGTGGCCTTCAGTTCTTGGACTTGATTCAAGAAGGTAATATCGGTTTGATGAAAGCTGTTGATAAGTTTGAGTATCGACGTGGATATAAGTTTTCAACCTACGCCACTTGGTGGATCCGTCAGGCCATCACACGGGCGATCGCCGACCAAGCTCGAACTATTCGTATTCCGGTTCATATGATTGAAACCATCAATAAGTTGATTCGTACTTCTCGCTACCTCGTTCAAGAGTTAGGGCGTGAGCCTACTCCTGAAGAGATCGCAGAGAAAATGGAGATGCCTGTAGACAAGGTTCGTAAAGTTCTAAAGATTGCCAAAGAGCCTATCAGTCTAGAGACTCC
Organism: uncultured Pseudobdellovibrionaceae bacterium; assembly: GCA_964653235.1. Taxonomy (GTDB): domain Bacteria; phylum Bdellovibrionota; class Bdellovibrionia; order Bdellovibrionales; family UBA840; genus CAZZCP01. Next base: position 58,773 of record CAZZCP010000004.1, on the reverse strand, counting down.
TGTAGGTGAAGAAGAAGATTCTCACCTCGGAGATTTTATTGAAGACAAAAAAGTCATCAATCCCTCTGAGGCGATCGTGAATTTGAACTTGGCCGAGCAAACTCGCCGTGTGCTTTCGACTCTCACTGCAAGAGAAGAAAAGGTGCTTCGCATGCGTTTTGGAATTGGTGAAGAAAACGACCACACTCTCGAAGAAGTTGGACAAGATTTCAATGTGACTCGTGAGCGGATTCGTCAGATCGAGGCCAAAGCCCTTCGCAAGCTCCGCCATCCGTCACGCTCTAAAAAATTGAAAACCTTTATGGACTCATAGTTTGAGGGGGCATAGCTTAGTTGGTTAAAGCATCCGGCTCATAACCGGAGGATCCCAGGTTCGAGTCCTGGTGCCCCTACCATTACTTGCTAGCTCTAGGCAGATTCTTCCAATAGCTCTAGCACTGTCATACCAAAAACATCTGCGATTTTACGAAGTGTCTTGATCGTTGGATTGGCTTTTCCAAGGGTCTCTAATTTTTGATAAGACTGATAGGCAATCCCTAGTTCTTTAGCCATCTGCTTTAGAGTTAAATCATGAGCTAATCGTAATTTTCTCAAAATAATTGGAATAGCGATTGTTTCATCAACTTCTACGGCATGCCAATTTTTGCCTTTTCGTTCTCGAGGAGAGGGAATTTCACACTTATGGTCAAACAGACTTTCCAAAACACCTTCTAAAGCTTCTTTAGAATTCTCCAAGGCCTCATCTAATGTTCGCCCTTCCGAGCCTGGTATATTTAGATCAGGGAACTCAGTCCAATAGCCGCCTTTTGAATCCTTATGAACTTTTGCGAAAAAAGTCATTTCTTCACTCCTAGTTTCTTTAATAAAGATTTTTCTAAACCTTTTCCAATCGATTTATTGCCATGAACGGGAATCGGAATAGTCTCGCACGTCTTTTTACTTTTCATAATAAAATGAGAGCCCTTTACGCGGTCTAGTTTCCATCCATTTTTCTCATACAGCTTAACTAGCTCTTTTCCACTTAAAGACATATTTTAAAATACAGATTATAATCTGTATCGTCAAGGCGGCTTACCAACATTTTTTCCTAGCTAATACGAGCCTCTTCCTTGATTCGGACTCATTTTATAAGACATTTGGAGTTTGCAAAGTGATTTCAATGGGATAAGGAATGGTTGATTATAGCATTCGGCTTAGTTGAAGATATTGGCTCTATCTTGATAGAATAAGCCCTAGCTTAAAACAAAGTTGTATTTCTTTGGCCAACAAAATACTAAAAACAAAAACGAAATCTAAAACAGCGTACTGTAAGAAAGTAAAATTGTAGATTTCATCATTGTCTACTCCGCCCTCAAGAGTTCTGGTTCCAAAGCCTAAAAACCAAGATCTTGCCACTTTCTTCTAAGCTTGAATGAAAAATCAAAGGCTCTACCCGGGCCTCCGGCTAAGCCATCGAAGTTAAAATGAAAAAACCAATTTGAGAAAATAGGTTCTAGATACTCAAAGTAGAGAAGAGGCACAAAGCCTAGATTGTCAAAACTTGTTGATCTATTGCCTTGTCTGAGTTCTGTTTTTGCATCACGAATTTTAGCAGTGAAGCCGATGTTCAGTTGTTTCTCTTGCGTACGATAAATCGAGTAAAAATAGGTGAGTCGATAGGAGTTAAAGCGATAAAGAAAGCTTATTTCTTCTCCGGAGGCAAAAGTTTGATCATTTAAAACAAGAACTTCGGTAGGGCGATTTTTAAGCTCTATGCTCAAGGGGGCGTATAGAAATCGAAAAGCATGTTTTTCGGTGGCATAAAAATAACTTTCGAGACGATAAAATAGCTCTGGTTCAGAATCTATTTCATCAAGTTTTATCAAGCTGTTTGAAGTATTTTGCGGCCTTTGTAGGTCATTTCTAATTTGCCAAAAGGCTCCAGTCTCTAAGCCAATTTGGAATTTAGGTGAAGCCAATGCAAATTGAGAAAATAAAAAACTAAGATGGAGCCACCACACAATCGATATTCCTTCAGGTCTAAAAGTTTGGCTTATGAAAATAGTCCAGAGTCATTTAACTGATTGGGAGATTGATACTCTAAATCTTTTTGATCAAAAAGATCAAAATTTTCTTCAAGCCAAGAGGATTTTATTCCAAAGTCTATATAAATTTTCTGAGCCATTCCTGGAATCATTCGACACAGGCCAGTTTGTGGGTTGCATTCTTGAAGTGCATGAAAGCCAAACTCTGCATCGGGGGCGGCGCTTCTTTTATCTCCCATCAAAAATAGAGCAATACATGCAGAAGAACACTCTTCTTCGATGTGAGTTACGAGTAAGCAATCATCAATAGGGCAGTGAGCTCGAAGAAGTTGGTGGAGCTCTATAAGCTCTAGTGTTGAACCACCACTGGAATTGATTTCAAATTCTAGTGTTTTTGTTTCTGGAAGCGAAGCAAGAGCTCTTTGCATGAGTAGCAAAAAGACGCTGGGCTGAAACAAATGAGCCTTGCTTGGTATTGGTCCCTCTAGTTTTAATTGATTGCGATCGCCAATTCGTTGTGCGGTAATGCGAGTTTGCTGCAGGTCTTTTTGAAAAGTAATAGCAGCTTGTAATGAATGCGTCCCCATAAAGAGAAATAGTAGAATTCTGTAAATCAAGAGCCCCCCTTTCGATTTACAGTTTGTTTTTAATAAAACTTCTTAAATTTATCTATAAGGACAGCTGGAACACGTAAAAAAAGCCTCAGGTCAAAGCATTTACTTATTCTTTACATAAGTGAATGAAAGCCATTTCGCTATAATCGAAAAGTGTCATGAGACTGTAAATATTTCATTTTTTGCCAAGAGCTGTTTACAAAAATTTATCTAAGTATTTGAAATATCGAGCTAAATCTGTTTTACCAAAGTGGGTTTTTGTGGCATATCTTTTGCACAGATAGGTGGAAAAAAAGGAGTTGGAATGAAGCAATTGTCTGTAGCTTTTCTATCTTTGGTACTTAGCTTTTCGTTGGTGAACTGTAGCTCTTCTAAAGATGAAAATGAATTTATTTTCGACAGACAATATTGAAGATGCTCTCTCTGCACAAAGTAATTTAAGTATTGATTGTGAGTCTCTAGATGATTGTCCCGAGCACGTTGGTGGAATGGCGAGGGTAGAAAAGAATTTGGTTTCTAGTACGTATAACTCAACAACCTATCAATATAAGTTGAATGCTTGCTCTGTAACATTGATTTCACCAGATACGATTTTAACCAACAAACATTGTGTAAAGCAAAGAACGATAGGAGAGACTTGTGGTTCAACGACTATCTTTTTTCCAAACACAAAAGGCTCAGAAATTTGCATGTAGCGAACTGGTTGATATAAGTAAAGAAGAAACTGAAAAACTTGGGAATGAGGATTGGGCCATACTTCGTCTCTCACAAACTACAAATCGAAGACCAGTTGAAGTTGATTTAGGAGGAATTCCAAAGGATACGGACTTGATTGCTTATCCTGCATTTTTTTACAAGAATGAATTAAACACTTCTACAGAACCTATAACAGTAAAAGTTGCCGCACAGATTCGCAAAACAAGCTGTAAATCTGTTATGAACTCGGTTGTGTACAATCCTGATATGTCGTATATGTCGCCAAGTTCTAAGGAGTTTGCAATGCTTTGTGATAAAAGAATAATCGAAGGTAATTCGGGCTCAGGTGTTTTTCATTTTGGTGGAAAGTTACTTGGAGTTCTGTATGCAACGCCTATTGATGATTCTGAACATACTTTTATGGGCACCAAATATACTTATGATCATGATAAGGTGAAGATGGTTATTGGTAGTAATGCTCATTGTATATCTTATTTCAATCCCTCTCCTGAACTTACTTGTACACTGCAATGGGATTTTGATTTTAAAAGAACAATTAGTCTTTTTATGCCTTCATTTGGTTTTAGAGTCTCAGAAGATGAAAAACAAAAGTATGAAGACTATCTTAGCCTAAGCTCTGCATTTGTTGAATGGGAGGAACACAATCCCTATTGGATGCATCGTTTTTATCAAAGATCGTATTCAAATTCCTTTTCGGATACACTTCGTAGCTTTTTAGCTCACTTACAGAGTCATGAGTATAGGGAGCTTTTTCCAATGACACCCAAATGTATTTCTCAAGAAAAGAAAGATTCAGAGTTTCTAATTGATGTACCTTTTTATTACTATGATTACGGTAAAATCACTGTAGATTCTCAACTATTGTTGCAAACAGAACTCCAAGCAGCTCTATTGAGATTTAAAGTGGTCTATCATTCTAGAGAAAATCATTTCGTTGCAAGCCTAATTGAAAATAGTAGCTATACTGAAACTTTCGATTCTTTTTTTATAAATTTGCATGCTGGAAGAAGGAACTGTATGCATTATTCAAGTTGCGAATTGCTTCATGATGATGAGAAGAGATCGACAGAAGCAATAAATTATCTAGGATCTAACAAATATCTTTTTTATAATCATTATGTACAATATCACAATGAAAATGATGGAAAATTTGAGCTACCAATTTGCACAAACTAGGCAAGTCTTATAGCGAATTGCCTTTCACTCTATGATTTTGTAAGCCTTAGGGAGTGACTGAATTTCTTCTATTTCTTAGCGCTCTTCTCGCTGGCTTTATTACTGCAATTGCCGGCGGCGGCGGGCTGATTCTATTGCCCTTGGGGCTTTTTATTCTCAAAGAGCAGGCCACTCTAGAGGTTTTAGGAACCATGAAGGTAGCTGTATTGCCAGGTGTGATTGTTACTCTTTTGACCTACCGAAAATCTAATTACGCCTATTCTGAAAGACTTCACTGGTTTCATTTGGTTCTTTGTTTTTTTCTCAGCTTGTTTGGCGCAAGTCTTGTGGGTTTCTTCTCAGAACAATCTTTAACTTTGATTGTGATTTTTTCGATGTTGTTCTTTTTTGTTTTGGCTCTAGTGAAAAAAGAGATGGGACTTAAAACCTTAGAGGCTCCTACCGATCGACAAAACTTGCTCTTTAATGTGCTCTTTGTTTTGAGTTGTTTGTATCAAGGAATGATTGGAGTTGGCTCGGGAGTCTTGATGATTTTTATTTTGACTCTGTTTAAGCGGCTTAGTTTTATCGAAGCCTCTGCCACCATGAAGTATTATGCTGTGATTTCGCTTTCTACTTCAATGGCTTACTTTTTGTACCAGGGCTGGGTTTACTGGCCTGGTGTGTGGCCCTTATTGATTGGCGGCATCATTAGTATGTATATCGGAACCAAAACAGCAGTGATGAAGGGCAATCATTTTGTTCGCAATGTGGTTTTAGTGATGCAATTTGTGTTGATCGTGAAGATGAGCTACGACTGGATCAATGAATTTCTATAGATAAATGAGTGTATCTATGCTTTATGATGAGTTTTTGTACTAGCTCTCGTAGAATTTCTTTTTGCCTTGAAGTTAAAGTGTTTTTTGCAAAAGCATGCAAAATCATTTGATTTGTAGACTGTCTCTCTAGAACCAAGAACAGGGTACGCAACTCATGAAAATTTACGTCTTTGTTGACAATAGATTCGATCACTTTCAGTTGCTCTTCCATCTTTGAAAAAACTTTTTGTGCTGCAACCCTGGGACTATCGCCATTTGATGGAACCCGTGAATTGGTGTATTCATTCAAGCTAAAGGCCATTCTCAAGTTTAAATGAAGAGTATCAACACTAAAATCCTCATTTCGTAAATCGATTTTTCGATTGGCAATTTCTTGAGCCAGTTCAAGATATTCTTTTCGAGTTAAAAAAGTAGAACCAATATCATCGCCGCTAAACCCAAAAGGAAAAGGACTTTCATCAGCTTTATAAGCACCATGAGAGATGTAGAGATCCAAAATTTGCGCAAGCCGCTCCTCACCCAAAGTGAACCTCATTGCATCTAAAAGATTCTTTCTTTGCTTCTCTAAATAGCGAGTCGTTGCTCTTTCACCATATATTGCAGCATCTTCAAATTCTTTAAGGCTTTTCGGGTTTCTTTGTGCAATCATTAGCGCGTCCATATAGAGAGCTACTCCACCGGCATCAATGATATCAAAAACCGCCATACGCTCACCGAGTTGATCTAAAAGAGCATGTCTTCGTTCAGCAAGATAAAAGGGGGCTTCAATGCTAGCTACGGCATCAGCAAAATCAAGAAGGGCCTCGACTTCTTTTTTATTAAATCTGCGCGCAAATGTGTTCTGCAAATCTTGCTGTGCTCGATCGATAAAGTCTCTTTGGCTTTTGTATTGAGCTCTTTCGCCCATTAATTTTGCCACTACAGACATGGTGATGATACTTGGTAGGTTTACCTCAATTTTTGGAGATCGATCTAAGCGTGTTTTCACGTAAACTGCATCAGAACTTATAAACTCACGCTCCAAAACTTCTCGGGTTTCGTGAATTCTCTTATTTTGTTGTTCTACGCGATCAGTGAGATCCCTAAAATGAAAAATCGGGCTTTCTGCTTGTCCTGGTGTTTGATTGCTAGCAAATCTACGTGACTCTCTCTCGGCGCGATTGGCTTGATAGGCAGTGTCTCCAATGCCAACTGAAAAGACTCGATTCGGATTGGATTCAGGGCTACCAGGTGCAAAGTTTCTCTCAATTCCCGACACCATGCTCGGAAACTCTTGAATTTTTGCCTGCATATGCAAAAGAAATTGGTTGAGAACCTCTCTTGCGATTGCATGATTCGCTGGTGTGTTCTCAAAAGAGATCTCGATGCGCTTAAAGTGATTGAATTTTCTTAAGATAAAGCCTTCTGGGAGCAAGTCGAGCAGCACTTTTTTTGCATAGCCTGCCATCGCTGTGTTCTGGGTTTTGTCTTTGTGACCAAGATCTTGATGTTGTTTTAAAAAAGGCTGAGTTACGACCAAAAAACTCTCTCTTGAAGAGTCGATGGGCAAAGCAGACCCTTCTCTTGCGTTTTCAATGGCTCGAATATATTGACGGTTCTGATCGCTACTTGCAGCTTGAAAAGCTTGGAATTGTGTTTGAAAAATAGGTTTTTGTAAGGGCTCGACAAAGAGATCTAGACAGGTTTGAGAGTAAACCTGAAAGGGTAAGAGCAAAAGTAATAAGAGTAATTGACGGCAGTTCATATCTATATAGTGGCAAATTATAGACTGAAAGCAGAATTTTTGCTCTAATCTTATCTAAATTATGCAAATCATTGCAGATTCTTCAGGATTGTCGAAAAACTAGATAGTAGATTTATTTGAAAGAGCATGACTTTTATAAGTATATGGTGATATGTAATCTCGTGGTTTGACGGGTGATCGCTGCTCTTTGAGTGGAGGAAAGTCCGGACTCCAAATGGCAATGCAAGGGGTAACGCCCCTCCGGTGTAAGCCGAGGACTAGTGGAACAGAAAGAATGTCCAGGGCATTGATCTTAGATTCGGGAACGGGAGAATCTTTGGGAGCTGCTGGAGTGAAAACAGCTAAACTCTGCATGGAGCAAGATCAAATAGGAAAGCGTCCGAGTGCGGCCAGTACAAGCTTTCGGGTAGATCGCTAGAGCAAGTCAGTAATGGCTTGCCCAGAGGAATGATTGCCTCAAAGAAATTTGGGAAATTTCTTTTAGACAGAATCCGGCTTACAGTCTTACCACTCAACCCATTTTTTCGAGAACGGCGATAAACTCTAAGCCCTTTCTCCAGCCCGGACTATTGCGATAGTATTGCCAATAGAGTGTGCGAAATTTTTTCTTCGTGCGTTGTTGCAGCTCCCACTGAGAGCCACCATAGGGCGGCCCGCCCATTTTGCGCATTTGAAAAAAGATACCGATGAGCTTTCCGGAAGGCCTTAAAAGTTTGAGCCATTGTTTAACCAGCTCCGCTCTTTGAACGGGTGGAACCGCACAATAGAGTGTGTGATCAAAAACAATATCATAGGCTTCATGGTGCTCTTGACCGAGCTGAAAGACATCAGTTTGATGAAACTGAAGATGCTCGGTTTCGGGATACTTTTCTTTGGCAAGTGCTATGGCATTTTCTGAAAAATCAAAAGCATGAACGATATGGCCTTGGTTGGCCCAAAAAGCCGCATCATGCCCACTGCCGCAGCCAAGAACTGCAATCTTTGATTTGGGCAACTTTAGAGTTTTTTCTATGTCTTCAAGGGCTGGGTGAGGCATACCAAGATCAAAACCTGGAGATTCAGACTCTTCATATTTGCGAGTCCAAAAGTCAGGCTTTCGTGCATCAAAATCAGTTGGATAAAAAGACTTCGTTGTATAGGTATTACCTTGGTACACAAAGCTATCATCATCAAAAGAGTCGAGTGCATCAAAGAGCTGTTCTTGAGCATGATTAGAAAAAACCAAGGGGTAGTGATCACGCGTAAAGGAGTGAATGCGGTCCCATTCATCAAGATAGAGAATCTGCCAGTTGAGCTTTTCTTCGATGCCTTGAAATTGAATCTTTCCGTTTTCAAAACTCTCTACCACAATGGCCTGATCGTAGATTTCGAGTATTTTCTTGTCGTGCCAGTCGATATAGAGTTGATTGTCAGCAAAGAAAAGTTTGGGTATAGGGTCAGGAATCTCTTCTCCCAGGTATTTGAATTTTCCTTCGTGGTCGATTTGTATCGAGTCTTCTTGGCTATAGTTCATTATTTGCATCCGGTCGTGAAATTTCAATTTTTAAGGCTTCTTGAAATTCAATGGTATCATCACCCATTTGAATCTCGTCTATACTCCAGCTGTCTTCAACTTCATCAATAAGGCTAAGCTTGGCAACACCTTGCATTTCAATTTTTGCTTTTAAGTCATCAGGCTGCAAAAACTTGATAGTAAAATTGGCTTCCATATTCTTTGCATCTTTGATGTTGTTACTAAGTCGAAGGATTTCAATTTCTTCTGCCGTGGGAGCGGCGATTTTCACAGCTTGGTTTAAGATATTGCGCATATCTTGGTGAATTTTTCTTTGTGTTTTCCATGGTATATCTGGCCTTTGTTGAAACCAGCTATAAGAAAAAGCCAAAAAGCAAAGAAATAAAAGAATATGAAAGTTCGACATTAAGTATTACTTTCGGGCAGAGCTTCTTGGCTGGCATGAATGAATTCAATTTCAAATTCAAACTGAGCAACCCGCTTTTGATAAGAGTCATACAAATCAATATAGATTTCTGTATCGATCTTTTTTTCTTTTCTTAGACGAAAGAGCCTTGCTTCTCGCTCTGAAGCATCAAGCCTTAAACGCGAATAGACTTCACTAAAAGCTCTTTCAAAAAACTCAGCCTCAACTTGTTTCACACGAAATTTGGTGTTCTTGCTGTCGATGTGACGGTGCCAATAGAGTCGATTGGTGTATTCGGCCAAAGTATAAAGTGCAGCTGTGTGCACTCCGCCTTGAATGTCTTTGTTGCGCAATCGGTAGGGAAGCCTAAGACCAACTTCTTCGTCGTCGAGCTTCTCAATCTCCATGCCCATGCCCATCCATTGGCCACCCAAAAAATCATTGGCATAGTTGATGACTTTTTTTTGAATTTCACTCTGGCTTTCGGTGAGTTTTGGAAACCACTCCTCCGACCATTGCTGCCACACTTTTTTACGTAAATCTTGAAAAATCATAAACTGATCTTAGGGGAGAAAAGCGGGGAATTCTAGCGAAAATTCAAACTCCTCCCAAGCTAAAAAATAAGCTTTGAGTTGTAGATCTTCGCTTGCTGCGTCACCATAGATCTTGTCGCCCTCTATCGGAGCACCGAGCTTTGCCATTTGTGCTCTGATTTGATGTGTGCGGCCAGTGAGAAGTTCAATTTCGTAAATGTATTTTTGTTTTTGACGGCTGGCTTGGCATTTACGAATGATGAGCTCACAGATTTGTGAGTTTTGTATTTTATGCTCGCTCAGTATTTTGGGGGCGCGATCTGACTTTTGCATGTAGTGCACATACTTACCCACAGGGATATGGTCTTTTGATGCTGCTAAATATTTTTTGGTGATATTTTTTTGGCTAAATTGACTGGCGAATGTTTTGTTTTTGCCCAGAATGAGCAGGCCTTCGGTGGCCTGATCGAGCCGATGGCAAGGATAGAGTTTTTGATTGAGATAGTTTTGCGTGGCGATCAAGGCGTTTTCTTGCCAGTTATCGAGAGTGGGGTGTGAAGGAATTTGACAGGGCTTATGAATGACTACGAAGTCTTGGTGATTGGCGATGATTTGCTGTGGCCATTCTTGAGGCTTGAGTGGGTAGCGTTTGGGTGTGTGATGAATTCTCAAGATATCGTTTTTTTGTAGGTTTTGATTCTGAGTGCATCTTTTAGAATTGAGATAAAGGGCTCCGAGCTCCAGCAGCTCTTGCATGGGATATTGGGGGCAAGCTGAGAGTATGTCTTCGCCTCCTTGGCATTTATAGAAATCAATATAAGACATGCGTGTTTTGTATGCGAAAGCCTCGACAATGTCATGAGAATCCGCTACTTGTGTGTCTATGGCTGAAGTATTGAAAATTTTGTCAGAGCGCGGATTTATTTACCAACAAACTCATGAAGAAGAGCTTTCACGCTCGCTCGAGAAGCCCTCGGTCTTTTATGTTGGTTTTGATCCAACTGCAGAGAGCTTACACGTGGGAAGCTTGGTACCGATTATGGGAATGCGTTGGATGCAGCAGTTTGGTCACATTCCGATTGCCATTGTTGGCGGCGGAACGGCTCGCGTAGGTGATCCTTCAGGAAAAACCGAAATGCGCCAGATGCTAAGCACGGAGCAACTCGACCGAAACGAAGAGGGTCTTAAGCGTCAGCTCTCTCACTTTCTCGATTTAGATGGTGTTAAAGGCAAGATGATTAATAACAAAGATTGGCTTTTGAATTTGGGCTATATAGATTTTCTGCGCGAAGTGGGCAGGCACTTTAGTGTCAATCGAATGCTTACAGCAGAATCGGTCAAGCAGCGCCTTGAGAAGGGGCTTAGTTTTATCGAATTCAATTATATGATTTTACAAGCTTATGATTTTTATGTCTTGGCTCGTGATCACAAATGCAGTTTGCAAATGGGCGGGCAAGATCAATGGGGCAATATCGTTGCTGGAACCGACCTTTGCCGACGGATGGGAATTGAGCATGATACTTTTGGATTGACCTTTCCGCTGTTGACCAATTCGAGTGGCAAGAAGTTCGGTAAGAGTGAAGATGGCAATGTGTGGCTCGACCGAGAGCGAACACCCGTGATAGATTACTACCAGTTTTGGCGAAACACTGAAGATGCCGATCTTGAAAAGTGCATGAAGCTGTTTACCCAGTTGCCAGTGAATGAAATTGACTCGCTATTGCAGTCGAATATCAACCGCGCCAAAGAGATTTTGGCCTTTGAAGCCACGGCTTTGAACCATGGTTTTGATGAAGCCTCACGTGCTTTTGCAACCGCTGTTAGCAAATTTGGCAGTGCTGACCCAGATCGTGTGGTGCCAACCAGCTCGCGCATTTTAGAGGTCGATCTGGCAGCTTCTGTAGATATGCCCTCGGTCTCGATTGGCAGAGATGAGGCGGCTGAGATGACTTGGGCCAGCCTGATCGTGCGCGCCGAGTTTGCAAAGTCAAAGGGTGAGGCTCGGCGCTTAATCAAAGGCCGCGGTGTAAAGCAAGACGACTTGGTGATTGAAGATGCCGATGCATTGATTCCTGCAGCAAGCTTTGTTTTGCGCGTTGGTAAGAAGCGCTTTAAGCAAATTTTAGTGGATTGATTTTTTTGTGGGCGCGCCCCCGTTTTTTGTTTTTTTTGCTAGGGTTTGTTTTGTTTTGCGCAGGCCTGCCCTGAGTTTTTGCGGCAGTTTTTTGTAGGGGCTGAATTGTCTGCGCGGTATTGCTTTGATTTTTTTGAGTCGTTGTTTTTTTGGCCGGGCATGAATTGTTTGCGCAGGCCTGCCCTGAGTTTTGCTTATTCTCTTGGGCTATTCCCTTGCGGGCCTTCTCTTGGGCAGCTTGGCCAGGTTTATTCTCTTGCGGGTTTTTGTCGATTGCTTGCGAAAAGTTCTTTTAAGTAATTCTCAGCTGCTTTTCTGTTGATTCCAATCCCCTCGAGTAGGTTGATTCCGATGTACTTGGTGAGATTTTTGTTTTCTCGATAGCTATTGAGTAGACGTGACCAGGGCCTTAGATCCCAAAACTGAAATTTTTGGGGAGCAGGATTCCATTTGGAGTAGCCGGTGACAGCAATTCTGATGGCCGAGGTGATGGCTCTGATAAAGGCGCGGTAATTCTTTCTAGTACTGGTTTTCAAATGCAAGTGAATGTGATTGCCGACATTGGCGTGGTTCATTATTTGAATATGATACTTTTGTGCGAATTTGTTAAAGATATTCTCAATGGCCTCTTGGTGTTTGCGAAAGCTCCAGCTGCCTTTGGCTTTTGAAGATCTCAAGACCATATGCATGCTTTGTTTGCGGCTGAGTGGGCGCTTACGTTTTTGTGGACTGGGTAGAGAGCCGCCGTGTTCTGTTTTAGGTTTGGGAATGAGTTGAAGCTGTTTTTTCATTTTGATGTAAACTATTGGATTGATGGGGTGGAGTCAATTTTTTCCGCGGTGTGATTTTGGTTTTTTGCATAGGTGCGAAGGTATAAAATAGCGGCTTTGGCGTGGCGAGAATTTGTTTCTGTTGCATGGGTGCGAAGGTATAGACCCTCAAAAAAGCTTCAAGAGAAAACCACAAAGAGTAGGCGCACTCGAAGAACTACTTGCTGCGCTCTGAGGCAAGCTGCCTTACGAGTTCTTCGAGTTTTTCGATGCGATCTTCGAGCTCTGCGTTTTTCTTTTGAAGTGCAACTAATTGATTTTCTTGCATCTTGCACATTCCATGTAGTTCTTGGATGGCTTTGACGGCGACGATGTCTATGGTACCGTAATCAAGACTGAAGTGACCTTGATCATCAAATTGGTGAACTGCTTCAGGTATGATCTCTTGAACTTCTTGAGCAATATATCCAATTTGAGTTTCCTCAGTATTAAAATCATAAGATTCGTGTTCTCTCATTTTATAGCTAACGGGCCGCAAGTTTAAAATTTCTTTGAGTCCATAATTTAAATCTTGAATATCTTTTTTAAATCTACGATCTGATACATCAGTAAGTACTCCAAAGTAATTAATGTTATTAGCAACAAATAAATCACCATGAACTTGGAGTTTATCAGCACCGTCATTAAGTCCTGGGTTGGGCGGATCACCAATGGAGACTATATTTTGCTCGATAATCATTGTATCTGTAGCTTCTTGCCCAAAAGCAATGCGATCTTCAATTCTGTTAGTTCTAAAATCTAAAATATTTAACATGGATCCACCATCACCAGAGAGGTAGTTGATAGAAGCCAGTGGGGATCCTCCTTGTTTATATTCAATCGAATACTTTGTCAATGGTGAGTCTGCTATTACTTCCCATAGAGTCATAGGCTGACCACCTGTGTTTGGAAAGGCAGTCACTATCATTGGAATAGGAGTACCGTTAGGCTTCTCTATAAAAAGTGCTGTCATATCTCCAGAATTTTTGATGTCAATGCTTGCAGCGGGTGCATTCGTGCCTATACCAATCCTAAAATCTTCCAAATCAGTAACGAGGGAATCATTTGTGAGTAGTTGGAGTTTGGGATCTAAATCTGGGCCAAGATTAAAAACCAAGGCATTTTCTTCTCCAAGAGCCCCGGAACCTTCAGTGATTTCCCATTCCAGATTATCATCATTGATGGCTGTTTTTTCAGCGATTCGAACTCCGCCCATTTTAACTGTTGCCATACTATCAGAAATCGGAATGCGATTGGCTCCAGAGCCCGGACTGTGATTCATCCAACTTGTTGTTCCAGAATTGTACATTAATAGATTGTAGTTTTGTGGAGTTGAGATACTCACATCGCTTAGGTCATTTATAGGTCCGCCACCGCCAGATGGTGCTATGGCTTCCCATTGACCTCCTGAATTTGTGGTCCATGTCAAAACATGACCAGGTGTAGGAGAGTCAACCGAGGTGGCTATATTTGTGCCATGAATTTTAGTCGCATTTTGCAAGCGAGAATCATTACCTCTCATTACTTGAGTACCTAAGATTCCAAAATCAACTTCCAAAGCGCCAGAGTTAAATCTAAGACCTACACCAGCATTCACTTGCAGATCGTTTCCATTTAAATTCAGTCCGTTTCCAGTTAGAAGCTCTAAAGTCCCAGCATTATCATTCAAGGGATAAGAAACGGCAGGACTTGGAGGGGCTTGATTGACCCAAGTGCCCATTTGATATGTTAGAACATGTCCATCACTAGGAGTGTTGATGCTTATGTCACTTAATCCCTCAGAACACTCCCATGCGGTTCCTCCAGCATTCAGTTTCAAAACTTGGCCAGCACTACAACCCATTGCTCCCAATTTATTCAAATTGCTGATGGCACCGATTGCAATCTTGGGTGCGGTGACAGAGCTATCAACTATAGCTGCAGCATCAACTGCATTGTTGGCAAGCTCACTTGCAGCAACTGAATTTGGAGCTATTGTAGCCGCAGTTACTGAGTCTGGGGCAAGACTCAATACACCTGCATTAGACAAAGTGGCATCTCCACTTAGAGTTACCGCAGTAGCAGCATTCGCACCGTCACCAACATAAATCTTGCTGCTGTCGAGACTTGTAGAGAGGCCACCGCCGCCGCCCGTGTTGTCGGCTGCCGCCTGCCATTGTCCCGCGACA